>DAHUZS010000066.1 GCA_027315045.1 Acidimicrobiaceae bacterium
GAGCGACACCGCGGTGGGCGTGTCGGGCTCGGGCAAGCCGCCGTGGACCTCGCAGAGGAGCGGGCGAACCGTTGATGGTCATCGACGCGTCCGTGCTCGCGAACGTGGTGGGAGACGACGGTGTCGACGGCCGACGAGCCCGTGGCGAGGTGCGAATCGCCGGAGACGTCGCCGCTCCCGAGCTGGTCGACGTGGAGACCGTCGCAGTCCTGCGCAAGCGATGGCTGGCCGGCACCATTTCCGACCGGCGGTTCGCCGCAGCGATCGCTGACCTCGAGGAACTGAGCCTGGACCGCTACCCCGCCCTGCCGTTCATGCGCCGTGCCTACGACTTGCGCGCGAACGTCACGGCGTACGACGCGGCGTATATCGGCCTTGCCGAAGGCCTGGGATGCGAGTTGCTGACGGCTGACCGCCGGCTGGCTGGCGCGCCCGGGTTGACGTGCGTCGTGCGAGTGTTGTAGGCGCGCCTCGCGACCATACGGTGCTTCGGGCCACAACACTCGCCGTGCACTCCGGAGTTGAATGCGACCGGGAGAGCCCGTCCGCTTCGATTCCCGTTGTCTCTTGCCTTCCGCTGATGCCCTGACCGGCAGCCCCAGCACCAAATTTCGAGAGCGGACGACGGGATTCGAACCCGCGACCCTCACCTTGGCAAGGTGATGCTCTACCAACTGAGCCACGTCCGCAGCGCAACCAGGATATCGCGGGGCCCTCGGAGCAGGTCACCGACCGGTGTGCCCGAAACCCCCGACGTCGCGCTCTGAGGCCGGGAGCCGGTTTCGCTCGACGACCTCGAATTCCACCGGCTCGACCGCCATCACCACGAGCTGCGCGATCCGGTCCCCCCGTTGCACGACGTAGTCGTCGGTCGGGTCCGTGTTGACCAGGAGCACCGCGAGCTCGCCGCGGTAGCCGGGATCGACCAGCCCCGGAGTGTTGAGGCAGGTCACCCCGTGCCGGAGTGCGAGCCCGCTCCGGGGCAGGACGAACCCCCCGAAGCCGTGCGGCAACGCCAGCACGACACCGGTTGGCACGAGGGCCCTCCCACCGCCGGCCGGCAGCCGGGCGTCTTCGCGTGCGTACAGGTCGGCGCCGGCGTCACCGGCCCGCGCGTAGCTCGGGACCGGGAGCTGCGGGTCCAGCTGATGGATCGGGATGACCACCATGCCAGGGAGAAGATACCGACTCGGGCTCGAACCCGGGCCTGCTCGGACCCCAGGGCTATCGTCCCTGGCGGTGCTGGCCTGGATGGACCTCGAGATGACCGGTCTCGAGCCCTCTCGTGACGTCATCGTCGAGATCGCCGTGCTCCTCACCGACGACGAGCTCAACGTGGTGGCCGAAGGCCCAGACCTGGTGGTGTCGGCCACCCCCGAGCAGCTCGACGGCATGGACCCGTTCGTGCGGAACATGCACACCCGCTCGGGCCTGCTCGAGGCGATCAGGTCCTCCACGCTCAGCCTCGAAGCGGCCGGCGTCCTCGTGCTCGACTTCTTGAAACAGCACATCCCCGAGAGCAAGACGGTCCCCTTGGCCGGCAACTCGATCGGCACCGACCGCCGCTTCCTGGCCGCCTATCTGCCGGAGATCGACGAGTGGCTCCACTACCGCTCGGTCGACGTGTCGACGCTGAAGGAGCTCTGCCGGCGTTGGTACCCCGAGGCACTGACGGGAGCGCCGGGCAAGCAGACCACCCACCGGGCCATGGACGACATCAAAGAGAGCGTGGCCGAGCTCGCCTACTACCGCTCGACCATCTTCAGGGCGCCGGGGACCTCGCCCGAGGGGCCGTCGACCTCGCCGGCCTGACGGCGGCTCGGTGACGGAATCAGCGGTTGGGCTGGGGCGTCATCCGCAGGTAGGGCTTCAGCGCCTTGAACCCCTTGGGGAACTTCCCCTTGGCCTCCTCGTCCGAAACGGCAGGGGCGATGATCACATCCTGACCGTCGGTCCAGTTGACCGGGGTGGCCACCTGGTAGCCCGCGGTCAGCTGGAGCGAGTCGAGCACCCGGATGATCTCGGCGACGTTGCGGCCGGTCGAGGCGGGGTACGTCAGGGTCAGCTTGACCTTCTTGTCCGGACCGATGATGAAGACGGACCGCACCGTCAGCGTGTCGTTGGCGTTGGGGTGGATCATGTCGTACAGGTCGGCCACCCGGTGGTCCTCGTCGCCGATGAGCGGGAAGTTGAGTGCCGATCCCTGCGTCTCTTCGATGTCGCCGGCCCATCCGTTGTGGGACTGGACCGAGTCCACCGACAAGCCGATCAACTTAGTGTTTCGCTTGTCGAATTCGGCCTTGTTCTTGGAGAACGCCCCGAGCTCGGTAGTGCAGACGGGGGTGAAGTCCTTCGGGTGGGAGAACAAGATCCCCCAGCTGTCGCCGAGCCATTCGTGGAAGTGGATCGTGCCCTCGGTGGTCTCGGCGCTGAAATCGGGGGCGGTGTCCCCCAGTCGAATTGCCATCGGTCGGTGGGCCTCCTGTTCCTTGGCCGGGGGTCGTCGATCACCCTCGGGCCGGACCTTGCGTCGTCCGGCCCACCTTAACGGGATCCAGACCAATTGTCGACCGGCCCGGTCAGGATTTGTCCGTCCGAGCTCGCGGCCGCATGACCCGATCCCCCACGCGGTCATGCCAAAATCCCCTCCTGTGCCGCCAAGCTCCGACCGATCGCCGGTGGCCCGAGGTGCTGGCGCTGGCGTCCGGGTCGATCGGAGGGGCCCGGTGACCGTGGTCACGATCGACCGGCCGGAGGTCCGCAACGCCGTGGACGGGGCGACGGCCGAAGCCCTCCGAAGCGCCTTCGAAGCCTTCGATGCCGACGACGCAGCCGCCGTGGCGGTCCTGACCGGCGCCGGGGGCACCTTCTGTGCCGGGGCGGACCTAAAGGCGCTGGCCGCCGGAGACCGGCGCCCGGTCCGCGACGTCGGGCCGGGCCCGATGGGTCCGACCAGGATGTCGTTGTCCAAACCGGTCGTTGCGGCCATCGAGGGCTACGCGGTGGCCGGTGGCCTCGAGCTGGCCATCTGGTGCGACCTGCGGGTGGCGGCCGAGGACGCGGTGTTCGGGGTGTTCTGCCGCCGGTTCGGGGTCCCCCTGGTGGACCTCGGAACCGTCCGCCTCCCGAGGCTGATCGGGGCGAGCCGGGCGATGGACCTGATCCTGACCGGGCGGCCGGTGGCGGGACCCGAAGCGCTCGCCATCGGGTTGGCCAACCGCATCTGCCCTCCGGGCGGCGCGCTGGAAACGGCGGTGGAGCTGGCCGAACAGCTCGCCTCGCTCCCGCAGGCCTGCATGCGCAGCGATCGCCGCTCGGCGATCGAGCAATGGGGGCTCTCCGAGGACCACGCGGCCACCATCGAGGCTCGCCTCGGTCGCGAGGTCATCGCCAGCGGGGAGACCCTCGCCGGTGCGGAGCGCTTCTCGGCCGGCGAGGGCCGAGGCGGAGCTGCCTTGTGAGCTCGGCTGGGCCCGAAGACGAGACCCGAGGGCGGGCGACGGTGGCCGCCTTCGACTTCGACGGCACGATCACCCGGGGGGCCAGCACCGTCCCCTTTCTGATCTCGGCCCGGGGGTTCCTGCCGGTCGCGGTCACCTTGGTCCGGACGCTCCCCGGGCTCCTCCGGGCGGCGGTCATGTCGGGGACCGCAGCCGACGACTACAAAGAGCAGCTGTTCGTCCGCCTGCTCTCGGGGACGCCGAACGAGGAGCTGGCCCGCAAGGGTCGGACCTTCGCCGCCAACCACCTGCGCCTCCGGCTCCGACCCGAGGTGCGTCGGCGGATGGAGTGGCACCGCGAGCGCGGGCACATGACCGTCTTGATCTCGGCCTCCCTGGAGCACTACGTGGAGCCGGCCGGCGAGATCCTGGGGGTCGACGGGGTCCTCGCCACCCGCCTGGCCGTGGACGCCGCAGGCATCGTCTCGGGCCGCTTTGAGGGGAAGAACTGCCGGGGAGCCGAGAAATACGCCAGGGTGGTCAGCTGGATGCGGGCCAACGGCCTGGCCGGCGCGGGGCGAGCCCAGGCGGTCTTGTGGGCGTACGGCAACAGCCGCGGCGACGCGTGGCTGCTCGGCGCCGCCGACCACGCAGTCGACGCCGGCCGACTGGGCAAGCTCGGAGCGCTCCGCCGCTTCCCGACGCTGGCCCGGGTAGACGGGCGTCAACCGGTCCCTCCCCGCCCCGGTCCCGGCCGCTGATCCATCCCTCGGCGGGGAAGGAGCAGGCCACCGTCACCTACACTCCCGACGTGCGGATCGACCAGGTCCTGCCCTCCCTGGCCAGCCGGGACGCCATCGGCGTGCACTCCCTCGCTCTCGGCAGTGCGCTGCGTGCGGCCGGCGTGGACTCGGAGATCTACTACGGCAGCTGCACGCCGGACGTGGCGGACCGCGGCCGGCCGATCACCGAGCTCGGCCGAGGGGCGAAGAACCGCTGGCTCCTGTACCACCTCTCCATCGGGAGTCCAGTCTTCGACGCCCTGAGCGCCCGGACCGAGCCCAAGCTGGTCAACTACCACAACATCACCCCGGCCGAGCTCATCGACGGCTGGGCGCCGCAGGTCACCCACGAGGCCGCAGTGGGCCGGGCGCAGCTCGCCCGACTGGCACCGGAGTGCCGCTTCGCCGTCTGTGACTCGGCCTTCAACGAGTCCGAGCTGTTGGCGACGGGCTACCGCGGCACGGCCGTGGTCCCGCTGCTCATCGACATGACCTCGACCGGAGCACCGCCCGACCCCGCCATCGAGCGACGCCTGGCGGAGGCGAAGGCGGGCGGGGGGATCGACCTGCTCTTCACCGGCAAGATCTCCCCTTGGAAGGCTCCCCACGATTTGGTCAAGATGCTCGCCGTCTACCGGCGCCTCTACGACCCGTTGGCCCGGTTGCACCTGGTCGGCACGCCGATCGGCGAGCACTACGGCCACGCCCTCGAGGCGTTCGTCGAGCGGCTCGGGCTCACCGACGCGGTGGACCTCGTGGGCTCGCTCGAGCCCGCTGGCCTCGAGGCCTACTTCCGGGCGGCCGACGTGTACGTGAGCGCGTCGGACCACGAGGGATTCGGTGTCCCCCTGGTCGAGGCCATGGGCCACGGGGTGCCGGTCGTCGCCTACGGCGTCACCGCCGTCTCCGAGACGGTCGGCACGGCGGGGATCCTCCTCGACTCAAAGGAACCCCTCCGCTTCGCCGCCGCCGTGGCCCGGGTCGCCTCGGACCGGGTGCTCCGTGCCCACCTGGGGGTGGCTGCCGCGGCCCGGATCGCCCACTTCGACCGCGACGCGACGGCCCGGCGTTTCGTCGAACTCTTGATCCGGGTGACGACAAACGGTGCGGGGCGGGTCGGAAACGAGCGGGGCGCCGAGCAGTAGCTGGTCAGCGACGGGCCCCCCGGGCCCGCTCGGCGACCGAGCCCAGGAACCGGACGTAGCGGGGCACGAGCGCCGACCACTGGTAGTGCGCCTGCACGTAGGCCCGACCGTTCGCCCCGAGCGACTTGCGCAGCTTCTCGTCCCCCGCCAGCCGGTCGATCACGGCCTCGAACTCCCGGTAGGAGCCGAACCACAACCCTCCCCCCGAGTGGGCGCAGTGCTCCCGGGTCGGCTCGCAGAGCGCGTTCACGACCACCGGCACGCCCTGCTCCCAGGCCTCCATGATCGCCAGCGAGAACGACTCCAACGCGCCGGGGTGGACGAAGGCCGTCGCGTCCCGGAGGAGGTCCCACTTGGTCGGCTCGTCGACCGTCCCGGTCACGACGACGTCGGGGTGCGGCTCGATCTCCGTGGACACCGGGCCGACCAGCGCCAGGGTGAGCGGTCCGGGGTGCCGCTGCTTGTAGGTGCGGAAGTAGCGGTCGAGCATGTCCGCCCCCTTGTGGGCGTCAATCCGGGCGACGAAGGCGAGATAGGGCCGCTCACCGATGCCCAGGATCTCGCCGCCGCGGCGGCCCCCCTCGACCGGCTCGCCCAGCCCGACGCCCAGGACGACCTGGGGCTTCTCAGCCACCGGATGGATCCGTTGGACGAGCCGCCGCTCGGCCGCGGTGTAGTAGCACAGGGCGTCGGCCCGGACGAAGGCGTCCCTGATGGCCCCCAGGTACAGGGGCGGCTCGTCGTGGGCCGCGGAGTGCAGCACGGTCGGCATGGGGGCGGCCCGGATCCCGGCGACGGTCGTCAGGAACAGGTAGGGCGAGAACACGGCGACATCCGCGTCACCCGAGCGCAGGGCCTCGAGGAGACCGGGGGCATCGGGGCCGTTCAGCCGGAGCCAGCGCTCGGACTCCTCCCAGCTGGCCCGTCGAGGGGCATGCCGGAGCCGGCCGTCGAGCTCGAAGAACGCCTTGCGGCGGGGCTCTGCCACCTCGAAACGGGTGACCGTGACGCCGTTGAGCGTCGAGGTACCCGCCGGAAGCTGGTTCTCCCAGTTCAGGTGGTCGAGAGCACAGGTGGAGTAGGCGCAGACCTCCAAGCCCGGCTCGAGCGCCAGGTGCTCGGCCAACAGCCGGGCCGCCGACTCGGCCCCACCGATGGCGGCCGGGTCGTAACGCGGGGTGACGAAGACAACCTTCACCGAACCCCGACGGCCTCCGGTCCCCCCTCGGCCGCTGTCGCCACCACCAGGTAGTCGAGGCCCTCGGGACCCTCGAGCACCGCGACCTTGAACCCATCCCGCTCGAGCAGAGCGGCCCACGTCCGCGAACGGAGCGGCCGGCCGGCGGCGGCGTCGGCCTCGATCGGTGCGTCCTCGGACCTCCAGCCGGCCTCCGAAAGCGAGTGCACGACGAGCCGGCCGCCCGGGGCGACGGCTCGGGTCGCCAACTCGATGAGGACACTCCGCTCCCCCGCCGTCATGACGTCGACCACCCCGGTGAGCACCAGGCCGGCCAACGAGTCGGTCCCCACCGCTCGGAGGTGCTCGAACACCGGCTCCTGGCGCAGGTCCAGTCCCTCGACCTCGGCCAGGTCGATCCGTCCATCCCGGGGCTCGACCCCGTAGGCGTCGACACCCTTGGTCGCCAGCCGGTGCACCAGCCACCCGTCGGCCGCGGCGGCGTGGAGCACCCGGCCCCCCGGGCTCGATAGCCCCCGAAGTGCGGGGTCCACCCACCAGGCGCCCGGACCATGTGCCCAGGCGATCTCGAGGACCGGGGCCGCCGGCACCTGCTGGGCCTCCAGCTGGCGCTGCAACGTCCGAACCCGGTCGTCGAGCACCCGCAGGGTGCGGGTGGCGGCCGCCGTGAACTGGTTGATCTGCGCGGTGACCCAGCCGACGTACCACATGCTGGCCCGCCTGAGGCTCCGCTTCACGAAGGTGCCGCCCGACTTCGAGGAGGCGACGGGCACCACCGGGTCGATGTAGGCCGAGGCCTCCAGGGACCCGAGGGCTTCCTCGAGGCCACCGAAGCGGCTGGCCATCGGCGAGAATCGCAAAAAGAGCTCGTCCAACTCGTGCTCGAGACGCTGGGGGAGGTCCCCCGAGGCTCGCCGCCGCTCAACCTCGTCGTCGATCTCGGCCATCACGGTGGCCAGGTACCGCTGGGCGGACGACGGGTCGTCGCCTCGCTCGCTCGTCTCGGGCTCGGGGATCATCGGCCGACCACGCCGGAAGCCTGCTCCACGAACACCTTCACCGGCAGGGCGACCAGCCCGACGGCCTTCGACGGGTTCATCACCTCAATCCGGGCCGCCGCCTCCTTCCAGTCGAACAGCTCGCCACCGGCCCGGTGCTCGACCCCGACCGAGAGGTCGTAGGCGCCGTCGGTGAAAGGCACCGATTCGTAGCGGAACGACACCACACCGCTCCCGGCCACCACGTCCGCCGCGGCGTCAAGGTCACCACTCACCGTTCGCAGGAGGACCCCGCCCTTGTCGTCGCGGAGCTCCACCACGAACGACGCCGCCGTCGGTTCGCTGGCCTCGAATTGCAGGGCGATCGTGAGCGGCTCGCCGGTCACCACATAGGGGCGCTGCTCGCTGCCCGGGTACGACATGCTCACCCCGCTGATCCGGATCGGGTGCAGATGGTCGGCCGGGACCGGGGCCATGGGCTGGGCGGCTGCGGCCGTCGCTGCCACTTCCATCCCGCGGGCCAGGACGTCGCCCGCCTCGAGCAGGTTCTCGCGGAACACCCGGACGGCCTCGCCCGGGGGACCGTGCCCGATCATCTTCCCGTCGCTCAGAACGACCGCCTTGTCGCAGATGGCCCGCACCTGGTCGGGCGAGTGGGACACGAAGATGATCGTGCGCCCCTGATCCTGGAACTGCTGCACCCGGTCCAGGCACTTGCGCTGGAAGCGCTCGTCCCCGACGGCCAGCACCTCGTCGATCACGAGCACGTCGGGATCGACGTTCACCGCGACGGCGAACCCCAGCCGTACGTACATCCCCGACGAGTAGAACTTCACCTGCTGGTCGATGAACTGCTCGAGCTCGGCGAAGGCCACCACCTCGTCGAAGACCCGGTCGATATCGGCCTTGGAGAGCCCGAGGAGCGAGCCGTTCAGATAGATGTTCTGCCGACCGGTCAGGTCCGGCTGGAAGCCGGCGCCCAACTCGAGCAGGCCGGCCAGCTTGCCCCGGACCACCACCTGGCCCGAGGTCGGCTGGAGCACCCCGCAGATGCACTTGAGGAGGGTCGACTTGCCCGAGCCGTTGCGCCCCAGGATGCCGACGGTGTCGCCCTCCTCGACGTCAAAGACGATGTCCCGCAATGCCCACAGGTCGGTGTAGGGGGTCCGACCGGCGTGGATCACCCGCTCCTTGAGCGAGGTGTACTTCTGGTGGTAGAGGCGGAACCGCTTGGACACGCCCTGGATGTCGACGGCGGTCGGCACCTAGAGCTCCTCGGCGAAGTTCCCGGCCAACCGGCCGAACACCAGCATGGCCCCGAAAAAGAGAACCAACGACACTGCCAGCACGATCGCGTCGGCCTCGACGTAGGTCCACGACGACCAGCCCGGCAGGAGCTGGGCCAACGGGTGGCCCGCTGTGGTCAGGTGGATGAGCCCGGTCCTGGCGTAGATCACTCGCTCGAAGGTCATCACGATGGGATTCAGCGGATTGAGGAAGTAGAGCCACAAGATGTGGTGCTCGGAGAGCTTGGGGTAGACGATGTGCTGGTACGAGTAGACGATGGGGCAGGCCCAGAACCAAGCCGACCCCACCACCACCTCGATCAGGTGCTGAACGTCACGTAGATACACGTTGACCGCGGCGAGGAAGATCGCCATCGCCGCACAGAACACGAGGAGGGGCACCAGCGCGACCGGGATGAGCCACAGCTCGCCGAACGCCGGTCGCCACTGCAACCCAGCCAGGAAGAGCACCATCACGCAGGCCTGGAAGAAGAAGAAGACCGAGGCCGAGCCGACCGAGGCCAGGGCCAGGATCTCCCGGGGGAAGGACACCTTTTTCACCAGGCCGGCGTTGTTCACGATCGCCCCAGTGGCAGTGAGCACGCTCGTCTGAAAGAGGTTCCAGGCCAAGAGACCGGAGAAGAGCAGGATGACGAACTCCGGGTACCCGTTGCGCAGGGCGATGCCGAAGACCACCGCGTAGACCACCAGGGCCATGGCCGGGGCCAACAGCGACCACACGAGGCCCAAGAAGGAGTTCTTGTACTTCACCCGGATCTCGGTCGAGACCAGGTTCCACAGGAGCTGGCGAGACCGCCAGATGTCGACCACCCGCATCGACACGCTGACGTGAGAGGAGACGACTCGGGTGGCCTTGACCCGCCCGGCCTCTTCGCTCGGGGCCGCAGCCTCGAGCGCCATGATCAGTTCCCGCCGACCTGTGTGCTCGAGCGTTCGATCACCTGGTCGATGAAGCCGTACTCTCGAGCCTCCTCGGCGGTGAACCAGCGGTCGCGGTCGGAGTCGGACTCGATCCGATCGACCGGCTGGCCTGTGTGCATGGCGATCCGTTCGGCCATCATCCGCTTGAGGTAGACGATCTGCTCGGCCTGGATGGCGATGTCAGCCGCCTGTCCCTGCATGGCGCCCGACGGTTGGTGCATCAGGATCCTCGAGTGCGGCAACGCGTAGCGCTTGCCCTTCGCCCCGGCGCACAGGAGGAACTGGCCCATCGAGGCGGCCAGCCCGAGGCAGATGGTCGACACGTCGCAGCGGACGTATTGCATGGTGTCGTAGATGGCCAGGCCGTCGGTCACCGAGCCGCCCGGGGAGTTGATGTACAAGGAGATGTCCCGTTCCTGGTCCTCGGCCTCGAGCAGGATCAGCTGGGCGCAAACCGAGTTGGCGGTGGCCTGATCGACGGTCGAACCGAGGAAGATGATGCGCTCTTTCAAGAGCCGCTGGAAGATCTCGGAGCCGGGGTCGGCGGCTCCACTAGCCGCCCTCACGAGCGGCGGGACCAAGAGGCGGGACATGGGGACGAGGCTACCCGGCCCCGGTCCGGCAAAAGTCCCATTCCCCGATCGGCGAAGCCCGGTTCCCGGAGGCACCGCGGTCCTGGTCGGAGGTCTGTCAAAACCCCGCCGAAGGGACCGGTCCCTAGACTCCCCCTAGCCGTCCAGACGGCGCGGGCGTGGCGGAACGGGTAGACGCGCCGGGTTTAGGTCCCGGTCCCCTCAGGGGGATGGAGGTTCGAATCCTCTCGCCCGCACCCATCGCGATCGGGGAGAGAGGGAGATAGGGGGCGAACGAGCACAGAACCGGGGACAGGCCGGCCGGGACGGAGCGCATAGGACCCATCCCATCCCAGCGAGGGACCGTACCGGAACGGGACGGGACCGAAGCGAGAGCAGAGGGCCGCGGGGCGGAGATGTCTCCGAGGGGGCCGAACCGGGACCGACGAGAACCGAGCGCTACAGGGCCACGACGGGCACCCGGGACGGCCCGGACGGACTGAGGGGGCCGGGCGACCCGGAAGGACCGACAGCGGGGCATCTGGGGGCCTCTGGTGGCATCGTCCCTGGTCGGAGTGACCGGGCCCCGGGCGGTCAGGCCACCCGACGGCGAGGGCGGCGCCGGACCGGCGTGAGGCCACCCCAGACGCCGACGGGCTCCCGGGCGCCGGCGGCCGCGCAGGGCTCGACGACCGGGCAGGTGGCGCAGATCGCCAGGGCGAAGCGGTAGTCGGCGGGGCGATTGGGGACCTCGGGGAACATGACGGCGGTCATGCCCGAGCAGGCGGAACGGCGGCGCCAGGGCTCGTCTCGGGTGGCGAGGGTGGCCAGCCACGATGGGACCGGGGTCCCGGCACCCGGGCCGGGGCGGGCGAGGGCCGCGGTGCGCACGGCGAGCTGGCGGGCCTGGTGCTCGGCGCAGAGGGCCTCGGGGCCGGCCGGGGCGCTACAGCCGGTGCGCCGGCAGACGGGAGCCCGCAGCGACGCCGGCGGGTCCCCGGCCCAGGCGGTGCGGGTCACGTCGAGAGCATGGCCTCCGGGTGCTCGCCGCAGACGGAGGGGGCGCTGCGGGCCGGGGCGGCAGGGACTCGGGGCGGCCCTCAGAGCTGCGCGGCCATGGGCAGAACCGGGCGCCGCAGGACCCTGGTGGGCCGCCGCAGGCCGGACACCCGGGCAGCCTTGCGGCCCTCGGCGCCAGAGGTCCCGGGGAGCGTTGGGGAGCCGGAGGCGGGGTCGCCATGGGCGGGGTCGGAGCCGGAACGGCCGGGGCCGTGGGCGGGGCACCGCCGCCGAAGAGCTGTCCGAGGGCCACCAGGAGCGGGAGCCTCTCGGGCTCGGGCTCCTGGCGTGGGGCCGGGGAGCGGTCGGGAGGCGTTCGACGTCGCACACCTGGGGGCCGGCGCCGAGAGACCGGCGGGCGCCCGCCTCCGGGCCCAGCACGTCGGCGCCCCGGTGGGGTGTCCCCGGCCAGGCTGGCCGCCCGGCGCTGGGCGACCGGGACATGGGCGCGGTGCCCCTCGGGGCAGCGGGTCCGGCCGGAGTGCGTGTAGGTCCACCAGCGCGCCCCGCACGCCTGACAGGTCATCTCACACCCGACCACTCGCCACAGTGTGCCCCTCCGCCGCTGAACCGGGGTGGTGAGCACCCGGTGGACCGGTGCCGAGGATGTCCCGACTCATGTGGGTTTTCGGTGACGGTCCCACAGCTGTTCAGGCGGCAGCCTGATCGTACTTGGTCGGTGTAACAACTCCTCCTTCCTCCTCGGCGAGACGTCGAGCCACCTCGATGTGGATGGCATCGAC
>DAHUZS010000067.1 GCA_027315045.1 Acidimicrobiaceae bacterium
ACCCGAGGGGTGCTCGACTGGAGCGCCGCCCTCGAGTGGGTCCAACGCACCGTCGCCGCCTTCGGCGGCGACCCAGCGAAGGTGACGGTTGGCGGTCAGAGCGCCGGGGGCGCGGCGGCCATGCTGCTCGGCACCCTTCCCCGTGCCGCCGGTCTCTTCCGTGCCGTCGCCCCCATGAGCGGGTCGGTCTTTCCGGCGCCCTCGTTCGAGTCGACCGAGCGGCTCACCCGCCGGGTCGCCGAGCACCTGGAGATCGAGGTGGGGCTCGCCGCCTTCGAGGCGATGTCGCCGGCGGCACTCGTCGGCGCCCAGGTGGCGGCGACCGCCGCAGCGGGCGGCCCGGGGGCGTCACGCGTCGGGCGGCCCCTGGCGTTCTTCCCCTTCGTCGACGGCGAGGTCGTGCTGGTCCCCCCGATGGACGCGCTGGCGGCCGGGGCCGGCTCGGGCTTGGCGGTCCTCATCGGGACGACCGAGGAGGAGTTCAACGCGTCGGTCCGGATGGCCCCGCCCGACGAGGTGGCGGCGGCCCAGGCTCTCGAGGCGCTGGGTCTCGACGAGCGCGGGGCGAGGTGGTATCGGGAGGCAGGCGCCGGGCCGGCCGACTGGGTCGGGCAGGCGGTGACCGACCGGACCTTCCGGGTGCCGGCCCTCCGGGTGGCCGAGGTCCGATCCGGCGGCCCGGGCCGGACCTTCCACTACGAATTCCAGTGGCACTCGCCGGCCCTCGGGGGCATCGGTGCCGTGCACTGTCTGGACCTACCCTTCGTCTTCGACGTGCTCGACGACGACCACGTCGCCGTGGTGGCCGGCGACGCGCCACCCCAGGACCTCGCCGACCGGATGCACGCGGCCTGGGTGGCCTTCGTTCGCGACGGCGATCCCGGCTGGCCGGCGTTTACCGGACAAAGGCGGATCACGATGGTGTTCGACGAGTCCTGCGATCTCGTCGAGGACCTGCACCGGCCAATCCGTTCCCTCTGGCCCTGACGCGGCGGCCGAGGCCGCCCGCCCCGACTCAGCGGGCCCGAGGGGGCCCGGCGGAGGTGTGCTCGGTCCCGGGCGGGTCGACGGCCCAGGGTGCCGCGCCGCCCCAGGCCTCCTCGTAGACCAGTTCGGCCATCGGGCGCCTCCGGACCGCTCCGTGCCGGCCGCGGGGCCGACCGAGGGTGATCGTCGCCGCCATGAACACCTCGTCGGGCACCCCGAGCAGCTCGCGCAGGGCCGCTTCGGCCCCGAAGTGGAAGCCGGTGAGCACGCCGCCGTAGCCGAGAGCCCGGGCGGCCAGGAGGATGTTCTGGCAGGCCGGGTAGACCGAGGCCCCCTCGAAGGAATTGGGCGCCCGGTAGCGGGCCAGGCAGGCGAGGATGAGCACCGGCACCCGCTCGAAGTGGTCGACGTACTCCTGCAACGCCCGTGCGGTGCGGGCCTTGGGCGACGCCGCCGTGGCGCCGCTCCCCGAGTCGTACGCGTCGGTTTCTCGCTTGACGCCCCAGATCCGGCGGGCCGACTCGGCGATCAAGCGCTTGGCCTCGGCCGCGTTGGGGCCGTCGGAGAGGACGATCATCCGGAACGGCTGGCGGTTCGACCCGCTCGGCGCCCGCGTGGCAGCGAAGAGGATCTCCCTCAGCACGTCGGTGGGGACGGGCTCGTCCCGGTAGCGCCGGATGGCCCTCGTGGTGCGGATCCCCTCGAGCAGGTCGACCGGTTCTTTGGGAGGCTCGTTCTTTGGGGCGGTCTCGCTCATCGCTCTGTTCTATCGTCCGGGCGTCGCCCCGCGCGGTGGGGGGAGCCGTCGACCGGTCCCGCCTCGATCTGCGATCGGGGTCAGTGGAGGCTTTCGGACAGCCCCGGCGTGCCTCCGACCGAACGGCGCATGGCGGCGTGGAGCGCGTTCGGGGTCAGGACCCCGAGGTAACGCTCGCCGTCGACGACCGGCAGCCAGCGGACGTCGTGCTGGAGCATCTCGCCTAACGCACTGCGCAGCGAGGTCCCGATGGGCACCTGGACCTCGAACTCGACGAGGTGGTCGAGGACCGGGCCGTCGAGCCCGGGGTCGAGGTCGACCCAGCCGATCAGGCGTTCCTTGTCGTCCACCACGAGCGCCCACCGGCCGTCGGCCCTGGCTGCGCGGCGCCGCGCCTCGGCCATCGAGACTTCGGGTGGGACCACCGGAGGCTGGAAGAGGTCGCCGGGGTCGATGGTCACCACGCCGAGCCGGCGGACCCCCCGGTCGGCACCGACGAAGTCGGCCACGAACGGCGTGGCCGGACGGCCGAGGATCTCGGCCGGGGTGTCGTGCTGCTCGAGTACGCCGCCCTGGGAAAGCACCACGATGCGGTCGCCCAGCATCGCCGCCTCCTCGATGTCGTGGGTGACGAAGACGATGGTCTTCGAGAGGTCCCGCTGGAGCTCGAGGAGCTCCTGTTGGAGGCGGCTCCGGGTGACCGGGTCGACCGCGCCGAACGGCTCGTCCATCAACAGGACCGGGGGGTCCCCGCCGAGGGCCCGTGCCACCCCGACCCGCTGGCGCTCCCCCCCCGAGAGCTCGTGCGGATAGCGCCGGGCGTACTGGTCCGGGTCCAGGCCAACGAGCTCCAGGAGCTCGCCCACCCGGCGCTCGATCTTGGAACGGTCCCATCCGAGCAGCCTCGGGACGGTGGCCACGTTGTCGGCGATACGCCGATGGGGGAACAGGCCTCCCTGTTGGATGACGTAACCGATCCCTCGTCGGAGCGTCACCGGGTCCATGCTGGTGACGTCGACACCGTCGATCAGGATGCGTCCCTCGGACGGCTCGATCAGCCGGTTGATCATCCGCAAGGTGGTGGTCTTTCCGCACCCCGACGGCCCGACGAGCACACAGAGCTCCCCGTTGTCGACCGAGAAGCTGAGCTCGGCCACGGCGACCGAGCCCTTGGCGTAGCGCTTGGTCACCCGCTCGAGCGAGATCATCAGCCGACGTTAGTCGTGGTCGGACGGAATTTCGGCTGTCCCGATAACGTGCACTGGTGCCACTCGCCGGCTCCCCCTTCTTCCAGTGGAGCTACGTGACTGGGCAGTGGGGGCAGATCCAGGGCGACCTGGTGCAGCACATCGAGCTGAGCCTTATCGCGCTCGGCATCGGCACCGTGATCTCGCTACCCCTCGGGGTGTTGGCCTGGCGATACCGGCTCGTGCGCGTCCCAGTGTTCGGTTTTGCCAGCACGCTCTACATCATCCCGTCCCTAGCGCTCTTCGCGATCCTGGGCGGGATCACCGGCTACGTCCCTCCGCGTTCGTGGGTGACGGCCGAGTTCGCGCTGGTCGGCTACACGCTATTGATCCTCATCTGGAACACCGTGTCCGGGCTGGACGCCGTGCCGGCCGAGTCCAAGGAGGCGGCCGTCGCCCTCGGGTTCTCACGCCGGGCCGAGCTCTGGCGGGTCGACCTGCCGCTCGCCCTTCCCTACATCTTCGCCGGGCTCCGGGTGGCGTTGGCGACGGTCATCGGTCTGGTCACCGTCACCGCCCTGATCGGCCTGGGCGGCCTCGGCCAGCAGATCACCTATGGGTTCAACATCGCCTACAACACCCCGATCATCGTCGGACTCGTGCTCTCGATCGCGTTGGCGGCGGTGGCCGACCTCGTGTTGGTGGGGGCCGAACGCCTGCTGGTCCCGTGGTCCCGCGCGACCCGTCGGGCGAGAACCTCGGCTCGGTGAGCGGACGACGATGTCCTTCTTGAGCAGGCTGTTTCACTGGTTCACCACCGCGGCCAACTGGAACGGCCCCGGGGGGATCCCGCTGCTCTTCGAGCGGTCCCTGGAACTGAGCCTGGCCGTGGTGGCGCTCGGGCTCTTGATCGGGGGAGGACTCGGCCTGATCCTGGGTCATACCGGACGCGGCGGTCTGGTCGCGGTCAACGCCGCCAACGCCTTTCGGGCTGTGCCCAGCCTGGCGCTGCTCACCCTCCTCGCCATCCAGCCGGCGATCTCGCTCAAGTGGGACGGGTTCCTCGCCTCGTGGATCGCCCTCACCGCCTTGGCCATTCCGCCCATCCTCACCAACACCTATGTCGGGATGCGGGAGGTTGACGCCGACGTGCGCGACGCCGCCAAGGCCATGGGGCTCCGAGCCAACGGCGTGCTGTGGCGGGTGGAGGCGCCCCTAGCCCTGCCCTTCGTCATGGCCGGTCTCCGGACCGCGGCCATCGAGGTGGTGGCGACCTCGACACTGGCGGCCTACGTCGGGTACTCGGATCTCGGGACCTACGTGATCGCCGGCCTCGACACCCAGAACACGGTGGAGGCGGTCTCGGGAGCGCTGTTGGTGGGGGTCATGGCGGCACTCGTGTCGGTGTCGCTCGGGGTGCTCGGCCGGCTGCTCACCCCTCGACCGCTGCGCGCCTCGGGCCCGGCGTTCTCCCTGGCCGGCCGGCCGGCACTCCGATGATGGGCGGACCTCATTTCGACATGGACAAGAATGGTCACAACTCCGTCGAGGTTTCGTCAACCGACCGCGGCATCGTGGTCGGCGTTTAGGGGTGGCGGGCCACCCCCGGGAAAGGCGATGCACCAGATGATCCGAACTCGCGTCCTCCTCGCCATTGCCGTCGTCGCCATGGTCGCCGTGCCGGCCGCGGCTCTCACCCCGGCCGGGGCGGCGAAGTCGAAGCCGAGCATCATCATCGGCTCCACCAACTTCGAGGAGCAGGCGATCGTCGCCAACATCTACGGCGACGTGCTCAAGCGGGCCGGATTCCACGTCACGGTGGAGCCAGCGCTCGGGACGAGGGCCATCGTCGTCCCGGCCATCGAGAAGGGCCAGATCGATCTGGAGCCCGACTACGCGGCCTCCCTCCTCGCTTTCCTCCATGGGGGGAACCCCCAGAAGGCCGGTGACAACATCAAGACGGCGATCCCTGCCGACCGCCGGGCCCTGTCCCACTATGGGGTCACGGTCCTCACGGCGTCCAAGGCGCTCGACACCAACGTGTTCGCGGTGACCCGGGCCACGGCCCGAAATGACCACCTGACGACGTTGTCGAGCCTGAAGCCCTACGCCTCCAAGATGATCCTGGGCGGTCCGCCGGAGTGCCCGACCTACGCCGGGTGCGAGGTCGGCCTGGAGAAGGTCTACGGGCTCCACTTCGCCGGGTTCAAGCCGCTCGACGAGGCCGGGCCGCTCAGCGTGGCCGCCCTCAAGAACGGCGAGGTCCAGGTGGTCGAGCTGTTCTCGAGCGACGGGAACGTGATCGCCAACCACTTCGTGGCCCTGAGCGACAACAAGCATCTCGAGGGGGCCGACTACATCGTGCCGGTCATCCGCAAATCGGTCGATACCCCCACGGTGGCCCGGTTGCTGAACCAAATCGACGCCAAGCTGACCACCGTGGCCATCTCGAAGCTCAATCTGGACGTGACGCAGAAGAAGGAGCAGCCGGCGGCGGTGGCCGAGACCTGGCTACGCTCGGTCCACTACTGAGCCGAGCGGCCCGCGGGCGCTCGAGTGCCCGGCTTCGAGGTGAACGAGCGGGTCGGGACGCAGAGTCCGCAACCGTCGACGTGGACGGCAGGAGGGGTGTGGGACGGGCCACCACCTACGAGGTGACTGGGAGCATTGCCACCGTGACGCTCGATGCGCCGGAGAATCGCAACGCGCTCAGCACCGAGATGCTCGACTCGCTCGGGGACGACCTGGAGCGGGCCGACGGCGACCCGGCCGTGCGGGCGGTGGTGCTGACCCACACCGGGACCACCTTCTGTGCAGGAGCCGACCTCTCCGTGGCTGGGAGGACCTCGTCCCGCCTGGACCTCGCCGGGATCCTGCGGCTGGTCGAGGAGTTGGACAAGCCGGTCGTGGCGCGCATCGCCGGGCACTGCCGGGGCGGCGGGGTTGGTCTGGCCGCGGTGTGCGACCTCTCCATTGCGACGAGCGGCGCCACCTTTGCCTTTAGCGAAGTCCGCCTGGGGGTGGCACCGGCCGTGATCTCGGTGGTCTGCCTGCCGAAGATGCGCCGGGCCGACGCCTCGCAGCTCTTCTTGACCGGGGAACCCTTCGGCGCCGATCGGGCGGCCGAGGTCGGCCTGATCACCCGGGCGGTCCCCGAGGGTGACCTCGACGAGGTGGTCGACCAGATGCTCGAGCACCTGTTGCTGGGTGGGCCCCGTGCCCTGGCGGCGATCAAGCTGATCTTCTCGAATGTCCCCTTTCTCGAACGGGACCAGGCGTTCGAGTGGACCTCGGCGCAGTCGGCCCGCCTGTTCGCCTCAGAGGAGGCGACGGCCGGGATCGCCGCCTTCCGGGAGCGACGGGCGCCCCCGTGGGCCAGGCCGGTGAGGTAGGCGCTGACGGCCCCGTCGCCAGGCGCACGACGGGCCGGGCGCGCGAGCGAGACGGTACGGACCGCTCGGTCCGGTCGTGGCTCGCCGGAGGTCGCCCTCGCGCACGGTCCGAGCGAGCCTCGCCTCGGCCTGGCCGACGCGGAGCGGGAGACCTTCGACGCTTCCTGTGAGACGCGCCGGGCCGGAGGCTGGTAGGGACGCCCTGGAGCGGGCGTTGACGCTGTGGCAGTGGAGCCTCGTGTTCGTTGGCGCGGGCCTGGTCTTGGTTCGCGCCGGCGTGGTGCCGCCCACGCCGGGGACGACCTGGCCGAACAGACCGGCTGGAGCCGGCTCTTGGTCGGCATGCTCCTCGTGGGGCTGGCCGCGTCGTTGCCCGAGCTCGTGACCGGCGTGAGCGCGGCGGCGAGCGCACCGAGGCTGGCCGTCGGGGACCTGATGGGCTCAAGCATGGCCACATGGCGATCCGGGCCGTCGTGAACCTGCTGGTCCACCGGCGGGTGCCGCCCAGCGTCGAGTTGGGCCAGGCCCGGCTGGCGAGCGTGGCCATCGCTCTGACCGCGCTGGTCGGTGTGGCCATGTTGACCCCGACCGGTCCGGTGCTGGGTGGGTCGGGGCGGACAGCATCGTGGTGGCTCGGAGCTATGTGGGTCGCGGTCTCCTGGGTCCGCTGCTCCCCGGTGAGCCGCCGGCTACCCGCCCGCTCCGGCGCCCGTGGCCACCGGGTAAGCCGCGCCGCCGGTGGGCCGGCCTCGGCCGATGAGCACGGTCTGGGTCCGCTTCGGGGTGGCGACGTTGGCGCTGTTGGCCGCGGTCGTGCACGGGAGAAGAGACGCGGGTGGCTCGGCTGGACCTCGGCAGAGTGCTGGTGGCGGGCTCAACCGCGTCTGCCTGTACGCGGTGTGGGCGGCGTCGCCGGACGAGATGGTCCGGGCGCTCCAGAGCGATCCGGCCGTCGGACTGATTCGAGTGGATGACCTCCCGGACCCTGTCCTCGGAGGTGAAGCGATCTTTGCCGATGGCCGGCATGTCCATGGCCTGGGCCGACCACAAGACGATCTGGGGTCTTCGCCATCGGACGACCGACCCCGATCCTCGTCGCACGATCCCGAGGAGCTTGTTGCCCTCGGCACCGGTAAGTTCCCGGACACGCACACGTTCGGCCATCGGCCAAGTCTTGGGGACCTCGTCCGTCAGGCGGTGGACGCGCTCCCATCAACATTGGCGGTCACGGCACTAGCGATCCTTCCGGGGCTTGCGCGGATGGATGGATTCGCCGCGAGCGAGCATGTCGACGTACTCTGCCAGCTTGCGGTCCCGGGTGGTCGGGCGCTTGACGGTGTTGAGCCGGTAGACGATGGCGTAACGATTGGCTGCGTCCAACTGGTCGAACGTCGCGGCTGCGGCGGGATTGGCCGCCAGCGCCTCGGCCAGATCGGGTGGGGTCTGCATGTCGGCCTGCCCGCGGTAGGCCACCTGCCACCGCCCTTGCGCCTTAGCCGCGTCGACGGCCGCGACCCCGGCTGGTTGCATCCGCCCGGCCTGGGCGAGACGGGTGACGTGCTCGACGTTCCTGGCGGACCAGGGGCTGTTCGGCCGGCGCGGCGTGAAGCGCTGGCGGTAGCTGTCGTCGTCACGTCGTGCGATCTGCCCGTCGATCCAGCCGAAACACAGCGCCTCGTCGAGCGCTTGCGCGTAGGTTAAGGCCGTCGTCTGACCACCCTTCTTGTGCAGCACCAGCCACACGCCCGGATGGTCCGCGTGATGACTGTCCAACCAGGTGCGCCACGCCTCGGCGTCCTGGACGAGCAACTCCGCGAGTCTTGTCACGACGCGCGCTACGGCACAACCGTAGGACGGGGAGTCAGCCAAAACGGTTGGCCGTCGGGATCGAGCAGCACCCGCGAGCGCCCAGCTCCGGGTTGGAAGTCAGGTTGGCTGGCTCCGATCCCACCCAGGCTCTCGGTCGCCTCGTCGATGTCGTCCACTTGCAGGTCGAGGTGGAAGCGTTTGGCGCCATCTTCATCAGGCCACCGCGCGGGTCGGAATCCCTCGACCTTGCCGAAACCGACCTTGATGCCGCTGCCTTCGACCATCTGGTAACTGTCTAGAACGGTGTCGCGAACACAATCAAGCCGCGAGCACGCAGCCAACGCCCTGGGCGCGTTGAGCCTCGTGGTCGTTGACCGGATGAACGCAGCCTTCGAAGCGATCGCGGCGCTCGGCCCGTCGGCCCCCGCCGCACTGGCTGCCTTGCACGTATTCCTCGACAGCGGATCGGTCACCCAGTTGAGTTCCGTACCGGGCCTGACCCACTCGGGCACAGTCCGTCTCGTCGATCGCCTGGCCACCGCCAGCCTTGTGGAACGGGTCGGCGCGCAGGACGGACGGGCCGTATCCGTCGTGTTGACCCGACGTGGCCGTCGCCTGGCGGTGCAGATACTTCAAGCACGCGAGACGTCACTGACGAGCGCGCTGTCCGCATTGAACTCGGACGAGGTCGACCGCCTTGCGGCAGCACTGGACGCGATGCTGGCCACAGTCACCCTCGCCAGATCCGAAGAACGCACCACCCGCAGTCACGACCGTCCGCAACCTTGGTTATGTCGCCTCTGCGACTTCGCAGCGTGTGGCCGAAGCGAAGGCAACTGCCCAGTCAATAAGGCGGTTAGGACCATCAACCAGAGCTAGTGTGCCGCCTCAGAGATTCGTGAGCAATACCGTGCGAGGGAAGCCAGGATCTCATCTGCGGTCTTGACCCAGACGTAGGGGCGAGGGTTCTCGTTCCAGGTCTTGATCCAACCTTTGATGTCGCTCTTGAGGTGTG
>DAHUZS010000068.1 GCA_027315045.1 Acidimicrobiaceae bacterium
GCCCGAGGCGGTCGACCTGGCCTTCTGCCGCTTCCTCCTCCTGCACGTGCTCGACCCGGGCGCGGTCCTGGCCAAGATGACCGAGTCGGTCCGAGACGGTGGGTGGGTGGTGGCCCAGGAGCCGATCACTTCGGCGGGCCGGATCGACGGCCGCCCGATGTCCATGCCCGACGCCCGCCATCCCGACGTCGGGGCGATCCTGCCCGGTCTCGCCCGCGACGCCGGCCTCGACCTCGTCGACGCCTGGGCCGAAGCACCGGCGGGCGCCGGCCCGGGTCCGGTGAGCCAGTACCTGGAGAGCCTGACCGGGGCTGACCCCGGCGACGACGCGATCGTGCTCCCTCCGCTGGTCACCGTGGTAGGGCGCCGCCAGAGCGGGCGGTAGGGTCACACGGTGCCGACCCATCCCGCCACCGACCGGCTCGAGGCGGCCACCGCCGCGGTCGAACTCGCCGAGTCTGCTGTGCAACGCGCGGTGGACGTCCAGCGAAGCGGGCCGGGGGCAGACGCCGACCAGGTGGTCGCCTACGACCTAGCGCACGCGGCCTCGGCGACCGTGGTCGCCCGGTCGATGCTCGACTACGCAACGCGGGGGCCGCTCGAGGCGGACCTGGCCGCCGCGTTCATCGCCGAGGTCCTGGTCGACCTGGGCTCCCGGGTCGCCGGCCGGGAGCCGGCATGGGGCGTGGACCCCGGGTGGTTGCGCCCGGCCGCGGGGTTCCTGGCCGACTCCCGGTCCCCGGCGTTCCTGTCCGAGCTGTGTGGCCAGCCCGGCCCGACCCACCTCGACGAGGACTTCGAGCTGGTGCGCGAGACCTTCCGCCGGTTCGCCGAGGAGCGGGTGCGTCCGCACGCCGAGGAGGTGCACCGAACCAACGGCGACGTCCCCGAGCAGGTGATCGCCGGGTTGGCCGAGCTCGGCGGGTTCGGCCTCTCTGTCCCCGAGGAGTACGGCGGGTTCGCGGCGGGAACCGAGAGCGACTACATGGGCATGGTCGTGGCCACCGAGGAGCTCAGTTGGGGATCGCTCGGGATCGGGGGATCACTGATCACCCGCCCCGAGATCCTGACCCGGGCGTTGTTGAAAGGCGGCACCGAGGATCAGAAGCGTGACTGGCTCCCGAGGCTGGCGAACGGGACGACGATGGCTGCGGTCGCGGTGACCGAACCGGACTACGGCTCCGACGTCGCCTCGCTCGTCACCGCGGCCACGAAGGCCGACGGCGGCTGGCTGGTGCGCGGGGTCAAGACCTGGTGCACCTTCGCGGCCCGGGCCGATGTCTTGATGCTGCTCGCCCGGACCGATCCGGACCGGTCCAAGGCCCACCGCGGGCTCTCCATGTTCATCGTGGAGAAGCCCCGGGCGGAAGGGAAGGGCTTCGTGCTCACCCAGGGCTCGGGGCGGCTCGAGGGGCGGCCCATCGACACCCTCGGTTACCGAGGGATGCACTCCTATGAACTCTCCTTCGAGGACTGGTTCGTCCCCGAGGCCAACCTGGTCGGCGGGGAGGCCGGGCTGGGCCAGGGCTTCTACCTCCAAATGCAGGGGTTCGAGAACGGCCGGCTCCAGACGGCGGCCCGGGCCCTCGGTGTGATGCAGGCCGCCTACGACGCCGCCTACCACTACGCGTCGGAGCGCAAGGTGTTCGGCTCCCCCATCCTCGACTACCAGCTGACCCGGGCCAAGCTGACCAAGATGGCGGTGACCATCCAGGCCATCCGCCAGTTCGCCTACCGCGTGGCCCGCCTGATGGCCAAGGGGGAGGGCGCACTCGAGGCCTCGATGGTCAAGGCCTACGGGTGCCGGGCAGCCGAGTGGGTGACCCGCGAGGCCATGCAGCTCCACGGCGGCATGGGCTATGCCGAGGAGTTCCCGGTGAGCCGGTACTTCGTGGACGCCCGGGTGCTCTCCATCTTCGAGGGTGCCGACGAGACCCTGGCCCTTAAGGTCATCGCCCGCCGGCTGCTCGAGGGTCCGCGCTGAGCGAGCCGGTTACGACGTCTGCGAGCGCGTGAGCCCGGCCCGCAGGCCGCGGGTGACGAACTTGGTGGCCATCTTGCGGCTCGCCTCGTCGATCATCTCGTCTCCGAACATCACCGCGCCCCGGCGCTCCTCCTCGGTCGCCTGACGGTAGGCGTCAAGGATGTCGTGGGCCCGGTCGAACTGCTCCTGGGTCGGTGAGTACACCTCGTTGAGGACCTGGGCCTGGTCCGGGGTGAGCGCCCACTTGCCGTCGTAGCCGAGGATCCGGGTGCGCTGGGCGAAGTCGCGCAGCTTGTCGAGCTCCCGCACGAGCAGGAACGGACCGTCGATGACCTGGAGCCCGTTGGCCCGGCCGGCCATGAGGATCCGGGAGAACACGTAGTTGAAGTGGTCGCCGGGGTACTCGGGGATCTGGACCCCCCCGGTGAGGACGGGCATCTCCATCGAGGCGGCGAAGTCGGCCGGTCCGAAGATGATGGTTTCGAGACGGGGCGAGGCGGCGCAGATGTCGTCGACGTTGATGAGGCCCCGGGTCGTCTCGATCTGAGCCTCGATCCCGATGTGGCCGACCGTGAGCCCGGCGTTCTCCTCCACCTGGGTGAGCAGGAGGTCGAGCGCGACCACCTCGGCCGCCGTCTGCACCTTGGGCAGCATGATCTCGTCAAGCCGTTCACCGGCCCCGCTCACCACCTCGATCACGTCGCCGTAGGTCCACTTCGTGTCCCAGGCGTTGACGCGGACGCACAACACCCGGTCGTCCCAGGACAGGTTCTTGACGGCGTCCACGGCCTTGGCCCGGGCCGCCACCTTCTCGAGGGGGGCGACCGAGTCCTCGAGGTCGAGGAAGGTCATGTCGGCCGAGACCGTCGGTGCCTTGGCCAAGAAGCGCTCGCTGGACGCCGGGGTCGACAGGCAGGAACGGCGGGGCAGATCACGGGAACGGGCGGACATGGCTGCGATGGTAATGGCTGGTCAGAGGCATCGGAATTGGCAACGAACTCGTCGCGACCGTCCCCCATTGTCCCCCGATCGATACCAGATCGTCACAAAGTCGCCAAATTAGGCTCCGTACTGGGGCGACAGTGCCTTCGGGCCGACGACACGCCCAGGCCACGCTGCATCATCGAGGCTCGGGTGTTTGCCCCCCACAACGGCCGCCGTCAAGATGTTGCGCATTGTGGCTGACGTCGAGGGGGCCGCGGCCCGCCCCGAACCGCGGTCCCGGCAGAGCTCGACGCGGCTCTGGCGATTTCGGCGACCCTTCGTGGGGATCGTCGGGGCCGGCCTGCTCGCCGTGGTGTCGATGCTGGCCCTCCCGGCCCGGGTCGGCGCCGCCACCGTGGGCTCCCTCCAGCAGCAGGCGAACCAGCTCCAGCAGGAGATCTCGTCGACCAGCGCCGAGATCGGCACACTGGGCCAGCGCTACGACCAGGCGGAGAACCAACTGGCCCAGATCAACAACCAGATCACGGTCACGAAGTCCAAGATCGCCGACGACCTCCATCGGGTCTCCCTCGATCGCCTCCACCTGCGCTCCGACGCCATCGACGCCTATATCAACCAGGGCACCGTCACCCAGAGCAACCCGCTCTTCGCAGGCAACCAGAAGGCCTTCGCCGCCGAGCAGGAGTACGGCCAGGTCGCGATGGGCAACCTCAACGTCGCGTTGGCCGACCTGCACACGGCCGAGGTCGCGCTGAACAGCGAGAAGACCAATCTTTTGACCGAGCAGAACTCGGCCCAGGCCGCGGTGAACGCCGCCTACGACGCCCAGCAGCAGGCCAACGCGCGGCAGGCCCAGCTGGACAGCCAGCTCTCCCAGGTTAAAGGGGAGCTCGGAGTACTCGAACAGGCCGCGCAGCGGGCGGCCGAGGCGACCCAGGCCAACCTCACCCAGTCCATCCTGACCGCGGGGGCCAGCTTCCCGCCGCCCCCGCCCAACAGCGCCGGCGGCGCCGCGGTGGCCGCCGCCGAGACCCAGCTGGGCGTGCCCTACGTCTGGGGCGGCGAGACCCCGGGCGTGGGGTTCGACTGCTCGGGCCTGACCGCCTGGGCCTGGGGGCAGGCCGGGGTTCCCCTCCCCCACTACTCGGGCGCCCAGTACCAGGACTCGGCCCCGGTGCCGGTCGCCGATCTCGAACCCGGCGACCTCCTCTTCTACGGACCGGGGGGAAGCGACCATGTGGCCATGTACGTCGGGGGTGGCGAGATGATCGAGGCGCCCTACACCGGCGCCGTGGTCCACATCACCCCGATCCGCCTAGGCGCCGGGTTCGTCGGGGCCGGCCGGCCCTAGCACGGCGGTCGAGGGCCGAGAGGCCCCGGCATACTGGGGGTGAACCCTCATGAAGCCCATCCCGGTCGCCTTCCACATCGGGCCGCTCGAGGTGCACACCTACGGCATCGGCCTCGCGATCGCCTTCTGGTTCGCCTACGTGTACTTCGGCCGCCGGCTCCGGGCCCGGGGCTACCCCGCCGACTGGCTGAGCGGGGTGTTCCTGTGGGTGATCGCCGCCGCCGTGGTGGGTGCCCGGATCGCCCATGTCCTGGCCAACTTCTCCTACTACGGCGCCCACCCGGTTGAGATCCTGGCCGTTTGGCACGGCGGGCTGTCCTCTTTCGGCGGGCTCATCCTCGCCCTGCCCACCGGCCTCTGGCTGGCCCACCGCCGTTGTCCCGAGCTGGCGCTCACCACGGCGCTCGACATCGTCGCCCCGGTGCTCATGGCCGCCTGGGCGCTCGGACGGCTCCTCGGGCCCCAGCTCATGGTGGCCGGCGGCGGCCACCCGACCCACCAGTGGTTCGGCATGTACTACGCCGGCCAGGTCGGCAAGCGGCTCCCGGTCCCCATCTTCCAGGCGCTGGAGGACACCGCCATCTTCAGCTTGCTCGTCGCGCTGGATCGGCGCCTCCGGCACTGGCCCGACGGCGGGCGGCGGGCCGGCTACCCGCCCGGGGGGGTGCTGTCGGTGGCCATGGTGCTCTGGGGCGTCGAGCGCTTCGTCGACGAGCACCTCTGGCTCGCGGAGCCCGGCCACCTCGGCTCGGTCCTCGTGCAGGCGGCCGGGCTGGCGCTGGTCGTGGCCGGGCTGGCCCTGTTGGTCCTCACCTGGCGCCGGTGGGCCGCCTGGCTCGGGGCCGGCGCACCGGGCGGACGTCCCGCGACGACGGACGACGCGGACCGCGCCGACGCGGCCGATCGCGGCTCGCCATCGGTCGACGCCGACGAGGTGGCCCGTTAGGCCGAGTGCCCCCCGGTCTGCGGCTCGCCCGGACCCGGGGCATCGACGGGGAGCACGCGCCACTCGCCCGGTCGGGACCTGAGCTCGTCGGGCTTGAGCGCCAGCGCGGCGTCGGGCACCGCGTCGGCCAACGAGCGCTGGGCCACGTAGTCGTGGGCGACCGAGCGGAACAACCGCCGACGCTCCGCGACGAGCCCTTCCGGCGGGTTCGCGGTCAAGAACCCGAAGAGCTCGAACGCCGCCTCGAGGTCGTAGATGCACGGAGCCCGCCCGACGAGCCCGGCCCGCTTGGAGGCCAGAACCGCCCCGCCGAAGAGGACGTCCTTTACCGACTCGGCGTCGCTGAGCACGAGGCGGTCCTCGAAGCGGTGGGCCAGCGCCAGCGCGAAGCCCTGGTCCGGTCCCGGGGTCCCGAAACGGGTGCCACTCGGCCGACCCGGCCCGGCCAGGTCGCCGGGTCGGTTGGCGACCCACGCGCCGGGCACCGAGAGGCGACGAGCCGCCCGGACCTGATCGGCCTCGGTGATCGGGACGAAGGTGGGCTGGGCCATGGGGCTCAGGGTACCGGAACCGCCCGGGGCCCTCGGCGCCCGACGACCCTCCGCGTGACGCGCCGGTCGGATCCGCAGCGGACGCTCAGGCCCCCGGGCTCGCCGTTGCGTCGGGGCGGTCCCCGCCGGCTCGGTCGACCCTCGAGAAGGGACGCCCGGAGAGCTGCGGGAGCAGCCAGCGCTCGAGGACAGAGTCGTTCCAGTAGTCCGAGAAGTGGTCGACCAGGTGGAAGAAGGAGCGGAGAACCCGGCTCGAGGGGTGCCGGACGAGCGTCGGGTGGACCCGGGTCGGGGCCGACCTCGCCCACCCGGCCATGCGGAGGGCGAGGAGTGCCGGACCTTGCCCGTGCCAGGGCCACATGACGTCCTCCAACATCGAACTCTTGGTCCGGTAGGCCTCGTCGGGGACGCGCTCGAGGAACGGGACCACGTCCAGGCTCTCCTCCCGCTGGTGGCCCTCGAAGTTCTCGACGAGGCGTCCGAGGAGGGCGTCGAGCTCGGGGTCGGGCGCCCCGAAGAGGTCCTCAGTCGGCCTTCTCGCCAACCGGCCCTGCCAGACAGAGAGGAGCTCGGCCCGCTGCTGGCACTCGCTACGCAGCCGGGCGGCGAGTAGCTTGCCGCCCGGCACCGACTCGAGCAACGGGCACACCGCACCGCCCACCACCGAGTCGTGGATGACCATGGCCGCACTGAGGCGGTGCACCGCGTCGGCCTTCTCCTCTGCGCTGCGCGCCTTGCCCAGATCGTCGATCATGGCGGCGATGACCGAGTCGTAGGCGCCGAGCAGCCCTCGCACCGTCGGCGGGGCCATGATCGCCTGTCGCCGCAGCTCGAGAAGGGCCAGCCGGCGAGGCGAGACGGGACGGTCCGGATCCACCCATCCGTGATGGGCGTCCACCCACTCGGCCGTGCGGTCGATCATTCGGTAGACCCCGCTCACCAAGGCCGAGCGAGGATGCCCGAGCACCGCCCGGTGGGTCCTCGTCGGGGCGCGCTTGGCCTGCGCGGCCATCAGCGTGCCGAGCACCTCGGGATCGGTGCTGGTCGCCGCCGCCGAGAGCACCTCGGCGACCTGTGCGGTCTCGTCGTGGCGGTGCGCGCCAAAGCTCGCGTCGAGGTGGCGGAGGATCTGCTCGACCTCCTCGCCCGAGACCGGGTAGACGTTGGGCGCCGCCACCCCCCGGGTCAGTTTGGCGAAACGCTCGAGGAGCTCCGCGCGCTCCTGGCACCCCCGACGGAGACGGCCCGCGACCGATTGGCCTCCCGGCAGGTCGTCGAGCAGCGGGCACAGTGCCGACTCCAGCACGGCGTCGTGCACGGCGATCGACCGGGCGAGCCGGTTGTGCAGCACCCGGACCCGACCGGTGCCGGTGTCCGAGCCGAACGTCTCGCGCAGGGACTCCTCCACCTCGCGGTCATAGCTCGCCAACAGTTCCTGCAGCCGGCCCGGCTTCGGATCGACGGGGAATCCCGACGACCCGTCAACCGGCTCCCCCGCCGGGGCGACTTCGGGGGACCGGTGCGCAGCGGGACTCATCTCCTGCCTCCTCGGGTGCCGGAGGCCCGGCACCCCACCGCTGCCAGCTTCGTCCCCGATGCCCGTCGCCGGTAGAGGCGAACGTCACCGCCGATCCACGGCGCGGTGCCAACCCAGGAGGGAGACGCCAGCTTTGGGCATTCTTCCGCGGCGCCGCGCTCGTGGCATACCGGGCCGCGACGGCGGGTGCGCCTATGCCGGCGGCCGACCCTTCGCCCGCCGGGCCAGCTCCGCTTCGGCGACCCGGCTGGGCAACGGCCGGGCCAACAGATCGCGCAACAGCTCGTCCACGTCCACCAACCGGTCCAAGGCGATCCCGGTGGGCCGACCGAGTTCGTCGAGGAGCGAGACGAGATCCTCGGTGGCGAGGTTGCCGCCGGCATCGTCACTGAACGGCGAGCCCCCGAGCCCACCGACCGAGGTGTCGAACCGCGTGATCCCGAGCTCGAGGGCAGCATAGGCGTTGACCAACGCCGAACCCCTGGTGTCGTGCAGATGCAGCCCCACTTGGGGGCCGGTCAGGGTCAAAACCTCGCCGAGGCGGCGTGGGGAGGCGACCCCGGTGGTGTCGGCCAAGGTCACCGAGGCACCGGCCTCGGTGAACCGCTCGACCATCGACGCCACCGCGCCGGGGTCGATGGCCGCCTCGTAGGGCGACCCGAACGAGCACGAGATCACGACGTCGGCCCGGGGGACCCGCTCGATGATCGCCATCGCCTGGGCGCACGACTCCTCGACCCCCATCCTGACGTTGCGCTGGCTGTACCCCTCGGAGGCCGACACCGTCACGCTCACGTCCGAGATGCCGGCGGCCAGCGCATGGTCGGCGCCGGTCAGGTTCGGGACGAGCGCCCACCAGGTGCAGTCGACGCCGACCGGTAGGCCGGCGACGACCTCGGTCGCCCCCGCCATCGCCGGGACCGCCCGTGCCGAGACGAAGGCGGCCACCTCCATGTCGGCGAAGCCGCATCGGGCCAGCGCTTCGATGACCGCCAAGCGCTGGCGCGGCTCGAGCGGGGCTTCGCGTTGCAGTCCGTCACGCGGGCCGACCTCGCGGATCGAGACCCGCCCCTCAGCCACCGGGCGAACCCTCCCGGGGCGAGCGCCCGGCTCGTCTCGGGCGCCCCAACGCCGCGTCGAGAGCGGCCATGGCCATCGCCTCGAGGAGCCGGACCGATCGGGCGGTCCCGAGCGAACCACCGAGATGCGGGGTCGAATTGATCAGTCCGAGCGCGGCGTGGGTGGCCGCCCGTCGCACGTCCTCGTGGACCTCGGGGGCGATCCCCCCGAGCGCGCCGACCCACTGCTCCACGTAAAGCCGTTGGGTTCGTCGGATGCGGCGGCGGGACGGCTCCGGCACGTGGGCCAGGTCCCGGGCGTGCACGGTGATGAGCTCAGGATGGTCGAGGGCGAAGCGGACGTGGAAACGCACCAGGGCCCGGAGGGCCTCCTCGTGGTCGCCCGCCCGCTCGACACACCGGGTCCCACCGGCGAGGAGCCGGTCGCTGATGTCGGCGAGCATCTGGGTGAGCAGCGCGTCCTTGGAGTCGAAGTGCCAGTAGACCGCGGGGCCCGAGACCCCGAGGGCGGCTCCGACGTCGTCGACCGAGGTGCCGGCGTAGCCGCGTTCGGCGAAGAGCTCCGCCGCGACCTGGAGGAAGTCGCCCCGACGGGAGCCAGGTCCCGAGGGTCGGGTCGTGGTCGGCGACGCGCGCACGCGTCCAAGACTATCCTTAGGGACCGCTAAGGAGGCCCCGTGGAGTTCCGCCCGAGCGACGAGCACCTCGCCTTCCAGCGGACCGTCCGGGAGTTCGCGCTGGCCGAGGTGGCCCCGCATGTGGCCGAGTGGGATCGGGCCGGGAGCCTGCCGGTCGGGATCGTGCACGCGATGGGCGAACTCGGCCTCTTCGGGCTCCCGTTCCCCGAGCGCTGGGGCGGGTCGGGCGGGGACTTTCTGTCGCTGTGCCTGGCCATCGAGGAGATCGGCCGGATCGACCAGTCGGTCGGTGTCACCCTGTCGGCCGGGGTCGGCCTCGGGGCGACTCCCATCTTGCGGTACGGGAACGACGAGCAGCGGTCCCGCTGGCTTCCCGACCTCGTGTCGGGGCGCGCGCTCGCCGCCTTCGGCCTCACCGAGCCCGACGGCGGGAGCGACGCCGGCGCCACCCGTACCCGGGCCACCCCCACCGGCGACGGCTGGATCCTCAACGGAGCCAAGGCCTTCATCACCAACTCGGGGACCCCGATCACCTCGGTCGTCACGGTGACGGCGCGCACGCCCGACGGCCAGATCTCCTCGTTCCTCGTCCCGTCGCGGACGCCCGGCTTCACGGTGGCCCCCGCCCCCCACAAGCTCGGCTGGCACGCCAGCGACACCCACGACCTGGCCTTCGAGGACTGCTTGGTGGAGCGCGGATCGTTGCTCGGCGAAGCAGGCCAGGGGTACCGCAACTTCCTGTCGATCCTCGACGACGGGCGCGTCGCCCTCGCCGCCCTCGCCCTCGGCTGTGCGCAGGCGTGCCTCGACCACTCGGTGGCCTACGCCAAGGAGCGCCGGGCCTTCGGCGGCCCGATCGGACGGTTCCAGGCCATCGCCTTCGCGCTGGCCGACCTGTCGGTGGCGGTGGAGAACGCCCGGAACCTCACCTACAAGGCCGCCTGGTGCAAGGACTCGGGCCAGCCGTTCGGCCCGCTGGCGGCGATGGCCAAGCTGTACTCGACCGAGGCCGCGGTTTCGGCCACCCGGGTGGCCACCCAGGTCTTCGGGGGTTCGGGGTTCATGGAGGACTCCCCGGTGGCTCGTCTCTACCGCGACGCCAAGATCCTCGAGATCGGGGAAGGGACGAGCGAGATCCAGCGACTGGTCATCGCCCGCGGGCTGGGGCTCCCGGTCGGGTGAGCCACGATCCCGGGGAGCTGGCGAACCGGATCGACCGGGCCCGTGCGGGCAATGCCGCCCGCTACGCCGGCCGGCTCGCCGAGCAGCACAAGCTGCCGGTGCGCGACCGCCTTTCGCTGCTCCTCGACCCGGGGACCTTTATCGAGGACGGCCTCTTGGCCAATACCGACGACCCCGACCTCCCGACCGACGGAGTGGTGACCGGGACGGGGCGGGTGGACGGCCGGGCGGTGTGCGTGATCGCCAACGACCCAACTGTGAAGGCCGGGTCCTGGGGGGCGAGGACGGTGGAGAAGATCGTGCGGATGACCGAGCACGCCATCCGCCACGAGCTCCCCATCGTGTGGCTGGTCGACTCGGCCGGGGCCCGCATCACCGATCAGGTCGAGATGTTCCCGGGGCGCAGGGGGGCCGGCCGCATCTTCGCCAACCAGGTCAGGCTATCCGGTGTCGCACCCCAGATCTGCTGCCTGTTCGGTCCGTCGGCCGCCGGCGGCGCGTACATCCCCTCGTTCTGCGACGTCGTGATCATGGTGGAGGGGAACGCCTCCATGTACCTGGGCTCGCCCCGGATGGCTGAGGAGGTCATCGGCGAGCGGGTGAGTCTCGAGGAGATGGGTGGGGCCCGAATGCACGCGACCGTCTCGGGCTGCGGCGACAACCTGGCGGTCGACGACGCCGACGCCATCGAGCAGGCCCGGGTGCTCCTCTCCTACCTGCCCGGCTCGTGGCGGGAGCTACCCGGGCCCCGGGCGCCGGAGCCGCCACGCCGGCCGCTCTCCGGAGCCGAGGTCCCCGCCGACGCCGCCGCCGGCTACGACATGCACGCGGTCATCGAGTGCCTCGTCGACGCCGACAGCCTGTTCGAGATCAAGCCCCTCTTCGCCACCGAGCTGATCACCGGGCTCGCCCGACTCGAGGGACACGTCCTCGGCGTGGTGGCCAACAACCCGGCCGAGAAGGGCGGCGTCCTCTTCGTGGACTCAGCCGACAAGGCGGCCCGGTTCGTATGGATGTGCGACGCCTACAACATCCCGCTGCTCTTCCTCGCCGACGTCCCCGGCTTCATGATCGGGACCCAGGTCGAGCGGCAGGGGATCATCCGACACGGCGCCAAGATGGTCGCCGCGGTGACTGAGGCCAGCGTGCCGAAGATCTGCGTGGTGGTCCGCAAGGCCTACGGCGCCGGCCTGTACGCCATGTGCGGGCCGGCCTTCGACCCCATCGCCACGCTGGCGCTACCCACCGCCAAGATCGCCGTCATGGGGCCCGAAGCGGCGGTGAACGCGGTGTATGCGAACCGGATCGCCGCGATCACCGAGGAGGGGGAACGGGCCGAGTTCGTGGCGCGCATGCGGCAGGACTACGAGGAAGACGTCGACCTCTATCGCCTGGCCGGGGACCTCGTCCTCGACGCGGTCGTCCCCTTCGAGGCCCTCCGGGCCGAGCTGGTCGGGCGGTTCGCGCTGGCCGACCCGGTCGACCGTGGTGTGGTGCAGAAGCGCCACGGGGTCCTGCCGGTCTGAACGCTGCCGTCGTCTTCACCCCGGGGGCCTCGAATCGTCGGTTCGCGCCGAGCGCAGGCCCGGCGGGGGGCTCCGTCGGTGCCGGAGGTGCGGGGACCGCTCATCGGGCTCCTTCTTCGCGCTCGGCG
>DAHUZS010000069.1 GCA_027315045.1 Acidimicrobiaceae bacterium
CACAGCCGCCCGCCGGCCAGCCAGGCCTGCTTGTCGATCATCCCGGCGTCGCATGCGTACGGCGGCGAGGTGACGACGAGGTCGACCCGACCACAGAGCTCACCGAGGATCCCGGGCAGGTCCCGACCGTCGCCCCGGCGGATCTCGGCGAGGTCTCGGCGCTCGCCTTCGAGCATGTGGTCGAGGTTGGCGGCAGCCAGGCGCACCCAGCGGGCTTCGAGCTCGACGCCGACGGCACGCCGAGCGAGCAGGGCGGCCTCGGCGAGGGTGGTGCCGATACCCGCCAGAGGGTCGACAACCAGGGCGTCGAGCTCGCAGTACTCGGCGATGATCCGCCGCGCGAGCTCGGGGAGCATCTTTCCGGGGTGCCGTGCGCACTCGGGCAGGTAGCGCCCGACCCGTTGCCACTGGGCGGTGGTCTGGGCGACCGGCCAGACGGCGAGCGGTACGCCCTCGGGGGAACGTGGCTGAGCGGAAAGTGGTGGGGTGGTAGGCGGCTGGGGGGTGGTGATCGTGGTCATGGGCAGCCCACGACCGGACAAGCGTCACCTATAGAACAAGGGTCCGGGCCCTCTTTTTGGACATCGGATCTCGAGAATTGCTCGTCATTGGCATTCCGGCGCCGCGGACCGCCGGGCTCGTCTTTGGCCTTGAGGTGGCTGCCCGAGTGGAGGTAGGTCCTTTGGGACCGAACTCGACCCGAGCCACGAAGGAGCAACCATGGGAGCCCCCGAGCACATCACCGACACCGACATCACCGACGCACTCACCGCCCTCCCCGACATCACCGCCGCCGAGGTCGCAGGCGCGCTTGGGATCGGCCGCTCGACCGCCGCCAAGCGCCTGGCACGCCTGGAAGCCGCCGGCACCATCCGGCGCAACCCCGGTGGTCGCTCAGGCGGGGCCCGGATCGCCGACCGCTGGTCGCTCGCCACCCCCGCCCCTGAGACCGATATGCCGGAGCGAGCGACGGGTACGGCTCCCGCCGCCACCTCGGGCGAGGCTGTCTCTGCTCCCGAGCCCGACCCGAGCGACCCCGGGACCGGCAGGGAAACCCGATCCGAGCCGGCGGGGGATGCCAGCGAGCGGCTCGCCCCTGGCGCGCTCGGCGCCTTGGTCCGCGAGTACCTGGCGGCTCGTCCCGGGCAGTCCTTCGGGCCGTCCGGGATCGGCAAGGCCCTCGGCAGATCGGCCGGCGCGGTGTCCAATGCCCTCTCCACCATGGCGACGGCCGGCGAGGTCCAGCTGGTGGCCGAGCGGCCACGGCGGTACCGCATCGCCAGTTCCCACTAGTCCCACCAAGGGGGGCGGGACTAGTCCCAGATGTGGGACCTCGGGCGTTCCGTCGGCGCGGGTGCCGGGGTCCCGCCAGCGGGACTCACGGCGACGGAGACGCGAGGCAAGAAAATCCCGGCCCCGTTCCTGCTCGATGGTCCCGCGGCAGGTCCCGCGGTCGGGACCCGCGAGTCCCACCCCGTTGACCTGCAGACATACGCCGAGCGATGGGAACCGCTCCCACGTCGGTCCCGCGCACGGGGACGGTCAGCAAAGGCCGGGGCGGGGCCGGGGCGGGGCCGATCCGGGACTGATCCGGGTCTACCTGCGTGGCGCGATGGCGGCTCACCTGAGCAAAGGAGCCGCCCATGTCCTCTCGACGCGACCTCACCGACTCGCCGTTCGACACCTTGGAGAAGACCTTCGATCTTCTCGTGACCGGCCCCCGCCCGCTCGCCCTCGACGGCACCACCATCTCGGGCCTCCCCGACCGGACGGTCCCCCTCGGCGAGTTGCAGGCGATGCTGCTGCACCCCTCCATGAGCTTTGCGGTCCGGGACCGGGTCGTCGACGTCCTCATAGCCCGGGCCAAGGCCGAGGGCGGCGCATGGAGCGTCGGGCTGGCGGGGGTCCTCCTGCCCGGGCTGCGCCGTGCCGCCTGGCCGCTCGTCCAGTCCTGCCCCGACAAGGCGGATGACATGTCCGTGGCCACGAAAAAGTCCCCGGTTATGGCCATGAGAAGTCCCCACTCGTGGCCACGGGAAGTCCCCGCTGGTGGCCAGCAGAAGTCCCCACCCCTCACTGAAGCATCCACCTGAGGAGCCCCCCGGTCGGAGAC
>DAHUZS010000074.1 GCA_027315045.1 Acidimicrobiaceae bacterium
TCGAACCCGCGACCCCACGATTATGAGCCGTGTGCTCTGACCAACTGAGCTACGCCGCCGGGGAGCCCCCTGTCGGAATCGAACCGACGACACCAGCCTTACCATGGCTGTGCTCTGCCGACTGAGCTAAGGGGGCGCGGCACTCGGTCGACCGCCCGCTCATGTTACGCCACCGCCGCAGGGCCCGGCCCGGCCCGGCTTGGCCTGGGACGATCAAAGTCGCCCGGCCGGGACGCCTACCATCTCGAGATGCTGATCCGGCTGGCCGAGGAGGGGGACCTCGATGCCATCGCTGCCATCTACAACGCCGAGGTCACCGAGTCCCTGGTCACCCTGGACATCGTGCCCAGGAGCGTCGACGAACAACGGGAGTGGCTGGACCACCATGGCGGGGCCCACCCGGCGGTGGTCGCCGTGGACGAACCCGACGCCGGCGAGCTCGGGGCCCGAGGCGAGGCGGTGCTCGGGTTCGCGTCCCTCTCGCCCTTCCGTGAGAAGCCTGGCTACGCGACCACGGTGGAGAACTCGGTCTACGTCTCCCGGCTCTGCCGCCGACGCGGAGTCGGTCGGGCGCTACTCGAAGAGCTGATCCGCTTGGCCAAGGCACGCGGGTTCCACACGATCATCGCCCGCACCGAGGGCTCCAACACCGCATCCACCGAGCTCCATCTGGCCTGCGGGTTCGAGCTGGTCGGCATCGAACGAGAGGTCGGGCGCAAGCATGGGCACTGGCTCGACGTCGTCGAGCTGCAGCTGATGCTCTGATCAGACCTCGGCCAGCCGGGGTGGCGACCCACCACCGCCAGCGCCCTCCCCGGCCACCGCCGGTTCCTCGGTGTCGGACCGCCACGAGGCCGTCCACCGTCCGAGCGGCACCAGGAGGACCCCGAGGAGGACCAGCAGGCCGAGCGCGACCGAGATCGGGTCGGAGTGGAGGAGCTGATCGACCAGCACCCGCCCCCCGGGGAGCCCGAGGAACGGGCCGAGGACCGACACCGCGATCACCGTGGACCGCCAGCGGCCGGTGGCGACCGGGGTGATGAGGACCAACCCCCAGGTCAGGTACCACTGCTGGACGATCGGCCCCAGGACCACGAACAGCAGCAGGGTCATGGCCAGGGCCTTCAGCCCGCCGATGCGATCGCTCACCTTGAGCAGGTAGACCCCGGCGACCGTCGCCACGGCGAAGCCGAGGACGCGGGCGGCCGAGAGCACCCCGGTTGTCGACACGTGCAGGCCGACGATGTGGAGGAGGCCGCTCGTCCCGAGGCCGATGGCGGTGGTGGGCGCCAGCCAGCTCCGCACCGTCCCGGGGGTCTCGAGGTTGGCCACCCAGCCCCACCCGAGTCCGCTCACGGCCGAGAAGAGGGCCAGGATGGCCAACGTGATGATGCCGGCGGTCAGGATCGGCCGAACCCGCTGACGCCACGGCACACCCACACCGAGCCACTCCCAGCCGATGTAGAGCACCCCGAGACCCGCCGGCGCCTTGATCGCGGTGGCCAGCGCGCACAGCACGACACCCCAGACCGGATGCTTGGATTTCGCCGCGGTGATCCCGGCCACGAGGAGGCCCAGCATGATGGCGTCGTTGTGGGCCGATCCGACCAGGGTCAACAGCACCACCGGGTTGAGCACGCTCAACAGGAAGATCGGGCCCGGATCCCGCCCGTAGGCGCGGGCGAGCTTGGGGATGCAGAACGCGATGAGGGCGACCCCGGCCACGGCCAGGAGTCGGAGCAGGACCACCGTGACCAGCACGTGGTGCAGGCTGGCGCTGGCGAAGAACCCGTCGATCATCAAGAACAGCGGCCCGTAGGGCGCGGGTGCGTTCAGCCACAGCGAGTCGACCGGGTTGACGTAGGGCCCGGCCCCGAGGGTGTAAGGCCCGTAGTTGTAGGGGTTGATGTGGTGGCTCACCATCTCGCCCTGGGCCGCATACGAGAACACGTCCCGGCTAAAGATCGGCGCGATCACGAGCACCGGGATCAGCCACAGGGCCAGGATGAGCCACAGGTGCTTGATGGGGACCCCGGGACGCCGGGTCAGCGCCCGGGTCAGCCCCAGCCAGACCCGTGCCAGCAGCACGAGGCCCCCATAGACCGCCACCAGGCCGAAGAGCAAGAAGGCAGTGGAGGTCGCGCCCTGCTGCGACGGCTCGCCGAAGAACCAGGTGCCAGGCATCTCCAACTTGAACGGCGAGCTGTCGATCGAGACCCCGACGGCCAACGAGGCCAGGGCCAGGAAGCCGATGAGGGCGGGGCGCAGCAGGAAACGCCAGTCGTTCGGCTCCGACCGGTCGGGGTCGACGTTCTCGGCCAGGACGCCCGCCGGTGCGACCCGGACCCGAACGACCTCGGTGAGGAGGGTGGTTCGGTGCACCGCCCACCGAAGGCGCTCGGACACACCCGCGCTGATGGCGCGCGCGCGTCCGAGCGTCCCCCCGGCTGCCTTCGGTGGGTTGGGAGCGGAAGCCTCGTGCTGATCTCTCAGTTGGTCTCCCACTCAGATCTCGCTCAGACTCGACCAACGTCTGACCGTCCGGCGTGCCCGCGACCTGCCGCTCCCTCCCGGCGCTACCCGCGACCACATGGTTGGCCAAGGAACAAGGCCGTGCGCGGGGACTCCTCCGCTCGACATTGTTCCGTAATCGCATTGTAACGGCATCTGTTGCCGACGCAAGGGCTCTGACCTCGGATTTCGACCCGCACGGATCGCCCCCGGAGGTTCCGTAACAACGTCCCGATACCGTGCCCCGACCGCCGGCATGACAGGGAGACACCCATGGCACCGCTCACCTACCAGGTCGACGACGGGGTTGCCTCGATCACGATGGACGACGGCAGGGTCAACGTCCTCTCCCCAGAGATGCTGGCCGAGCTCCACACCGCGTTGGACCGAGCCGCCGACGACGCCCTGCCCCTGGTCCTGCGAGGACGCGACGGCATCTTCTCGGCCGGGTTCGACCTCAAGGTCCTGACGGGGGCGGGCAGCGCGGCGGCGGATCTCCTCAAAGCTGGGCTCACCTTGACTGAGCAGCTCCTCTCGTTCCCGGCGCCGACGGTGATCGCGTGCACCGGGCACGCCATCGCCATGGGTCTGTTCACGCTGCTCTCCGGCGATTACCGGGTCGGCATCAGCGGCCCCTACCGCCTCACCGCCAATGAGGTCGCCATCGGCATGACGTTGCCCCGATCGGCGACTGAGGTTTGCCGTTACCGCCTGGCCCCCGGCTACTTCGACCGGGCAGTCGTCCTCGCCGAGGTGTTCAGCCCGGAGTCCGCCGTCACGGCCGGAATCCTCGACCAGGTGGTCGGGGCGGAGGAGCTGGACGCCACCGTCGACGCAGTGGTGGGCCGGATGCGCTCCCTCGACCCCGGGGCCCATCGGGCCACCAAGCTGCGGGCCCGGGGGGAACTGCTCGCGACCCTCCGAGCCGCCATCGAGGCCGACGACGCCGACTTCCGTCGGGCCTTCGCCAGCCGAAGCTGAAGCCTCGATGGGGCGGCGGAAGGAGCGGACCCCCGAGCTGAGGGAGCGGGTCCTCGGTGCCGCCGTAGCGCTGCTCGAGGACGGTGGCGCGACCCGGTTCACCGCGAGGAACGTGGCGGCCGGCGCCGGCACTTCGACCCCCGCGATCTATGAGCTCTTCGGAGACAAGGCCGGTCTGATCCGGGCCGTGATCGTCGAGGGGTTCCGTGTTCTGCACCAGGACCTCGAGGCGCTCCCGGTCTCCGCCGACCCCCGCGAGGACCTCGAGACGACCCTCGGGGCCCTGCGGCGCTTCGTGACCGAGCACCGGGCGCTGGCCCAGGTCATGTTCTCCCGACCACTCGGCGATATCGACCTCTGGCTGGTACCGAACTCCGCCGACCGGGCGATCCTCCGGCTCGTCCGAGCCCGGGTGCGCCGCTGCGTCGACGCCGGTGTGATCGCCGGTGACCAGACCGACGTCGCCCACGGGTTGATCGCCCTCGCCCAGGGGCTGGCCGGACAGGAGGTGAACGGCGGGCTGGGGAGGTCCAAGGTGTCGTCCGACCGACGGTGGTCGATCACGGTCCGGGCCGTCCTCGACGGGCTGGCCCCGGATCGACCACCGCGCCTCGCCCCCCGGCTGGGGCCCCCTCAGTAGGGTCCTCGACCTTCCTCCTTCCAACTCAGCGATCGGCCGCCCCGGGGACCGAGAACCGCAGCACCATCTGCTCGGTCGGGCGCTCCGGTGGGCCCACCACCAAGTGCTCGGCGTGACCCGACACCGCGGCCACCGCGAGCGGCCAGAAGCCGGCCGCCTCCTCGTTGGCCAGGTCGTAGGCGAGCTCCCAGTCACCAGGGCGGGCCGAGAACACGAGGGCAGCGGCTCGGCGCCCGACGCCCCGACGCCGGTGGCCACGGACCACGAAGAACTCCGACAGTTCGCTGCGGCCCTCCGGGAGCGCGCGGACCATGGCGAACCCGGCCAGGTGTCCTCGGTGCCGGATCAGCCAGGCCTGTCGCGAGGACTCCAGGAAAAGGGTGTCGAGGTAGCGGTAGACGAAGGTTCCGTGCTCGGTGAGCTCGAAGGCCCGGATCAAGGAGAAGTCGTGTCGGTACAGCTGCAAGAGGTTGGCCAGGACGCTCTTCTCCTCTTCCCGGACCGGCTCGAGCGCCACCTTCTCGGGGTCGTCGTGGCCGCGGGGAAGGACGTAAGCCAGCTCCACCTCGTCGTGGATCCCGATGCCACCGGCCCCGAGTCCGGGAATCCCGGGCTTGAACCACCTGGCCCGGTCGATGGCACCGGAGTGGACGGCCACCATCCGGAACCCGCGGCGTTGGTAGAAGCCCAGCGCGCCGAGGTTGTCGTTCCCGGTGATCAGCCAGACGCGGCGGCAGCCGTGGGCCTCTGCCTGCTCGAGGAGCGTCTCGAGCAGCGCGGTCCCGACACCGACCGACCCGACAAGGGCGTCCAGGGTGACCACCTCGAGCTCGTCGCCGGAGGGGGCGTAGGTGACGAGACCGACCGGGCGGCCGTCGAGCTCGGCCACGTACGCCGGCAGCGAGGCGGCGTCGTGCACCCGTCCCCGGCTCACCACGTCGGGGGAACCCCACCTTGAGACGAGAACCTCGGTGACCCACCGTCGATCCTCGGCACTCGCCGGGCGCACCCGCATCCCAACAGCGTGCCCCGTCCCGGGCGGCCTCGCCGGGAGCCCGAGGCGCTGGGGGAACCCGCCGTGGCGGGCCGAAGCACCGGGGAGCAGGTGGGCCGGGAGGGATTCGAACCCCCGTAGGCTGCGCCGGCAGATTTACAGTCTGCTTCCTTTGGCCACTCGGACACCGACCCGGCGCGAGGCTAGTCAACGGCGGCCTCCGCCGGTTCCGGCCGGTACCATCGACCTGGTGCCCACTTTTGACATCGTCTCCGAGGTCGACATGCAGGAGGTCCGCAACGCGGTCGACCAGGCCAACCGGGAAGCCACCACCCGCTTCGACTTCAAGAACACTGACTCCAACATCGAGCTGGGCGAACAGGAGCTGGTGCTGCGTTCCTCCACCGAGGACCGGCTTCGGGCACTGCGCCAGGTGCTCCAGGAGAAGATGGTGAAGCGCCAGGTCTCCCTGAAGGCATTAGACGAGGGCAAGGTCGAAGAGGCCTCACACGGCGCCGCGCGCCAGCGGATCGCGATCCGGGCCGGGATCTCCGCCGACAACGCCCGGGAGCTCAACAAGTTCATCAAGGGCCTGGGGCTGAAAGGGGTGAGTTCCCAGACCCAGGGGTCACAGCTCCGGGTTTCGGGAAAGAAGCGCGACGACCTCCAGGCGGTCATCTCGGCCTGCAAGGAGAAGGACTTCGGCGTCCCCTTGCAGTTCAACAACTTCCGGGACTGACTACTTCGACCTGAGAACCCGAGCTGAAACTCCCGCGACCAACGCGTTGAGTCGGCGCGGGTACTCGCGATTTCTACCCCCATAGCCAAGATGGCCCCAACCCGTAGTGCGAGTACGGATCGAGGCTGTCCTTGCACGACCCCGACGCTCCATCCGGACACCCGCTCGGGCGCACGGACCTGGACCGGTCAGAGGATCTTCGCCCACAACTTGGTCAAAGTGGCCGGGTTGATCCGATGAAGGTCCAAGAGCCGATCAGATAGACCAGCTTCGACTAGGCTGACCCCTCGCTGACCCCGGCGGCGTCGAATGTCGCCATCTCGCCGAGCACCCGGGCCGCCGACTGCACGACCGGCAACGCCAGGCACGCGCCCGTCCCCTCGCCGAGGCGCATTCCGAGATCCAGCACCGGACTGAGCCCCAGGTGCTCCAGCGCCGCGGTGGCTCCTGGCTCGGTCGACCGATGCCCGGCGACCAGGTAACCCAGCGCGTCCGGCGCGATCGCCACGGCGATCAGCGCGGCTGCAAGGGCGATGACCCCATCGAGGATCACCGGCAACCCGGCCGCCGCCCCGCCGACGATGTACCCGGCGAGGGCGGCGATCTCGAGGCCGCCGAGCGACGACAAAAGCTCGACCGGCCCTGTGCGCCGCTCCCGCTCGGCCCGTTCGACGGCCTCGGCCACGATCTGCACTTTGCGCGCCAGACGGGCACTGTCGACCCCGGTGCCCGGGCCGGTCACGGCCTCGGCGCTCCGGTCGCAGACGGTGGCGATGATCGCCGCCGACGGCGTCGTGTTGCCGATGCCCATGTCCCCGGTCAACAGGCACCTGGTGCCGTCGGCCGCGAGCTCGGCGGCTAGCGCCGCCCCGACGTCGAGCGCCGCTGCGGCCTCGGCGTCGGTCATAGCCGGGCCGCGGGCCAGGTTGCCCGTCCCCGCCCGAACCTTGGCCCGCCGCAGGCCCGGGAGCTCGGGCACCTCCCCGGCCACGCCGACGTCGACCACCACCACCGAGGCGCCGACCCGGTCGGCCAGCACGTTCACCGCGGCCCCGCCGAGGGCGAAATTCGACACCATCTGGCCCGTCACCGCCTGGGGCCACGGGGAGATGCCCTCCTCGAGGACCCCGTGGTCCCCTGCGAACACCGCCACCGTCGCCGGCTCGGGGACCGGAGGAGGACAACGGCGGGCGATGGCACACAGCTGGGCGCCGAGGTCCTCGAGGCGGCCGAGGGAGCCGGGAGGCTTGGTGAGCCGGTCGTGACGAGCCCGGGCCTGAGCGGCAGCCTCGGCGTCGACCAGCCTTACGGCCTGCGCCGCGTCACCGTGAAGAGACATCGCCAGAGACCTCCTGGGCCCCCTCGTGCTCCAGGTGCTCCTCGATCTCGTCCCGCAGGCTCGGGACATGGAACACCCGGTTGAAGACCATCAGCTTAGCCACCCAGAAGATCCCGAACGACATGACGTTGGCGAACAGGACGAGGGCCGTCCGGACGAGGTGGGAGTGGCCGATGCCCACGTGGCGGGCGATCGAGGCCCCCACGATGGAGAACGCGATGCCGAGCGAGGACATGACCCAGAACGGGATGACCTCACGGACCAGGTGGGAACGGCCCGACTTCCCCCACGCCCAGTTCCGGTTGAGCCAGTAGGAGGGGAAGGTCGCCACGACGTTGGCGAACACCGTGCTCGGCACCTCGGTCCACAGGCGGCCGACCCCGTAGACGAGGAAGAGCACGGTGAACGAGACACCGGTCGAGATGACCGACACCATCGAGTAGCGGAAGAGCTTCTTGCCTTCCTTGGTGTTCAGCCAAAGCGCGAGGCGCTCGATCAGCTCAGGCATCCTCGTCACTCTAACCAGCCCCCCGACCTGGGCCCCGCCGTAACGCCCTGGCCGGGCCGCGGCCCACCGGCAGCGGGCGCCGTGCGCACCCGCCTCGTCCGGCCTGCCAACATGGCCCGATGACCGAACCCCTCGACGAGCTGGTCCACCTGCTCGACCTCGAGACCATCGAGGTCAACATCTTCCGGGGCACCCAGCCCCACGAGGAACGCCAGCGGGTGTTCGGGGGCCAGGTGGCGGCACAGGCGCTCATGGCCGCGGGCCGGACCGTGGAGTCGGGCGACGTCCACTCTCTGCACGCCTACTTCCTCCGGCCGGGTGATCCCGCCGTCCCCATCCTCTACGAGGTGGACCGTATCCGAGACGGGCGTTCCTTCACGACCCGCCGGGTGGTGGCGATCCAGCACGGCGAGGCCATCTTCAACCTGTCGGCCTCGTTCCACGTCCTCGAATCGGGTCCCGAGCACCAACTGCGCATGCCCGAGGTTCCCGAGCCGGAAACCTTGCCCACGCTGCCGGAACGGCTGAAGGAGTGGGAGGAGGGACTGAGCAACTGGTACTACCGCCCACATCCGATCGACCAGCGCTATATCGGGTCGATCCCCTGGGTGACGAAGGATGAGGACCCCGATCCCCGCCAGCGCCTGTGGCTGCGGGCGGACGGACGTCTGCCCGACGACCCGCTCCTGCACGCCTGTGTGGCGACCTACGCCTCGGACCTCTCGCTGTACGACACCATCCTGCGCCCCCACGAGATCCACTGGGAGGAGAGCGACTTCATGGCGGCCAGCCTCGACCACTGCATGTGGTTCCACCAGCGTTTCCAGGCCGACGAGTGGCTCCTCTACGACACCGACTCCCCGGTGGCCATCAACGCCCGGGGACTCGCTCGCGGCTTCTTCTTCGGGCGGACGGGGAACCTGGTGGTCTCCGTGGTCCAGGAGGGGTTGGTGCGGTTTCTCGGCACCCCGCCCAGGGCGCCGGCCTAGCGGCCGGCCATCGGGACGTAGTCCCGGGACTCAGGGCCGGTGTAGATCTGCCTCGGGCGGGCGATCTTGGAGTCCTGATCCAGCAGCTCCTGCCAGTGGGAGAGCCAGCCGACCGTGCGGGGGATCGCGAACAGCACCGGGAACATCTCGAGCGGGAAGCCCATCGCCTGGTAGATGATGCCGCTGTAGAAGTCGACATTCGGGTACAGGCGTCGGGAGAGGAAGTACTCGTCGTTGAGGGCGATCTCCTCGAGCTTGAGAGCGATGTCGAGCAGCGGGTTGCGCCCGGTGACCTCGAACACCTCATCGGCGGTGCGCTTGATGATCTTGGCCCGGGGGTCGTAGCTCTTGTAGACGCGGTGGCCGAACCCCCACATCCGGTCGGACCCGCTCTTGATCTCCTCGATGAAGGCCGGGACGTTGTCGACGTGGCCGATGTCCATGAGCATCCTGATCACCTGCTCGTTGGCACCACCGTGACGCGGCCCGTACAGGGCGGCGGCCGCGGCGGCGGTCGCCGAGTAGGGATCGGCGTGCGAGGAGCCGACCACCCGCATGGCCGTAGTCGAGCAGTTCTGTTCGTGGTCGGCGTGGAGGATGAAGAGCACGTCGAGCGCGTGTGCCAGCACCGGGTCGGCCACGAAACGGGGCTCGGCCACCTTCCACATCATCGAGAGGAAGTTCGAGGTGAAGTCGAGTGAGTTGTCTGGATAGACGAACGGCATCCCGACACTGAAGCGGTGGGCGGCAGCGGCCAGGGTGGGCATCTTGGCGATCAGCCGGATGATCTGCTTCTGGCGCGACTCGAGGTCGAAGATGCCCTTCGCGTCCAGGTAGAAGGTCGACAGCGCGGCCACCGCTGAAACCAGCATGCCCATGGGGTGGGCGTCGTAGTGGAAGCCGTCGAGGAACCGCTTGCGTACGTTCTCGTGGATGAACGTGTGGTAGGTGATCTCGCGCTTCCACGAGTCGAACTGCTCTTGGTCCGGCAGCTCGCCGTGGAGGAGGAGGTAGGCGACCTCGAGGAAGGTGGAGTGCTCGGCCAGCTGCTCGATCGGATATCCGCGGTAGCGGAGGATCCCGGCCTCACCGTCGAGGAAGGTGATGGCGCTCTCGCATGCGGCGGTGGCCATGAAGCCGGGGTCGAAGAACCAGATGCCCGGCAACAGTTTCGACCACTCGGTCGCCGATACCCCGCCGTGGATGATCGGGACCTCGATCGAGTCCCCGGTCCGATTGTCAGTGATCGTGATGGTCTCGGGCACTCGTCCCTCCTGGGCTGGACCTCTGCTTCTTCTCCGGATCCTATGGCGCTGCGGTAGGGACGCGAGCGCAGCGGGCCTTCCCCTTCGTCGAGCCGAACGGCGCCACGGCGATCGTCGCCCCCTCGTGGCCATTGGGCCTCGACTGGCCGACCGGCTGGATCACCGTGACGGCGAGGTTGTACGTGGTCCCCGGCGCCACTGGGAGGTCGGGCAGTGTCACGGCGCTGCTGCCGGCCGGGGCCAGGGTCACCTCCTTGCGCACCGGGAACGGGGCACCCCCGCCGACCGGCTGGACGGCCGCCTCGACCGGGACCTTCTCCGCCACGATCGTCCCGTCGTTGCGCACCACGGCGGTGACCGAGAGGGTGCAGGTCGGCGGCACCTCGGAGATGCCGGCACCGAGCGGCGGGGCCTGGGGCTGGCCCGTTACCCCCGGGGCGGGCGGCAGCACCGAGGGGGCGAGGGTTACCGACACCAGGTGGACGTCCTTGAACGGGGCCAGCGAGGGCGCAGAGGTGAGGTGGTCGACCGTGGTCTGGATCGCCCCGGTCTCCCACACGACCGGGGTCGGCACCCACACTGACTGGGGCAGGCGCGAGCCGCCGGGCACCCCCATGAACGTCTTCCTCGCCGAGGCGTAGGTCGAGTCGGCGGCGACGAGAAGCTGGCCCACGGCCACGACCCGGCTCACCGCCGTCGCCGAGCTCAGGGCGGGTGGCGGATAAGGGGAGCCACTGTCCCCGGCGGTCAACCGGAGCAGACCGTCGATCGTGGTGCGCAGGCGCTCGAGCGCGACGGCCCGGGAGGTCATGGCATCGGCGAAGTCGGCACCGACGTGACCTTCGGGCGCCGGGACCGCCAACAAGGAGGCCTCACTCGCGACCGATCGGGAGCCTTCGACCACCGAGTCGAGCGCCTGCGCGAGGTGCATCCGGTGGTAGCCGGTCATCTGGTCGACCAACGTCCGGAACTGGGCCCCGACCGAGTTCGACTGTTGGACCACCAGACGGGCCTCGGACCCGAAGGACTGGTCGATAGTGCGGTGATAGGGGCCCGACGCCCGGCCCACGTAGACCAGGCCCCCGACAAGGAGGAAGAGCGCCACCGCTCCGATGACGAGCACGACGACGAACGGAGTGAGATCGCGGCGCGGGCCGGGCGACATCGGACCTCGACGCTACAGCCGTCGGTGGGGCACCCGGCCCCGGGCCGTGGGCAGCTAGGGGAGAGAGAAGGCCTTCTGGCCCCGTTTCGACGCGTCCCGCCAGTCGGCGCTCGGAGCGATCGTGCTCAGGTCGATCCGGTTTCGGTACCGCTCGGCCACCGCCAGCATCGACGCGATCGTCGTGCGATCCAGCAGGTGCGGGATGAGACCGAGGTCGAGGAGCTTGGTGTGCGCGGCCCGGTAGTAGTGCACTTCCTTCTCCACCCGGGGATTGGGGACGGTCGCGATCTCCACCTTGCCGCTGAAGGCGTCGGCCACCTTGTCGGCCAACTCGCGGATCGAAAACGACTCCGTGAACTGGTTGAAGACCCGGTACTCCCCCTCGGCCGCGGGGTACTCAAGCGCCAACTCGACGCAGGCCAGCGTGTCTCGGATGTTGAGCATGCCGCGCGTCTGGCCACCGGCGCCGTAGACCGTGAGCGGGTGGCCGGCGACGGCCTGGACACAAAAGCGGTTCAGCACCGTGCCGAACACGCCGTCGTAGTCGAACCGGGTGGCGAGCTCGGGGTGGAGCACGGTCTCGTCCGTCTCCTGACCGTAGACCACGCCCTGGTTGAGGTCCGTCGAGCGAAGACCCCAGATCCGGCAGGCGAACATGATGTTGTGGCTGTCGTGCACCTTGGACAGGTGGTAGTACGAGCCGGGCTGCTTGGGGAAGGGCAGCGTGTCCGTCCGGCCGCGGTGGGTGATCTCGATGAATCCCTCCTCGATATCGATGTTCGGCGTGCCGTACTCGCCCATCGTTCCCAACTTGACCAGGTGGATGTTCCGGTCGATCTCGGCCATGGCGAAGAGCAGGTTGAGGTTGCCCACCACGTTGTTGACCTGGGTGTACACCGCGTGCTCGCGGTCGATCATCGAGTAGGGCGCCGAGCGCTGCTCGGCGAAGTGGACGATGGCGTCGGGACGGAAGGTCTGGAGCGTGTCGTACACGAAACCGGGGTCGTTCAGATCCCCGACGAAGGGGTCGATCGAGAGCCCCGAGATCTCCTCCCAGACCTTGATGCGACGGTGCAGTTGGCTGATCGGGACCAGGCTGGACACCCCGAGCTCATGGTCGTACTGGCGGCGGACGAAGTTGTCGACCGCCCCGACCTCATGGCCCCGGTGGGAGAGATGCAAAGCGGTGGGCCAACCCAGGTACCCGTCAGCTCCGAGGACGAGGACTCTCATCGTTGATGCACTCCTGTCGAGGCTTCCCGGGCCGGCTCGTACAGCCCGGCGAGAACGTGAACTATTCGCAACAAAACTGCAACGCGAATAATGACGTATCCACCTGAGTTTTAGCTGAGAACACGGCCCCGGCCGGCGCCCCCCGTTCTCGGCTCCGGCCCAGGTCACAGGCTGTGTCTAGGGTCGGTCACGGCGCCCGATCACCCCAATGTAAGAAGTTCATGGAAATTGCACCGGAGTCTCGACATCATCGTGCTCGGGCGCGACGGGAGCCGTCCGCCGATCACCGTGCTGGTCCCCTCCCCCGCCGCGGACGCCGCTTGCCGTGCGCGGTACCACCGGCTCGGGGTCTGCAACGTCGAGTTCACCGGGGCCGGGGTGCTCGTCGACCTGGCCCTCCGGTCGAAGGACGTGGGACCCGGGTCCCGATCGAGCCGGATCAAGGAGGATCGACTCGAGGGTCCACCCGTCGAGTCCCGCTGTCCCCTGTTCAGCCGACGCCGCTGATCCCGGGCAGCTCGTCCTCTTCGGTGACCCCTGAGACCACGTCGAGCACGGGCCTCGACCCGCCACCCTGCGACTGATCGCCAGCCCCCTCGAGCAGCTCGGTGGCCTGGGCAAGCCGCGGCGTCGCCGTCACCGGACGCAGCTCGGCGATCTCCTTCGCGTCATGGCCGACGACCGAGAGGTCGGGGAACCGGCGGGCGGTCACGAGCACCCGCGACTCGAGCGATCCGACCGCATCGTTGAACGCCTCGACCGTGCCGGTCAGACTCCGGTGCATCTTGGCGAAATGACCGCCGAGCACCCGGAGGCGGTCGTAGAGGTCGGTGCCGAGATCCTTCACCAACCTGGCGTTCTCAGCCATCGCCTCGTCACGCCAGCCCTGGGCGAAGGTCCGGAGCAGGGCGATGAGGGTCGTCGGCGTGGTGATGAGCACCCGACTGGCGATGGCGTGCTCGATCAGCTCACCGTCCTGCTCGAAGGCGGCGTCGAGGAGCGGGTCGCCGGGGACGAAGGCCACGACGAAGTCCGGCGACGGGTCGAACTGGCGCCAGTACTCCCGCTTGGCCAACTGGTCGATGTGGGTCCGCAGCTGCCGGGCGTGGGCGGCGAGCTGGCTCTGCCTGGTCTCCTCGTCCTCGGCCTCGGCGGCCCGCAAGAAGGCGTCGAGCGGCACCTTGGCGTCCACCACCACGTGGGCGCCGCCGGGCAGGTGCACCACTAGGTCGGGGCGCAGGCGCCCGTCCTCGTTGGTCGTGCTCACCTGCTCGTCGAAGTCGCAGTGCGCCACCATGCCGGCCATCTCGACCACGCGACGCAGCTGCATCTCGCCCCAGCGGCCCCGTGTCTGGGGGGCGCGCAGTGCGGTGACCAGGTTCTGGGTCTCCTTTTTCAACCGGTCCTGGGTCGCGGCCAGCTGCCGGACCTGCTCGGTGAGCCCGCTGTAGGCGTCCTTCCGGTCCAGCTCCATCTGCCTCAATCCCGACTCGTACCGGGTGAGGAGGTCCTTGAGCGGCGTCAGCAGCTGGGAGATCGCCTCCTGGCGTTGCCCGAGCTCCCCTTTTGCGGTCTCCTGGGCGTCGCGCAGCTTGGCGTTGGCCAGGCTGAGGAACTGCTCGGTGTTGGCGCGCAGCGCCTCGGTGGACAACTGGGCGAACGCCCCGACCAGGCGATCGCGATCTTCCTCCCACGCCTGGTCCCGCTGCGCGATGCTCCGGCGTGCCTGCTCAAGTTCCGCGCCGAGGCGGGCCTTGTCCGCCTGCAGCCCCGCCAAAGAACGGGTGGCCTGCTCGTACTGTGCGCCGACCCGGGCGAGCGAGCCCTGGGCATCGGCCAGCCGCTCCTGGGCCAGGCGGCCGTCGGCCAGTACCCCCGCACCGCGACGACCCCACAGCAGGTACCCGACCACAAGCCCGGCACAGGCGCCGAGGACGAGCCCGATCAGCACCCCAGCGGTCATGGGCACCTGAACCCGGCACCGCGGCCTTCGGCACCTCCTCGGCGCGGCGGTGAGGAACGAGGATCCATCGCCATGGCGACGACCCTACCGAGGGGGTGTGACCGAACCCGGGATCGTCGCGCGCGACGGTCCGCGGCCCGCTCCGCCGGGTTCGGCAGTGACCGGCCGGGTACCGTACGGCATGGTGTTTCGTCTCGGCTCGACCCGGCGTAACCAGGCCGTCCCGCCCACCGAGGTCCCCCACGGCGCCGACCCCCCTCACCCCGGGGAGCCCGAGAGCCCGGTGTTGAGCGAGATCGACCGGCTCTTCACCCAAGCGTTCGCACTGGTGGGCGAGGGGATCGCCGGCGCGACGCACGCCCTCTTGGCCGGCGACCGGGAGGCGGCCAAAGAGTTGGTGCAGCGGGACGAGCTGGTCGACCGGCTGACGCATGACATCGCCGCGTTGGCCCAGCAGCGGCTCCTCTCCAACGAGGGCACCACCGAAGAGCGCCGCGAGCTGATCGCCTTCTTGCGCATGCTCACCGACCTCGAGCGCAACGGTGACCTGGCCGAGCACATCGCCCGCCGTGCGGCCCGGGGCCTCGGCGCCGAGATGTCGGCCCGCAGCCGCGGGCTGGTCGACCGGATGGGCGAGGTGGCGACCCAGCTGTGGCGGAGCACCGCCGACGTCTTCGCCGAACGCTCGGTCGACGGGGCCAATGCCGTCGACGACCTCGATGACGAGATGGACGACCTGCACGTGACGCTGACCGCTGAGATCGTCGCCGGCGACATGCCGGTACCCGTGGCTATCGAGCTCGCGATGGTGGCCCGGTTCTACGAGCGCTTCGGCGACCACGCGGTGAGCTTGGCCCGGAGGATGGCGGCAATGGTCGGCGGAGGGCCGGACCCCGGGACGGTCGCTTCGGACTGAGCGACTTGGCGAGCCGTCAGAAGCGCCGTTCGAGCAGGAGCTCTGCGATCTGGACGGCGTTCAGTGCCGCCCCTTTGCGAAGGTTGTCGCCCGAGACGAACAGCGCGAGGGCAGCGGGGTCGTCCCTGACCGGCCGGATGCGCCCCACCAGGGACACGTCGCCACCGGTAGCGGCGAGCGGGGTCGGGATGTCGACCAGCCGAACTCCCGGCGCGCTCGAGAGGATCTCGACCGCCCGCTCCGGCGAGAGGTTCTCTGTGAACTCGGCCACCATCGAAACCGAGTGGCCGGTGAACACCGGGACGCGAACACACGTGCAGGTCACCGGGAGCTCGGGGGTGGCCAGGATCTTGCGGGACTCGTTGCGGAACTTCTGCTCCTCGTCGGTCTCGCCGCTGCCGTCGTCGACCCGGGCGCCGGCAAAGGGCACCACGTTGTGGGCGATCGGCGCGGCGAAGGCGGCCGGCTCGGGGAAGTCGACCCGCCCGGGATCGTGCACCAGGTCCTCGGTGATCGTGACCGTCTTGGCCAGCTGGTCGGCCAGCTCCGAGACGCCGGCCAGGCCCATCCCCGAGACCGCCTGGTAGGTGGAGGCGACCAGGCGGCGCAGCCCGGCTGCGTCGTGGAGCGGCTTGAGGGCGGGCATCGCGACCATCGTCGTGCAGTTGGGGTTGGCCACGATCCCTTTGCCGATCCGCTCGAGCGCCTCGGGGTTCACCTCCGAGACGACCAGGGGCACCTCAGGGTCCATCCGCCAGGCCGATGTGTTGTCGATGACCAGCGCACCAGCGGCAGCCAACCGGGGAACGATCTGGCGGGAGGCGGCAGCCCCGGTCGAGCACAGAGCGATGTCGATACCCGAGAAGTCGGCCGTGGCGGCGTCCTCGACCTCCACCTCGCCGTCGGCCCAAGGGAGCCAGCGGCCGGCCGAGCGGGACGAGGACAAGAACCGGACGTCGTCGAGCGGGAACCGACGCTCCACCAAGACGGCGCGCATCACCGCCCCGACCTGCCCGGTCGCACCGAAGACGCCCACTCGCACCGGCCAATCCTAGGGCCACGCCGTCGGGCGCCCGACAAAGTGACCACCGCGGCTCAGCGCGTGGGTTCCTCCAACCCGAAGGCCGAGTGAAGCGCCCGGACCGCCCGTTCGACGTCCTCTTCGGCAACGACGCAGGAGATCCGGATCGTGGACGTCGAGATCATCTCGATGTTGATGTCCTGGGCGGCAAGGGTCTCGAACATCGAGGCGGTGACGCCGGGGTGCGACTTCATGCCGGCACCCACGACCGACACCCGGCCGATGGTGTCGTCGGAACTCACCCCGGATGCGCCGAGCTCGTCGGCGAGGCCGCCACAGACTTCGACCGCCGTGGAGAGATCGACCCGCGGGAGGGTGAAGGAGATGTCCGTCGTGCCGTGGGACGAGATGTTCTGGACGATCATGTCGACGTTGATCGATCGGTCGGCCAGCGCGCGGAAGAGGCGGCCGGCCACTCCGGGCCGGTCCGGAACCCCCGAGACGGTGACCTTCGCCTCCGAGGTGTCGTGGGTGACGGCGGTCACGACGGCCTGTTCCATGTCGGGTTCCTCCTCGGTCACGACGGTGCCCGGCTCCCAGGTGAAGGCGGAGCGGACGTGAAGCTTCACCCGATGACGCCGGGCGAACTCGACCGAACGCAGCATCAGGACGCGCCCGCCGGTCGCCGACATCTCGAGCATCTCGTCGAAGCTGATCCGAAGCAGGCGGCGGGCCGTCGGCACCACGCGCGGGTCGGCACTGAACACCCCAGTCACGTCGGTGTAGATCTCACAAAGTGAGGCGCCGAGCGCTGCCGCCAAGGCAACCGCCGTGGTGTCCGAGGCCCCCCGGCCGAGGGTCGTGACCTCACGGTCGGTCGACATCCCCTGGAAGCCAGCGACCACCGGGACCTTCCCTTGCGACAGGGCCTCGCGCAGACGGTCCCCCCGGACCTCGATGATCCTCGCCCGGGTGTGCTCGGTGGTGGTGATGATGCCGGCCTGGCTTCCGGTGAACGACGCCGCCGGCACGTCGAAATCGGCGAGCGCCATGCACAGGAGCGACGCGGAGACCCGCTCGCCCACGCTCACGAGCATGTCGTATTCGCGAGGGGGCGGTGCCGAGCTCACCTCACCGGCCAGCCTGATCAGGTCGTCGGTGGCCTTGCCCATGGCGCTCACCACCACCACGACCTCGGTCCCTTCACGCTTGGTGCGCGCGACGTGCTCGGCCACCGCCCGGATCCGTTCGGAGTCGGCCACCGAGGTCCCTCCGAACTTCTGCACGACGAGGGTCACGGTTGCCGAAGCTACCCGGCGTCGGGACACCCCCTGGACTCGACCCGATTCTGACCCGATCGGGCCGACCGGTAGGGTGTCGGGCCGTGCCCACCGAGAAACGAGCACGCCAGCGCGCCGGACGTCAGGCTCGTCTTGAGGCAATCGCCCAGCACCAACGGCGGCGGCGCCTCATCCGGAGCTCGGTCATCGTCCTTGCCATCGCGGCCGTCGTCGTGGGCTCGGTCTACCTGATCACCCGGCCCAAGTCGAAGCCGAAGCTCACCTTCCCCAACACCGCCCAGGGCCGACTGGAGCGGGTCTGGGTGAGCCACGGCTGCCCCGAGTCCTCGGCGACCACGGTCAACCACCAGCAGTACAAGAGCGTCCCCGCCATGACGATCTCGACCACGGCGACCTACGAGGCCACCGTGCGGACCGACATCGGCTCCTTCGTGATCACCCTGAACGCCAAGCAGTCACCGATTGCGGTGAACAGCTTCGTGTTCCTGGCCAAGAAGGGCTTCTACAACTGCAACATCTTCCACCGGGTGATCCAGGGCTTCGTCGACCAGACTGGAGACCCCACCGGGACCGGCCGCGGCGGGCCCGGCTACCAGTTCACCGAGGCAGGGCCGCCGACATCCTCCCCCCAGTACCCGATCGGGTCGGTGGCCCTCGCCAACTCCGACAGCCCGGCCACGACCCACCCCAAGACCAACGGGAGCCAGTGGTTCGTGGTCGCCGGGACCCAGGGCGAGGCGCTGCCGCCCGACTACGTCCTCTTCGGCGAGGTCACCTCGGGGCTCAGCGTCGTCGACGCCATCAACAAGGACGGCGCCCCCGCCTCCAGCTCGCTCGGGAAGCCCAAGGTGGTCCATCGCATCCTTTCGATCAAGATCAAGGAGGTCCCATCGTCATGACCCCGATCAGCCCCCCCGCCCCCGACGGCTCGAGCGAGAAGCGGCAGCACTTCGACGCCGAGCCGCCCATGGTCATCGACCCGGCCAAGCGCTACAGCGCCACCATCTCGACCTCCAAGGGGACCATCGTGGTCGCGCTGGACCCGATCGCAGCCCCGCGCACGGTCAACAACTTCGTGTTCCTGGCCCGGTACCACTACTTCGACGACGTCGTGTTCCACCGGATCATCCCGGGGTTCGTGATCCAGGGCGGTGACCCCGAGGGCACCGGCCGGGGCGGGCCTGGCTACCGCTTCGCCGACGAGCTGCCCCCGCCCGGCCGTTACCAGATCGGCTCCCTGGCGATGGCGAACGCCGGCCCCGACACCAACGGGAGCCAGTTCTTCATCGTGACCGGCCGAGACGGCGCCGGTCTCCCGCCCAACTACTCGTTGTTCGGCGCCGTGGTCTCGGGCGGCGAAGTGGTGCGGGCCATCGATGCCGTGGGCACCCGATCTGGCACCCCCACCGAACGGGTGGTCATGGAGTCGGTCACCATCACCGAAGCGGACTGACCCGGGCCGCCCGCCCACGCCCGGGGAAGGGTGGGGCCCCGGGGCGCCGACCAGGGTGCGTCAACGGGTCGGGGCGCTGAGGACGGCGAGCCCACGCTGGGCCAACGCCCCGTCGACGAAGACGCTCGGCGGCTCGACTCCCGCGGCGCGCCACGCACCCGTCGGGTCCCGGATCAGCGCGGTCTGCTCGGGTAGTCCGACCACCGGGAGGCCCCTCGGCGCCAGCGTGACCGACCGGTGGAGCTTCACGTCATGGGCGTCCTCGCTCAGATCCCCGTAGTGGCTGAACACAGCCAGCCCCTCGATCAACCCCAGACCGACCGTGAGCGCGCCTCCCCGGGGGTCGACCATCGGGTCGGTCAGCGCCATCGCCCCGCCCCCGGCACCGGCGACGACCGCGCCGCCCTGCCAGGCTTCCCGGAGCGCCGCGAACACCGCCGAACCCTTGAGCACCGAGCGCAGGTGCAAGGAGGAGCCTCCCGAGAGGTAGACGAAGGCGGCTCGGCGCACCAACTCGGCCGCCGCCGGGTCCTCGGCGTCGCTCCGGCTGAGGACCATGAGCCCCTCGACCCGGGCCCCCAGCTCGGCGAACCACTCGGCCGCCCGCACCACCAGGCGCTCGGGGCGCTCATAAGCGGCTGCGGTGGGCAGGACCAGCACCTCGGTTCCCCCCGAGGCGGCGAGAAGCTCCTGGTCGAAAGCGCATCCGTCGCGCCACTCGCCGCCGCCGATCAGTGCCAAGGTACCGCCCGAGGACGCCATCTCCTCACTCTCGCACGGCTGGTCGGGGCACCCGACACCCTCCAGGGTGGTGGCCGGTAGCGGCCGGGTACGATCGCGCCCATGCCGATCGCCAGTGTGGGAGTCATCGGGTCGGGGATCATGGGCACCGGGATCGCCGAGGTGGTCGCGGCCGCCGGCTATCGGGTCGTGGTCAAGAGTCGCTCGAAGCAGGGGGCAGAGTCGATGCTCTCCCTGGTGAAGCGATCGCTCGACCGCCAGATCGAGCGGGGGAACCGCACGGAGGCCGAGCGCGACGAGATCCTGGGGCGCATCTCGCTGACCACCGAGCTGAAGGACCTGGCCGACCTGGATTTGGTCATCGAGTCCGTCGTCGAGGACCTGGCGGTGAAGCTCGAGCTCTTCGAGGATCTGGACCAGGTGTGCGGACCGGACACGATTCTCGCCACCAACACCTCGACCCTCCCGGTGGTCGACATCGGGATGGCCACCGGACGCGCCGACAAGGTGTGCGGCATCCACTTCTTCAACCCGGCCCCGGCCATGAGCCTGGTCGAGATCGTGCGCCCTCTCACCGCGTCGGCCAAGACCGTGGCGACGGCGGTGGAGTTCGCCAGGTCCTGTGGCAAGGAGCCGGTCGAGGTCGAAGACCGCGCCGGGTTCGTGGTCAACGCGCTGTTGTTCCCCTACCTCAACAACGCCGTGCACCTCCTCGAGCGCAAGGTCGCCGCCAAGGAGGACATCGACGCCGCCATGGTGGGGGGGTGCGGCTTTCCCATGGGGCCGTTCGCACTCCTTGACCTGGTGGGCCTGGACACCTCGGTCGCCATCTTGGACGCGCTCTACGCGGAGCACCGCGAGCCCCAGTGCTCGCCGGCACCGTTGCTGCGCCGGATGGTGGCCGCCGGGCATCTCGGCCGCAAGTCCGGCCAGGGGTTCTACGAGTACAAGCGCCGCTGAGCTGACGGCGCCCGCCGTCGACTTGGGGCGGGCCGCCGATGGCCCTCCACGATCACCGCGGGCACGAAGAAGGTGGTGACATGAGCGACGACGAAGCGACCACGAGCCGCAGCCGGCCCTGGGTCATGCGGACCTACTCGGGCCACTCCAACGCCCGGGCTTCCAACGAGCTCTACCGCACCAACCTGGCCCGCGGCCAGACCGGGCTGTCCATCGCTTTCGACCTGCCGACCCAGACCGGCTACGACCCCGACGCCCCCCAGGCGTCCGGCGAGGTCGGTCGGGTCGGGGTCCCGGTGGCCCACCTCGGGCACATGGGCCAGCTCTTCGAGGACATCCCGGTGGCCGAGATGAACACCTCGATGACCATCAACGCCACCGCTGCCTGGCTCCTCGCGCTCTACGTGGCCCACGCGGAGCAGCGAGGCGTTGACCCCTCGGTGCTCCAGGGCACGACCCAGAACGACATCTTGAAGGAGTACCTGAGCCGGGGCACCTACATCTTCTCGCCCGAACCCAGCCTGCGGCTCACGGTCGACACCATCGCCTACACCGTCGGCAACGTCCCGCGCTGGAACCCCATCAACGTCTGCAGCTACCACCTCCAGGAGGCCGGCGCGACGCCGGTCCAGGAGGTCGCCTACGCGCTGGCCAACGCCATCGCGGTCCTCGACGGGGTCCGGGCCTCGGGCAAGGTTGCCGAGGACCGCTTCGACCAGGTCGTCGGACGGATCAGCTTCTTCGTCAACGCCGGGGTCCGCTTCATCGAGGAGACGGCCAAGATGCGGGCGTTCTCGGAAATGTGGGACCGAATCTGCAAAGAGCGCTATGGGGTGCTCGACGAACGGCTCCGGCGGTTCCGCTACGGGGTGCAGGTGAACTCCCTCGGGCTCACCGAGGCCCAGCCGGAGAACAACATCGCCCGCATCGTCCTCGAGACCCTGGGAGTCACCCTGTCCAAGGATGCCCGGGCTCGGGCGATCCAGCTCCCGGCCTGGAACGAGGCCTTGGGGCTCCCGCGACCGTGGGACCAGCAGTGGTCGTTGCGGATCCAGCAGATCCTGGCGTTCGAGTCCGATCTGCTCGAGTACGACGACGTCTTCGAGGGTTCCACAGTCATGGAACGCAAGACCGCGGACCTCCTCGACGCGGCGACGGCCGAGCTCGACGACGTCGTCTCCCGCGGCGGGGCGTTCTCGGTCGTCGACGAACTGAAGACCCGGCTGGTGCGCAGCCAGGCCGAACGGGTGGCTCGCATCGAGAGCGGCCGCCAGCTGGTGGTGGGGGTCAACTGCTTCACCGACTCGGCGGAGTCGCCGCTCCCCGCCGACTCGGTGTTCAAGCCCGAGCCCACGGTCGCCGCTGAGCTGCGGGCGGACCTCGCGGCCTGGCGTCAGAGCCGGGACGTGGCGGCGGTCCGGCGGGCGCTCGACGACCTGCGGCGGGCGGCCGAACGCCCCGACGCCGACCTGATGGCGCCCACCCTGGCCCTGGCCCGCGCCGGGGGCACCACCGGTGAGTGGGGTGGCGCCCTGCGCGAGGTGTTCGGCGAGTACCGGGCTCCCACCGGGGTGGCCGGCGCCCGGGGCGCCCACGCGGGCGAGCTGGCGGACGCTGCCGCCCGGGCCCTGGCCCTGGCCCGGCGCACCGGGTCGCCCCCCCGCCTCCTGGTCGGCAAGCCGGGCCTCGACGGGCACTCCAACGGGGCCGAACAGATCGCGGTGGCCGCCCGCGACGCCGGCTTCGAGGTCATCTACCAAGGGATCCGGCTCAGCCCCGAGCAGATCGCCGCTGCCGCCCGGGACGAGGACGTCGACGTGGTCGGGCTCTCGATCCTCTCTGGGTCCCACCTCGAGCTGGTTCCCGAGGTCCTGGACCGCCTGCGGGCGGCCGGGGTCGACACCACCGTCGTGGTCGGAGGGATCGTCCCGAAGGAGGACGCCGAGGTGCTCCTCGGCAAAGGGGTGGCCGCCGTCTACACCCCGAAGGACTTCAAGTTCGCCACCATCCTGGGCGAGCTCCTCGACCTGGTCGAGGAGCGCCGGGAGCGACTCGGCTGAGCCCGGACGGTCAGAACCCGGCCGAGGGCCGGTCCCGGCGCAGAGGGACCGGCTGATTCCACCAGCGGCCGCTGAACCGCCAGTTGTCGTTACCGTTGCGCCACTCGGGCACCGGTTTTGGCCGGGGCCAGGCCTTCTCCAAGGCGATGGTGATGGCGGCGAGCACGCCCGGGTCGATCTCGGGGCGCGGCCGGAGCCCGGCCGATCCGGCCTTGGCCCCGCTCACAGCGGGACGTTGCCGTGCTTGCGGCGGGGCATCTCTTCGCGCTTGGAGGTGAGGAGGGCGAGGCTCCGCACGAGCACCCGCCGGGTCTCGGCCGGGGGGATGACATCGTCGACATAGCCCCGCTCGGCGGCGATGTAGGGGTTGGCGTAGCGCTCGGTGTACTCGTTCACCAGCTCATTGCGCCGGGCCACCGAGTCCGCCGCCGCCGCCAGCTCCCGCCGGTAGAGGATCTCCACCGCCCCCTGCGGGCCCATGACCGCGATCTCGGCCGAGGGCCAGGCGAAGGCGAGGTCGGCACCGATCGACTTCGAGTTCATGACCACGTAGGCCCCGCCGTACGCCTTGCGGGTGATGATCTGGATCCGCGGCACCGTCGCCTCGCAATAGGCGTAGAGGAGCTTGGCCCCGTGGCGGATGATGCCGCCGTACTCCTGGTCGGTCCCGGGCAGGAACCCGGGGACGTCGACGAAGGTTACGAGGGGGATGTTGAATGCATCGCAGGTCCGGACGAAACGGGCCGCCTTCTCCGAGGAGTCGATGTCGAGGACACCGGCCAAGATCGACGGCTGGTTGCCGACGATGCCCACCACCCGGCCGTCGATGCGGGCCAGCCCGCAGGTGATGGACATGGCCCAGTGCGGGTGGACTTCGAAGTACTCGCCGTCGTCGACGATGGTCTGGATCACCTTGACCATGTCGTAGGGCTGGTTCGGCGACGCCGGGATCAGGTCGACGAGCTCGGGGGTCGCCCGGTCCGGGTCATCCCCCGACGCGACGAGGGGCGGATCCTCCAGGTTGTTCGAGGGCAGGAACGACAGCAGGTAGCGGACGTCGTCGAGGCACGCCTTCTCGTCGGGGGCGACGAAGGTGGCCACGCCGGACTTGGTGGCATGGCTCATGGCCCCACCGAGCTCCTCGAGCGTCACCTCCTCGCCGGTCACCGTCTTCACCACGTCGGGGCCGGTGATGAACATGTTGGAGATGCCCTGAACCATGAAGATGAAGTCGGTCATGGCCGGCGAGTACACGGCTCCCCCTGCGCACGAGCCGCGGATCACGCTGATCTGGGGGATGACCCCCGATGCCTGGACGTTGCGGAAGAAGATGCCGCCGTAGGCGTGCAACGACACGACCCCTTCTTGGAGCCGGGCGCCACCACCGTCGTTGATCCCGATCATCGGCACCCCGATCGAGGTGGCCAGGTCCATGACCTTGTGGATCTTCTCCCCGTGGACCTCGCCGGTGGAGCCGCCGGTGACGGTCGCGTCCTGGGAGAACACGCAGACCCGGCGTCCGTTGATGGCGCCGAACCCGGTGACCACCCCGTCGGTGTAGGGACGCTTGTCCTCCAGACCCATGCCGTGGGCCCGGTGCCGGGCCAGCATGTCGAGTTCCTGGAACGAACCGTCGTCGAGCAGGTAGTCGATCCGCTCGCGTGCGGTCATCTTGCCCCGGGAGTGGTGTCGCTCGATGGCGGCAGGCGACCCGGCGCTGAGGGCTTCAGACCTCCTGGCCAGCAGTTCTTCGAGCCGCTGGTCGTGTTCCACGTCGGTCACGCTACCAATCCTGGCGGCACCACTTCGGGGCTGCCCGGGTTGGCGGGGCCCGCACCGGCCCCCGGGGGTGCTACTCCTCGACCAGTTCGATCAGGGTCCCGAAGGTCGACTTCGGATGCAAAAAGGCCACCGTGGTGCCACGGGAGCCGGGACGGGGAGCCTCGTCGATGGCTCGGACCCCGGCGTCCCGGGCCGCCTGGAGCGCGACCGCACAGTCCTTCACCCGGTAGCCGACGTGGTGGAGCCCTTCGCCCCGTTGGGCGAGGAAGCGGGCGACCGTCGAAGTCTTGGCGGTCGGTGTCAGCAGCTGGATGTAGGAGTCGGCCACCCGCACCAGGGCCTCCTCCACCGAATCGGACTCGACCACCTCCCGGTGCACGACGTGCGCCCCGAAGGTCCGCTCGTAGAAGTCGACCGCCGCGTCGAGGTCGTTGACGGCGATCGCGACGTGGTCCACCTCGGTGAACAGGCCGTCCGCGGCCAGACCGGGACTCACGCGCCGTGCCGCCGGAACAGGTTGATCCGGTCCTCCCCGACCCTGGCCCGCAGCTCGGGGTCGTCGACGCCGAGTCCCTCGGCCGGGGCCAGACACAACACGGCGATCTTGCCCTCGTGGAGGTTCCGATGGACCTGGTACGCGGCCTCGCCGACCTCTTCGAGGCGGTACACGGCCGAGATCGGCGGCAGGATCTTCCCCTCGCAGACCAACTGGTTGGCGTCCCACGCCTCCCGGTAGTTGGCGAAGTGGGATCCCTTGATGGTCTTCAGCTTCATCCAGAGGTGGCGGTTGTCGTATTCGATCATGTAGCCCGAGGTGGCGGCGCAGGTGACCACGGTGCCACCACGCTTCGCGACGAAGACCGACGCGCCCATGGTCGAGCGTCCCGGGTGCTCGAACACGATGTCGGGGTCGTCGCCGACCAGCGCCCGGATGTCCTTGCCCAGCCGACGCCACTCCGACTCGTCCTGATGGAACTCGTCCTTCCAGAACCGGTAGTCGGCCGCCCTGCGGTCGATCACCGCCTCGACCCCCAGATCGTTGAGGATCGCGGCCTTGGCCGGTGACGAGACCACGCCGATGGGGGTGCCGCCCCCGTTCAAGACGTACTGGACGGCGAAGCTGCCCAACCCGCCGGTGGCGCCCCAGACCAGCACACGGTCCCCCTGGCGCACCGAGGCCCCGTTCGGCGAGACCAGCATGCGGTAGGCGGTCGAGTTGCACAGCGCGTTGACCGCCGCCTCCTCCCAGCTCAGGTGGGGGGGCTTGGGCATCAGCTGGTTGGCCTTGACCAGCGCCAGGTCGGCCAGCCCGCCGAAGTTGGACTCGAAGCCCCAGATCCGCTGGTTGGCGGCGAGCATCGAGTCGTCGTGGGCACTCGGATCCTGATCGTCCACGAAGTTGCAGTGGACCGTCACCTTGTCCCCGACCTTCCAGTTGCGCACGGCCGAGCCGGTCCTCAGCACCACGCCGGACGCGTCGGAGCCGACCACGTGGTAGTCGAGGGCATGGCGAGCCCCCCACCGGCTCTCCTTGCCTAGACGGTCCAGGAACCCGAAGGTCGGGAGGGGCTCGAAGATCGAGGTCCAGACGGTGTTGAAGTTGATGGCCGAGGCCATCACGGCGATGTAGGCCTCGTCCGGGGCGAGTTCGGGCACATCGACCTCGCCGACGTGCAACGACTTGCGCGGGTCCTTCTCCGCCGACTCGATCCCCTCGAACAAGCTGGCTTCGTCTCGGCGGACGAAGGCCGCCCGGTAGGACTCGGGCAACGGCGCCGCAGCCAGGTCCTCGGCAGGGACACCGTCGAGCACAGCCTGAAAGATGTGGTCCATGGCCCGCGAAGATACCCGGGACCCTAAGATTGAGCGTCGGCCAAGGTCAGGGAGGTCTACGCATGCCTGGATCAGTCATCCTCGCTGGAGCACGCACACCCATCGGCAAGCTCTCCGGAGGGCTCTCGGGCTTCAGCGCCCAGGGCCTCGGCGGCTTCGCCATCGCCGAGGCCCTGCGCCGGGCGGGCGTGGCTCCCGAGCAGGTCGACTACGTGCTGATGGGCCAGGTGCTCCAGGCCGGCCAGGGCCAGATCACGGCCCGGCAGGCCGCGGCCAACGCCGGGGTCCCCATGTCGGTCCCGGCCACCACGGTGAACAAGGTCTGCCTGTCGGGCCTCAACACCATCTACCTGGCCGACCAGATGATCGCCGCCGGGGACGCCGACATCGTCGTCGCCGGTGGCATGGAGTCGATGAGCCGGGCACCGCACCTGCTCCCCGAGGCCCGCACGGGCTACCGCCTCGGCGACGGCACCCTCGTGGACTCGATGATGTACGACGGCCTCACCTGCTCGTTCGATCAGTGCGCGATGGGGCTCGCGACCGATCGCTACAACGGCTCGACGGCCAAGATCTCCCGAGAGCGCCAGGACGCCTTCGCCGCCGCCTCCCACGAGCGGGCGGCGGCGGCGGCCAAGGAGGGCCGCCTCGCCGAGGAGATCGTCGCCGTGGAGGTGCCTCAGCGGCGAGGAGACCCCCTCCTGGCCGACAGCGACGAGGGCATCCGACCGGGGACCACCCCCGAGTCCCTCGCCGGCCTCCGGCCCGCCTTCGACAAGGAGGGCACCATCACCGCCGGCAACGCCTCGCAGATCTCCGACGGTGCCGCCGCGGTGATCCTCGCCTCGCCGGCCAAGGCCGAGGAGCTCGGCGCTAGCCCGCTCGGCGAGTTCGTCGCCTACGGCCAGGTCGCCGGGCCCGACCCCTCGCTCCTCCTGCAGCCGGCTCACGCGATTACCAAGGCGACGGCCAAGGTCGGCCTCTCGGTGTCGGACATCGACCTGTTCGAGATCAACGAGGCGTTCGCCGCCGTGGGCCTGGCGTCTATGGACCAGCTCGGCATCTCCGAAGACGTGGTCAACGTGAACGGTGGGGCCATCGCGCTCGGCCACCCCGTCGGCATGTCGGGGACCCGGCTGGCCCTTACCGCTCTCCTCGAGCTCCGGCGTCGTGACGCGCAGCTGGCCGCGGTCAGCCTGTGCGGCGGCGGCGGTCAGGGCGACGCGCTGGTCGTCCGCGCCCTCCGGGGCTAACCGGCGCCGGGGAACGGCGGCAAGAAGACCCCGAGGACGCCCGCGGTTCGGGGGGCGATCTCCTCCCACCGGCGCACTGGCAGGTTGAACACCGCCAACCCGCAGGTGGCGAAGTCGCCGACGAGTACCGGCACCGGCCGAGCCGGCATGGCCGCCACCAGGGCCTCGACCGTCGGGTTGTGGCCGACGATCATGAGCGATCCCACCTCGTCATCGGCCATCGACACCTGCTCGAGCACCTCCTCGGGGGTGGCGCCGTATAGCGAGCGCAGGTAGGTCACCGGGGGTGGGCTGGCCATCTGGGCGAGGACCCGTTCGGTGGTCTCGACTGTGCGGGCGGCCGTCGAGCACAGCACCAGCGCGGGCACGAGGTCGGCGCCGAGACCGAGGTGGTCGCCCCGGTCGCCCAACCGCTGGCCCAGGGCGTCTGCGTCCTTGCGACCCCTCGGCGCGAGCACCCGCTCGTGATCGCCGCCGCCGACCGGCGGTCGACGCTGGGCCTTCGCGTGCCGCAGGACCCACAGGGTGCGGCCTGGGGCCACGCTAGGCCCCGACCTCTCGGCGACCCTCGAGGGCCCGCCCGAGCGTCATCTCGTCGGCGTACTCGAGATCACCGCCAACCGGGAGCCCGCTGGCCAGCCTGGTCACCCGCAGCCCCGTGCCCGCGAGCCTCCGGGCCAGGAACATCGCGGTGGCGTCACCCTCCAGATTCGGGTTGGTCGCCAAGACGACCTCGACGATCCCCTCAGCCGGTATCCGGGCGGCCAGCTCCTCGATCCGCAGGTCCTCGGGACCGACCCCCTCGAGCGGGCTGAGTGCACCGCCGAGGACGTGGTAGCGGCCCCGGTAATCCTTGGTGCGTTCAAAGGCGGCGATCGCCTGGGGGTCTTCCACCACGCAGACCACCGATCCATCGCGAGCCTCGTCCAGGCAGACCTCGCACAGCGAGCCGCGCTCGGTCACGTTGAAGCACCGCTCGCACCAGGTGGTGCGCTCCTTCACCGAGACGATCGCATCGGAGAGCCGCAGGGCGTCCTCCGAAGGGACCTTGAGGAGGTGAAAGGCGATCCGCTGGGCCGACTTGGGCCCGATGCCCGGCAACCGCCCCAGCTCGTCGATCAGCGCCCGGAGGGCCCCCGTGTACACCTAGTCCGAGACCTCCTCGGCACCCGGGAACGCCTCGAGGAGGCGGGAGTGGGCCAGCGACTCCCGCTCCACCGGCTCGCCGGGGTCGCCGGGGTCGTACTCGTCGTCGCCGAGGTCGCTCGGGTCGCCGGGATCGGGCTCCGACGTCGTCGTCTCCGGCGGGGCCGAACCGGGCTCGTCGACCACCAGGCGAAGTGCGACCGCCACTCCAAAGTGGGCCCCCAGGGTGTCCTCGACGAGGGGGCGGACCTCCTCGCAACGCCGCAGGTAGCCGGACCCGGGAAGCGCGAACACCGCGGTCGCGCCGTCGACGGCCACGAACCGGCCCGAGCTGTAGAGCGCCCTGGCCCGGGCCGGCAGCGACCGCAGCAGGTGGTCGCCCCACGCCGCGACCAGGGCATCCCGGTCCGGCGCCGGACCACCCCCTGGGTAGACCGCCGGTTCGGCCGGCCGAGGTTCGCGGTGCTCGACGAGATCCGGTCCGCTCGTCTGCGCCGCTTGCCCCGTCTGCTCGGCCCGTTGGCGGCGCAGGGCACCGATCGCGAGACGGGCTCCGGGGTCGGCCGGCGCCGGTCGGCTCCCGGCTGTCGGCCCGGCCGAGGATCCCGGTCGGGTGTCGCGCTGGCGGGTCTCCCGGGCGGCCAAAGCCTCCTCGACCCGGGCCAGCCGCTCGGCCAGCGCGTCGACCGTGCTGTCGAGCTCGCTGTGGGCCAGCCGCACCAGGGTGACCTCCAGGACGACCCGGGCGTCGGGCGCTTCGCGCATGTCGACCTGGGCCAGGCCGAGGGCCTCCATCGCCCGGACCAGCCGGGCCAGACCGAGCCGCTCGGCCTGGGAGACCAGGCGGTCGCGCTCGGGGCCGCTCGCCGAGGCGAGCTCCGTCGCCAGCGACAAGAGGAAGGCCTGCCGAAGGTCGTCGACGACCTCTGAGGCGAGCTGCTGGGGGCTCCAACCCGCCTCGACCAGGCTGGCGACCGCGACCAGAGCCTGTCCCGGGTCCTCGTCGCACAGGGCGTCGACCAGGCCGCCAAGCTCGGGCCGCACCCCCTCGGCCGACCCCGAGGACGCCATCTGGTCCAGCGCCGAGAGCGCGTCCCGGGCCGAGCCCCGGCCCCGCCGAACCGCCATGGCCAGGGCGTTGTCGTCGAGGTCCAGGCCGGCCTCGTCCCGGACCCAGGCGACCAGCTCGCGCAGCGTCTCGGACCCGATCAGACGGAACTCGAAGTGCTGGGTGCGACTCCGCACCGTGAGCGGCACCTTCTGGGGGTCGGTGGTCGCCAGCACGAACACGACGTGGGGCGGAGGTTCCTCCAGCGTCTTCAGCAGCGCGTTGGCGGCCGCCGTCGACAGCATGTGGACCTCGTCGACGATGTAGAGCTTCCAACGCCCGGGGGTCGCCAGCGCCGCGTGGGAGACGAGATCCCGCATCGCTTCGACCCCGCTGTTCGACGCCGCGTCGAGCTCCCGGACGTCCAGGGACGTCCCGTGGGCGATCGCCACGCACGAGTCGCACCCCCCGCACGGCTCGCCCCGGTCCGGGTTCGCGCAGTTGAGCGCCTTGGCCAGCACCCGGGCGGCCGAGGTCTTCCCGGTGCCCCGCGGTCCGCTGAACAGGTAAGCATGCGCCACCCGCCCCTCGGCGACCGCCCCCCGCAGGGCCTGGACCACATGGGGCTGGCCCCGGATTTCGGCCAGCTTGGTCGGGCGGAACCGCCGGTACAGGGAGACGAAAGGCTCGGCGGCCTCGACGGCGGCACCCGAGGTCTCGAAGGCGCTCGAGGACATCACCGGGAGCCTAACGGTCGGCGCCGTCGGCACCCCGTGGCCGCGAACCTCGGCGCGGTCGCTCCGAGTCGTTCAGCGGCCGACCGGACCGACGTCGCCGATCTCGTACTGGAGGACCTCGGCTCCGTGCACCTTGATGTCCGAGTCAGGCCGGGGCGCCGAGCGGAGGCGTTCCAGGTGCGCGGCCAGCGCCGCCTTGCTCTCCCAGCGCTCGAAAAGCAGGACGCGCCCGGGTTCCAGGGGATCGGGGCTGAACGCGTACACGTGGCACCCCTCCTCGGCACGCGAGGTCCGCATCGCCTCGGTGCGGCCGGCGATGAACTCCTCCCGCCGTTCCGGGTCGACCTCGAAGTGTCCAGCCACGATCAGCATCAGCCCCTCCGATCCGAGCGTCCCGGCGCTCGGCGCGGCGGCCAGGTTGGCTGCGGCACACGGCCTCACCCGCTGAGAGCTGCTGCCTTCCGACCCTGACTCGGTTCACGAGCGGCCGTTGCGCAGGACCCGGCCACCGCGCCCAACCCCGGGAGCGACGGAAATGGTGAGGTTAGCCCGTCCGGACGCCTCCCGTACCGAGCTCACCCCATGGTGCTCCGAACGGCCGTGGTGGGGTGCGCCCGGGCGAGGCGGCCACCCACCAGGGCGGGTGGCCGGGCCCCGATAGCCTGATCACCCGGTATCGGGAGGAGTGCGAGAGCGGCCGAATCGGCACGATTGGAGATCGTGTGTGGGGCAACCCACCGTGGGTTCAAATCCCACCTCCTCCGCTCAGCTAGTGACAGAGGGGGTCGACGGGGAGCCGGAGTCGCCCAGGCACCGGTCGGGCCCGACGGGAGTCCGTAACCTACCGGCACGCGACGTCCCGCCCCTCGGGCGCGACGTTTTGGGGCAGCAGGTCGACGAGGAGGTCGGCCGTGACGACGGGACCACACAGGGACCGGGAGTCCGACGAGGAGGCGATGCGCGCCGCGATCGCCGAGGCCCGGCGCGCCCTGGAGCACGACGACGTCCCGGTCGGCGCGGTGGGGTTGGTGGGCGGACAGGTGGTGACGGCCAGGCACAACGAGCGGGCGCTCCGCCCCGACGCCACCGCCCACGCGGAGATGCTCGTGCTTCGCGACCTCGCCGAGTCCTCGGGGGACTGGCGCCTCGAGGACGCCACCGTCGTGGTCACCCTCGAGCCCTGCGCCATGTGCGCCGGGGCGATGGTCAACGCCCGCCTCGGCCGCCTGGTCTACGGATCACCCGACCCCAAGGCCGGAGCGGTCGGGTCGCTCTATAACCTGCTCGCCGACCCTCGGCTCAACCACGAGGTGCCCGTAACGGTCGGGGTCTTGGCCGAGGAGTGTGCCGATCTGCTCAGCTCGTTCTTCACTGGGTTGCGGGCCGAAGCGGGTGACGACTGACGACGAGCGCCTTCGGCTCCCCTTCGAAGGAGGCTCAAAACGCCCCGGTAGAGTCTCCTCCGGAGGGATGCGAGAGTGGCCGAATCGGACGGTCTCGAAAACCGTTGTGCTCGCAAGGGCACCGTGGGTTCGAATCCCACTCCCTCCGCGTTGTCAGAGTCGCAGCGTCAAGCCCAGTAGCTGGCCGCGTCGGCTGTCTGCCCGCTGAGCGCGATCGGGTTCATCTGCCGATGAGCCCGATCCGGCATAGCCCGCACGTCGGTGATCGAAGGCAATCAGGCCGGATGGAGGCGACGGCCAAACTCGGGAAGCACCCAGTCGACAATCATCTAATCGTCGACGTGGCCTCGATCGAGACTGACTTCGTAGTCTCCGGCGTGCCCGCCGAAGTCGAACCGACCCCGTGGGTCACGCGGCACGGTTGTCGACGGGGTTGCCCAGCGCGGGCTCGTGACGAGACGAGATCCCTGCCGCCTCGATGCTCTCGCCGAGCGCCCGGCGAGAGCATCCTCGTTGTCGGCTCTTCGGGGTGAGGCGGACACCGACGAGGAGCGAGACCCGGGTTCGGACCAAGACGTCGACGAGCTCGGAGGGCTCGCGATCCTGGTACCCGACGCCGTAGATCATCCCGGACACTCCTCGGCGGTTCGTCCTGCCGTCATCGCCGGGCGCCCCCCCATCGGCGCGTCGAGGAAATCGAGGTGGAGGGGCGTCTCGACCCGCCGGCCGCCGCCTCGGGTCACAAGGAGGGGTGGTAGCCTGGTTGCGCACCGTGCGAGCTCATCGGTCCCCCGTCGCGGGGTGGCCGGGGCGGCATGCCAGACCGCCGGGGAGCTCGTAGAGGTCGAGACCGACCCGCCCCGTCGAGAGGAGTTGCAGATGGCACCGTCGCGTTCCACCGTGGGCAAGCTCCAGCGTGACCAGGCCAAACGGGCCAAGGCGAAGGCCAAGCAGGAGGACCGGATCGCCCGTCGTTCGGAGCAACGGGCTGAGGCCGCTCCACCCGCCGAACCCCGGGCCAAGGAGGACCAGTCCAAGCTGCTGGAGGAGTTCGCCCGGCTCCACGAGGACCTCGAGGAGGGCCGGATCTCGCTCGACGACTTCGAGATCCGCCAGGCCGACCTCCGTGAGCGGCTCATGGCCGACTGAGGGCGGCCCTCAGTCCGACTTCGGTCGGTCGCGGGTCTCCAGCCAACGGCGGAGGCCGGCGGCGTTGGAGTGGACCCCGTTCATGACCTCGAACTTCTCGAGGTGCTCCTCGGCGACCACCCCCTGGGCCGGGTTGAAGCGACGGGCGAGGGCGTCGGCGATGTCCTCGCCCGCCCGATAGGCCACCTCGGCAGTCTCGGCCCACTGGCGAAGCATTCCTTCTGCCTCGGCCAGGATCTCGTCCGGCTCGGGGAGCAGCCCGTAGTGGGCGAGGGCCAGGGCGCTCGGCCGGCGGATGGCAAACCGGCGCAGCGAGTTGAGCGCCTGTTCGAGGTCGAAGTCCGGCGGCGGAGTGGCCGGGCGCAGGACGCCGACGTCGGGCAATCGGACCCCGACCGCGTCGCCGACGAAGAGGATCCCGCTCTCGGAGTCGTGCAGGCCGACATGGTGCTTGGCATGCCCCGGCGAGTCGACAACGGTGAGCGCCCGTCCCGGGCCAACGACGACCTCCTCCCCGTCGGCCAGCACGTGCAGCCGACTCTGGGGGGTCGGCTCGAGCCGCCCGTAGAGGGAGTCGAGCAACGGCCCGTAGACCTGCGCCGCCGAGGCGATCAAGCGGCTCGGGTCGGCCAGGTGCCTCGCCCCCTTCTCGTGCACGTAGACCGTGGCGTTCGGGAACGCCCGAGCCATGTCGCCCACCCCGCCCGCGTGGTCGAGGTGGATGTGCGTCACCATCACACCGGCCAGGTCGTCGGCCCCCAGTCCGAGGCCCGCGAGCGCATCGAGTACCACCGGCACCGACGACTGGCTGCCTGTCTCGACCAGGACCGGAGCTGGCCCCTCGAGGAGGTAGCCAGCCGTGACCCGCCGCCAGCCGCCGAGCAGGGTGTCGATCTCGATGACGCCCGGACCGATGCGCCTGGGCGTCGCGACGTCGTTCACCGGGCGACCTCGACGACCACCTTCACATCGTCGGGCTCCCGCTGGAGCGCCTGAGACCAGTTCTTCAAGGGCACCCGGCGGGTGATCAGGCGCTCGAGCCATGACCGGTCCGCCTTGGCCAGGGCCTCCGCCCCGGCCTCGTAATGCCGTCGGTTCGCGTTCACCGAGCCCACCACCGACTCGTTCTCGAGCACCATCGAACGGTTGAGGGACCCGGCATCGACGTCGAGGGTCCGGCCGCCGGAGGACACGCCGGTCAGGCACACCACCCCTCCCGGACCGATGTGCTCGATCGCGTCGAAGACCAAGGAGCCCACGCCGGTGCACTCGATGATGGCGTCCGGCTCCTTGCAGGCGTTCGAGATCGCACCGGTGTGGTACTGGCCCCCGAGCGCCCGGACCAGGTCGGGCTTGATGCCCGTCTCCATCTGGTCGATCACGTGCACCTCGAGGCCCCGCTGGACCCCGAGGAGGGCGGCGAGGAGCCCGACGGGCCCCGCGCCGGTCACGACCGCCGTCTTGGGCTCCCAGTGGGCCCTCGCCCCGATCCGGTCGACCTGCTCCCAGGCCTTCGCCACCACGCTCGTCGGCTCCAGTAGCACGCCGAGCTCCCCGAGCCGCTGGTCGACCTTCACCACGTAGTCCGGGGAGATCCGGTAGCGCTCCGAGAGGTAGCCGTCGTAGGCCTTGATGCCGCGCTCGGTGTACTGGCCGTTCCGACAGAAGTCCCACTCGCCCACGGCGCAGTTCGGGCACGGGACTGGGTCGGGGCGCCGCACGATGCCGACCACGAAGTCGCCGGAAGACACCGGGGCGCCGGCCGGGGCCTCGAGCACCTTGCCCAACGACTCGTGCCCGAGAACCAGACGCTCCCGGCCCGGCGGCGCCCATCCGTAGACACCCGAGAGGATCTCGGCGTCGGTGCCGCAGATCCCCACCCCGACCGTCTCAACCAGGACATCGCCGTCGGCCGCCGGCGGCTCGTCGATGTCGGAGAGCTCGGCCGTCCCGGCCTTCAGCGGGACGACGGTCAGGGCTTTCATGGCTTCCTCCTCGACAGATTCCGCGACTGGCTCGGGGTCCTGGCCGGTCGCTTCTTCGGTTGGTCCCGGTCTGCTTTGACGTGCAGGCGCTGGTCGTCCCCGCGCCCGTCGGCGGCCACCCGGCCCGATCCCCACATCCGCCACGGATGCCGGGTGGCGCGGCCCATGGTGACCATCGGCGCGCCGAGAGCCGCGACCGTGGGGTGCCTCACGCCCTTCTCGAGGCCCGGTCCGGCGTCGTGCCCGCTCAATCGGTACGCAGTGTTGACCAAGGAGACGTGCGAGAACGCCTGGGGAAAATTGCCCACCTGACGACGAAGAACCGGGTCGTACTCCTCGCTCAGCAGTCCGAGATCGTTGCGAAGGGCGAGCAGGCGACCGAACACTTGGGCCGCGTCGTCGACCCGCCCGATCATGTGCAGGCAGTCGGCCAGCCAGAAGGAGCAGGCCAAGAAGGCGCCCTCCCGGCCGGTCAACCCGTCCACCGCCCCGTCGTCGGTGGTGAGGTAGCGGAGGACGAACCCGTCCTGGACGAGCTCCCGCTCGATGGCCTCGACGGTGGAGACCACGCGCGGGTCCTCGGGCGGCAGGAAGCCGACCAACGGGATCATGAGGAGGCTCGCGTCGAGCTGGTCCGAGCCGTAGTACTGGGTGAAGGCCTGCTTCTCCTGGTTGAACCCCTGGTCGCAAACCTCGGAATGGATCGCCTCACGCAGGGACCGCCAGCGCTCGAGCGGCCCCTCGAGGGTAGGCCAGGCCTCCAGGGTCCGCACGGCCCGGTCGACCGCCACCCACGCCATCACCTTGGAGTGGGTGAAGTGTCGCCTCGGCCCGCGGACCTCCCAGATCCCGTCGTCGGGCCGCTTCCAACCCTCCTCGAGGAACTCGACCATGCCCCGCTGGAGGTCCCACATGGCCCGACTGGTCACCCCGTCGAACTGGCAGGCGGTGAACAAAGCGTCCATCACCTCGCCGTAGACGTCCAGCTGGTACTGGCCCGAGGCGGCGTTGCCGACTCGCACCGGCTTGGAGCCCTCGTAGCCGGCGAGCCAGTCCACCTCCCACTCCTCGAGGCGTCGCTCCCCGGAAGCCCCGTACATGATCTGGAGCTTGGACACGTCGCCCGAGGCGGCCCGCAGCAGCCAGTCCCGCCAGGCCATGGCCTCTTCGTGGTAGCCGCCTCGCATGAGCGACTCAAGGGTCAGCGTGGCGTCGCGCAGCCAGCAGTAGCGGTAGTCCCAGTTGCGGTTGCCACCGATCGCCTCGGGCAGCGAAGTGGTCGCGGCGGCCACGATGCCCCCGGTGGGCTCGTAGGTCAGCGCCTTGAGGGTGATGAGCGAGCGGAGCACGGCGTCACGATGCTCGCCGTCGTAAGAGCAGCCGGCCGACCAGGCCTTCCACCAGGCCGAGGTGGAGGCGATCGAGTACCACGGGTCCACGGGGCGGGGCGGCAGCTCGTGGGAGCGGTACCAGGTGAGGACGAAGGGGAGGTTCTGGCCCTCCGACAGCGTGAAGCCGGCCACCGTCTTCAGGTGCTCCCCGCGGGTCTCGGCCAGGGTCCACAGGGCCACCGAGTCGGGGCCCGCAGTCCCGGTGAGCAGGTTCTCGTTGTTGGTCACCCATGGCACGACCTGGCCGTAGCCGAACCGGATCACCAACTCCATGCGGACGTCGACCTGGCCCGAGAGGCACTCCACCGTCCGGACCACCTGGGGGTGGTCTTCGCGGATGGGCATGCAGTCGGTCAGTCGGATCCTGCCGGAGCGGGTCTCGAAGTCGGTCTCCAAGACGAGGGTGCCCTCGCGGTAGCGGCGGGTGGTTCGGGTGACCTTGGCGGCCGGTGCGATCTTCCAGTACCCGTTCGACTCGTCCCCGAGCAGTTTGGCGAAGCAGGCGTCCGAGTCGAAGTGGGGCAGGCACAGCCAG
>DAHUZS010000075.1 GCA_027315045.1 Acidimicrobiaceae bacterium
AGGCAATCGAGCTGTGGGTGGAGCACTGGAACGACGATCCGAAGCCCTTCGTCTGGCACGCCGAGGCCGAGAAGATCATCGAAAAGGTCCGACGGGGTCGGGCAACGCTCACCCGAATCAAATCCGCGACGCATGACTAGCACCGTGACGGGCTGTCGACCCCCATTTCGACGCGCTGTTGGCGAGCGCGGCTCGGCGCCGACCTGCTCGACGGGGTCGTCCGCACCGCCAGGGAACGCTGCGACCGCCGCCGCGATGGGATCGACGTGCTGCCGGCCGCAGTCTTGAGGCCATAGGCCCCTGAGCTGGCCACCACCGTGGTGCCGGGCGGAGCAACCCGGGGATCGGGAGACCCCGGGGGCGGCCCCACGAGGGGATGGCGGGGCTCTAGCGTTGCCCCCGCAATGGCCCTACCGCCCGCTCGACCGCGCCGGCGCGCCGGCGCGTCCGGCCGTCGCCATCGGCTGGCCCTCGGCGCGATCCTCGCCGTCGCGTTGATCCTCCTCACTCCGCTCACCGCCGGCGCGACGAGCACCTCGCCGAGGAAAGCGACCGCCCCATTGACCGGGATCCACAAGATCCGCCACGTCATCATCGTGATGCAGGAGAACCGCTCGTTCGACAGTTACTTCGGCACCTTTCCCGGAGCCGACGGGATCCCGATGCGTAATGGCGTCCCGGCGGTGTGCGTTCCCAATCCGCTCACGAAGACCTGTGACCGCCCGTACCACGACACTGCCGACATCAACGGTGGCGGCCCCCACGGGTACCGGAGCGCGCTGGCCGACATCAACGGCGGGAAGATGGACGGCTTCATCAAGTCGGCCGAGGGAGCCTCCCGGGGGTGCATCAACCTCAACAACCCGGTCTGCTCCGCGTCGACGACACCGATCCCCGACGTCATGGGGTACCACACCGCGGCGGAGATCCCGAACTACTGGACCTACGCCAAGAACTTCGTCCTCGACGACCACATGTTCGAGGCCGTCAGCTCGTGGTCGCTTCCATCCCACCTCTACCTGGTCTCAGGGTGGTCCGCTCAGTGCAGTAGCCCGTCGCCGATGAGCTGTGTGAACGACATCGCGGGTCCCTACAACGTGCGGCAGTTCGACCAGGCCGTCACCCAGGAGCTGACCACCGGGACCACCTCGATCAACCTGGCCTGGACCGACCTGACCTGGCTCCTCGACCACCACCACGTGAGCTGGGCCTACTACGTCCAGACTGGCACCCAGCCGGACTGTGCCAACAGCCAGGCCGTGACCTGTGCCCCGGTGGTCCAGTCGTCAAAGACCCCGGGCATCTGGAACCCCCTCCCATTGTTCGAAGACGTCCATCAGGACCACCAGCTGGGCAACATCAAGCGGCTCGACGCCTACTTCCGGGCCGCCCAGAACGGAACCCTGCCGGCGGTCTCCTGGCTCGCGCCCTCCCAGGCCGACGGCGAGCACCCGCCGGCGAGCGTCCACCAGGGCCAGGCCTACGTGACGGCCGTCATCAACGCGGCGATGGAGAGTCCCGACTGGAAGTCCACCGCCATCTTCTTGAGCTGGGACGACTGGGGCGGCTTCTACGACGGGATCCAACCTCCGAGCGTGGACCAGAACGGCTACGGCCTGCGCGTGCCGAGCATCGTCATCTCCCCCTACGCCCGCAAAGGATTCATCGACCACCAGGTCCTGAGCAGCGACGCCTACCTGAAGTTCATCGAGGACGACTTCATGCACAGCGCCCGGCTCAACCCCAAGACCGACGGGCGACCGGACCCGCGGCCCGACGTGCGGGAGAACGCGCCGCAACTCGGCAACCTGGTCAAGGACTTCAACTTCTCCCAGCCCCCCCGGGCTCCGATGCTCCTCCCGACCAACCCGCCCACCGACTCGCCGTCCATCCCCCCGTACTTCGTTGGCCGGGGTCCATGCGTCGGGTGCACGACCACGCCACCGAGCGTGGCGGTGCTCCGCCCCGGACGGCGGACGGGCTGAGCCGCCGGGCGTTCAGGCGCTGCGGGGGGTCGAGATCACGACCGAGGTCGCGAGCACCCGGCCCTCGCTGTCGACGGCCCGGGCCGACACGTAGGCCGGCTGACCCTGGACCCGGATCGCCGTCTCGAAGCCGGTCTTCGGGGCCGAGCCCATGAGCGTGAGGCGCCTCGGGGTCCGGCCCCCGAAGACGTCCCAGCTACTCGTCTCGGTGGAGCCGTTCCAGCTGGCGTAGACCACCCACTGCCCGTCGGCCCGGCGCTCCACGGCGATCGCCGGGGACTCGGTCGGGGTGCCGGTCCAGGGGAACCGCAGGGCGCGGTAGGACTGGTGGTGCTCGAATCTGCCGTCCATGACCATCGTGCCGTCCGCCCGGTACTCGGTGAAGTAGGGCTCCGCGCCCCAGCCGACGAGGACGTCGCCATTGGGGAGGATCTGCACGCTGCCCTGGCTGCCGGCCAAAAGCGGCTTGAAGGGGTGCGTGTACTCCTTCAGTACCTTGGCGGTCATCGCCGTCTCATCGACCTCGAGGACGAGACCCCGGGACTGCTTGGCCTCGCGCGGGTCGCCCTCGTCGTCAAAGACGGTGATGACGTTGTTCGGGTGGCCACGGGCATCATGCTGCCAGGCGAAGTGCACGCCGGGCCCGTGCTGGAAGTCGTTCTTCTTCCCTCCGAGATGCCAGATGATGTCCCCGGTCGCCAGATCGATCTTGTAGATGGTCCACGTGTTTCGGGCCGAGACGATCAGCTTTCCGTCGGCGGTCGGGTCGATCGAGTTCACGTGGACCGGGTCGAAGGGGACTTTGTGCCCATAGCGCGAGTAGGACTCGGCGAGCTCGATGTGGTCGGCGCTGTGCCAGTCGAAGACCAGCTCGCCGGTCGCGAGGTCGACCCCCTGGATGGTGGCGTCGAGCACCGGGCCCCGACGGGGGCCGCCGATGCTTCGCAGGTCGGTGCTGAAGGTCCGATACGCGGTGAAGTAGGCGATCCCGGCGGCGTCGATGATGAACTCGTGCAAGTCGGCCTGGAGCCCCTTCTGGGCCTTCACCCTCATGACCTCGCGGTAGGAGGAGTCGAGCATCGTGTACTCACCCGTGAGCCCCACCCCGTAGTGGGCGATCTTGCCCTGCCACCAGGTGAGCACCGGTTGGCCCTGGTACTGCTGGACCCGGAGGTTTGTCGAGGCGATCGGCACGTTTCGCACCCAGACTGCCTCGCCGTCGTCGTCGATCATGACCGGACCCGTCGGGTTCACGAAGAGAAAGCCGCTGGCCCGGATCCCGGCCGGTCCGGTGATCGAGAACAACGACGGAGTAAGGTCCGGACGCGACCGGTAGTGAGCGACGCCGGTGATGGCGGCGGGCGGCGCAGACGAGGACCCGCACGCCGCGAGCGCGACCCCGCCGAGGGCGCCACCGCCGGCCACGAGAAACTGGCGTCGCGTGAGCGTCAGCAAACGGTCTCCTCTGCGAAGCGCGCTCATCGTGGTCGGCGTTTCGTGACGGCCGCCGAACCGAGGATCGCGGTCGGCCGGGGCGTCGAGCGATCCGCACTGCCATGGTCGCCCGCTTGATCGCCGGGCTCCCAAACAAAACGATCCCCCACGTTTATGGTCTAGCGCGCCTGGCAGGCCAGGTCCGTTCGCTCCGACCCCCATCGCAGGGCTGATCCAGACGGACATCCGCCGATCGCCCCGCCGAATCGCTGGGTAAGACGGCGTCATGGCGTCATGGCGCCGGCGCGGAACCGCTCCCGAGGCGAACCAGCGGACGACGTGGAACCGATCAAGCACGTGGGTGGCGTGTCCCACGTGCCGACGGATCAATCGGTGTAGGGCTCCGATCGGCCGGTCACCCCCTGGCACCACCGGTGGCCCGGAGAGAAAGAAGGGGGAAGGGCCTGCGCGTTGCGATGTCGCACCATCCCCGGCACCAGGCCGGTCTCCCCCTTCACGAGCACGGTCACGTCGCGATGTCGGCGCCGGAGGCTGGTCTCGTCCACCAGCAGCACCCGACAGCGGGCCTGCGGTGGTCCTGGAACACCTTGGCTCGGGCCCGGACCAGCGCCATGACCGGCACCCCTTGGTGCGGCTCGTCGAGAAGCAGCACCTCGGGTCATGGAGGAGCGAGAGGTGAGGTTCAGCTTCTGGCCTGTCCCACCCGAGAGTTCCTCGGGCCGACTGGCGCCGGGCGGCGGCAAAGCCGAGCAGTTCGACGAGCACGGCCAGTCGGTGGGTGGCGGCGAAGTAGCGAAGGTGTTGGTCCACGCTGAGCTTGGGATCGAGGACCGGTTCCTGCGGGCAGTAGCCGAGAGAGTTGGGGAGTCCGACCCGGCCGCCGTCGCCGAGAACAGGCCGGCCGGGATGCGAAGGAGGGTCGACTCGCCCGATCCGTTCTCCCGACCATCGCGACCAAGTGTCCACGAGCAACGTCGAATTCCACCTTGCGGAGCACTCGGTGACGGCCGAACGGCTTCTGAATGCCCTGGGCGCTCAGCACCTGGGGGCACTCATCGGGACAACCCGAGGAGGTCGAAGACCGCGGCCGTCGCGGCCGCCAGATCGAGGTCGGGGTCGACGAGACGGTGCACCACCAGGCCGTCGAGCACCGCGGCGAGAACGATCGCCCCGCCCTCGGGGTCGACCGCGGCCCCGAGATGGCCGGCCTGCTTCGCGGAGACGAGCTTCTCGGCGAGCGCGGAGCGAAAGAGGGTCAGCATTTCGTGGAACTGCGCGTTGAGCTCCGGATCGCGCACGGCCTGGACGGTCGCTTCGACCCCCGCCCGGAACTCGACGCTCGAGGGATCCAGTTCCCCCAGAGCGGCGAAGACGCCCCGGAGGCCCGCGGCCGGGTCCTCCACCTCGAGGAGTCGGAGCATGGCCGACTCGAAGGTCGATCCCATGGCACGAAAGGCGGCCTCTCGCAGCAACGCCGAGACGCTCCGGAAGTGGTAATGGACGAGCGCCGGGTTCAGACCGGCCCGGTCGGCTACGGCCCGGGTGGTGACGCCACCCCAGCCGGCCTCGGCCAACAGCTCGACCGCCGCCACGAGCAACCGCTCCCTCGTGGTTCCCCGGGCGGTGCCCGCACCCTCCGACTTCTCCTGGGTCGAATGTTCTTGGGCAGATGACTTGGGCATTTGCCTAAGATCCTGCCACAGGTCGGCCACGCCCGGCAGCGATCGGCGTCGACGGACAGACCTCGTCCGTGCTACCCCTCTGGCATGGACATCGACTTTCGAACCACTCCGCTCACCGACCTGGTCGGAAGAGTCCGGCGCAAGGAGCTCTCCGCCCGGGAGCTGGTCGCCGGGGCCTTGGAGCGGATCGAGCGGATCAACCCGGAGATCAACGCGTTCGTGGCCGTCGACGGGGAACGGGCGCTCGAGCAGGCCGGGGCGGTGGACCAGATGGTGGTGAGTGGGGCCGACCCCGGTCCCTTGGCCGGGATCCCCATCGGGGTGAAGGACCTCGAGGACGCGGCGGGATTCCGCACCACCAACGGGTCTCCCCGCTGGGCCGACGACCCGCCGGCCCAGCGCGACTCGATCCTGGTCTCGCGCCTACGAGCGGCGGGGTGCGTGGTGGTCGGCAAGACCAACACCCCCGAGTTCGGCTGGACGGCCATGACCAACAACGCGCTCTTCGGAGTGACCAAGAACCCCTGGAACCTGGAGCACTCGCCCGGGGGATCCTCGGGAGGGACCGCGGCAGCGCTCGCGGCCGGCCTGGTCCCCTTGGCCACCGGCTCCGACGGTGGTGGCTCGATTCGGATTCCGGCGGCGTGCTGCGGGCTGTCGGGCATGAAGACCTCGGTCGGCCGGGTCCCGGTCGGGGGCCCGACCCCGCCGGGATGGCCCGGGCTCTCGGTGAAGGGGCCGATGACACGGCGGATCGCCGACGCGGTCGTTGCCCTCGACGCCGTCGTGGCCCCCGAGCCCACAGACCTACGCTCGCTCCCACGCCCCGAGGCGTCCTGGCTGGCGACGCTGGAGGAGCCCCAGGTACCCGCCCGGGTGCTCTGGGCGCCCACCCTCGGGTACGCCACGGTCGACGCCGAGGTGCTCTCGACCTGCGAACAGGCGGTTTCGGTCCTCGAGTCCCTGGGGGCTGAGGTGGTCCAGGTCGACTCGGTCTTCGACGCCGACCCGGTGGCCGACTGGTCGACGCTGATCGCGGTCTTCCTCCTGCGCACCCTCGACGCCCGCTATCAGGGCCACTTCGAGGAACTCGACCCGAGCCTGGCGCTCATGGTCGAGCGGGCCGCCAGCATCACCGGGCGCCAGGTGGCCGAAGCCCTCGACGCGTGCCACCGCGTGAACTACCGCTTGGTCGAGCTGCTGCGCGACGCCCGGATCCTCGTGACCCCGACGTGCGCCGGGGTGGCCCCGCCCATCGCAATGGGCGTCCGGGGGCTGGTCAACGGGGAGGCCACCCCGAGCTGGGTGGCCTTCACCTATCCGTTCAACATGAGCGGGTCCCCGGCCGCGACGGTGTGCGCCGGACTCACCAACGCTGGCTTGCCGGTCGGGCTCCAACTGGTCGGGCCGGCCCACGGCGACCTGGTGGTGCTCCGAACCGCCGCCGCGCTCGAACAGGCTCTGGGCTTCGAGCAACTGGCGCCGATCGGCTAGCGCCACGCCCAACGGCCTTCCTCGCGGTCCCGGCCCGAACGACCCCGGACGACCGGGATCTGGCCTGCGAGGCGCGGCATGGGCAACGACGGGCACGCTCGATCACGTCCAGCGGAAGCCGCCCGATCCGCACCGCCTCGGGACCGGAGAGCGGGGCCGCGCTCAGACCAGGTCGGCCTCCCTCACCACGTTCCGGAGCGGTTCGCCCTGCTCATAGCGGGCCAGGTTGTCACTGAACAGCTCGAACTGGCGCCGCACCCGCCGGGCGCTGTTGGCCGAGTCGTGCGGGGTCACGGTGACCTTGGGGTGGGCCCAAAGGGGGCTGTCCTCGGGGAGCGGCTCGGTCTCGAACACGTCGAGCACCGCCGCCCCGAGCTCGTCGGCATCGAGCGCGGCCACCAAGGCATTCTCGTCCACCACCGACCCCCGACCGATGTTCACCAGCAGGGCACCCGGTTGCATCGCGGCCAGGAAGCCTTCATCCACTAAGTGCTCGGTGGAGGAGTTGGCTGGGGCGCACAGCGCGACGATGTCGGCCCGGGGTAGCACGGCGGGCAGCTCGGCCGGCGTCACCATCTCGTCGACGGGCCCTCCGGCGGCCGCTGACCGCCGGACCCCGATGACGTGGGCGCCCAAAGCCCGGGCCCGGGTTGCCACCGCGGCCCCGATCGAGCCCAGCCCGACCACCACCCAGGTGCTCTCGAAGACCTCGGAGAACTCGTGGGTCTCCCACCGACGCGCGGCCTGCGCCACCGACCACGCCTTGGCATCCTGGCAGTGGTCGAGGGCGGCACGCAGCACGTACTCGGCAATCGGGACGGCGTGGACGTCGGACTTGGTGAAGATGACACCCTTCTTGATGAGCTCGGCGAAGATCGGAGCGTCGAACCCGGCGGCGGCCGACTGGAACCAACGGAGGGTCTCGCATCGGCGCACGAGACCAAAGAACGGCCGCACCACGGCCCTGTCCTCCCGGTAGAGGTCGGTCGTGGCCCAGGCCACCTCCACCCCCGAGGCGTCGCGCTCGACCGGGGTTCCCGCGCCCAGGCTGAGCGTCCCCCCGGGCCCCATGGTCACGAGCTCGACTCCCCGATGTGCGGCGAGCAACCTCGGACCGAAGGCCCGGGCCGCTCCGGCCGTGAGCAGAATCCGCACGGTTGCCCTCGCTCTAGAGGTCCGCGGTGGCCCGGTCCAAGAGATCGGCGAAACGCTGCTTCGCTGCCTCACGCCGGGCTGGGATGTGCTCGCTCGGCACCTCCTTGGGCGCGTAGTTGCGCAAGGTCCGCCGGGCGACCGTCTGGCGATGGACCTCGTCGGGGCCGTCGTAGATGCGGGCGGCCCTGGCGGCACGGTACATGTGCTCCAACGGCAGGTCGCAGGAGAACCCGAGTGCCCCGTGGACCTGGATGGCCCGGTCGATGACGTTGAAGAGCACGGAAGCGCCGAAGTACTTGATCATGGCGATCTCCATGCGGGCCGCGGATGCACCCTCCTTGTCCATCTTCCAGGCGGCGTGCAGCGTCATCAGCCGGGCGGCGTGCATCTCGGCCAACGAGTCGGCCACCCAGTTCTGGACGGTCTGCTTCTCGGCCAACAGCGACCCGTGGGCGGTGCGCGACACCGCCCGCTCACAGAGCATGTCGAAGGCCCGACGGGACTGGCCGAGCCAGCGCATGCAGTGGTGGATCCTCCCGGGGCCGAGCCGCTGCTGGGCCAAGACGAAGCCGGATCCCTCCCGACCGATCAGATTGGCCGTCGGCACCCGGACGTCGCGGTAGTAGATCTCGGCGTGGTTGCCGAAGCGCCCGAAGGTCTCCTCGGGGTGCTCCATGGTGGCCACGTCCCGCACGATGTCGACCCCGGGGGTGTCGGTCGGGACCAGGATCATCGACGACCCCTGGTAGGGGTGGACGTCGGGGTTCGTCACCGCCATGACGATGAGGAAGTCGGCCACCGAGCCATTGGAGGAGAACCACTTGTGGCCGTTGATCACGTACTCGTCGCCGTCGCGCACCGCCCGGGTCTGGAGCAGGGTCGGGTCCGAGCCGGCGGTCTCGGGCTCGGTCATCGAGAAGGCGCTGCGGAGTTTGCCCTCGAGAAGGGGCTGGAGCCACTGCGCTCGCTGGTCGTCCCGGCCGGTTTCCTCGATCCCGACGGCCAACAGCTCGGCATTGCCGGAGTCCGGGGCGTTGTTCCCGAACACCACCGGGCCGAGCGCGCTCTGGCCTAGGACCTCGTGCATCAGTCCCAGGCGAACCTGCCCGAAGCCCATCCCGCCCATCGAGGGGGGGAGGTGGGCCGCCCACAGGCCCCGGAGCTTCACCTCGGTTTGGAGGGGCTCGATCACCCGGAGGAGCGCTTCATAGCCGAGGCTCAGGGTCTCGAGGGGGAAGATCTCCTCCTTCACGAAATGGCGCATCCAGGCCAGTTCCTCTTCGAACTCAGGCTCGGTCTCGAAGTCCCACGCCATGTGAGCGCCTCCTCAGGTTCGTGCCGGGCCCGCTCGGCCCGGTTGCTCGTGCCCGCGACCGAAGCGCAGGTCGAAAGGTGTCCAGAACCTCCCACACCTAGCACCGACGGCGCGCATCGGCCAGCGGGAGCCCAAACGGCCCCGACGAACCGGGGGCACCCGGGCGGTGCGGCGGCGTGGCTCGGTGCAAGACGAGAGCGCTCCGATCGGGGGCTGCAGAGCCATCTGCCCGGTTCGAAGCTCGCTCGCTATGGTGGCGCCTCGTGAACAAGCCGACGCCGAGATCCACCCCGGTCGTCATCGGGGTCGCCCCGGACCCGGCTGGTGCCCGCGACCTTCTGAGCCGAGCGTCCAGCGCCCTCCTCGACGAGCGACGCCTCCTCACCGACGACGAGCTCGCCGCCCTGGCCGCCCTCCCCGACGACCAGGTGGTCGGGCTGGCCGCCCTGGCCCACCAGGTCCGCCTCGCCTGGCGGGGCCCGAGCGTCGAGGTCGAGGGGATCCTGTCGGCCAAGACCGGGGGCTGCCCCGAGGACTGCCACTTCTGCGCCCAGTCATCCCGGTTCGACAGCCCGGTGAAGGCGACCCCGTTCCTCGACCGCGCCGAAGTGCTGGCGGCCGCTCGGGAGACAGCCCGCCTCGGGGCCTCGGAGTTCTGCATCGTGTTGGCCGTGCGCGGTCCCGACGCCCGTACCATGGAGCGGCTGAGCGAGCTCGCCCCCCTGGTCCACGCGGAGACCAGCCTCAACGTGGCCGTCAGCGCTGGCATCCTGACCGACGACGATGCCCGTCGGCTGGCCGAGGCCGGCGTGCACCGCTACAACCACAACCTCGAGACCGCCCGTTCGTTCTTCCCGGCAATCGTGACGACCCACCGTTGGGACGAACGGGCCCAGACCTGTCGGCTGGTCAAGGCCCACGGCATGGAGCTGTGCTGCGGGGTGCTCCTCGGGATGGGCGAGAGCGACGCCCAGCGGCTCGAGCTCGTCGGCCAGCTGCGGGACCTCGAGCCCGACGAGGTCCCCATCAACTTCTTGAACCCCCGGCCGGGCACCCCCCTCGCCGACCGCCAGCCGATCGCCGCCTGGGAGGCGATCCGCTGGATCGCACTCTTCCGCCTGGGGTTACCCGGCGTGATCCTCCGCTACGCCGGAGGCCGGGAGGTCACTCTGCGCGACCTCCAGGCCATGGGCATGACCGCGGGGATCAACGCCCTCATTGTCGGCAACTACCTCACCACGCTCGGGCGCTCTCCCGACGAGGACCTGCGCATGCTGGAGGACCTGCGCATGCCGGTCGGCGCCCTCTCGGCCGCCATCTGAGCGAACCGGTCGTGACGGCTGCCGGCTTCTGCACCGGGTGCGGCCGCCCCCATGCCCGATGTCCCGGCTGCGGCGTCCCGCTCGATCCGCCCCGGTTCTGCCCCAGGTGTGGGCGCCGGATGGCGGTCGTCGTCACGCCGCTGTCGTGGCGGGCCCGCTGCGTCGAGCACGGCCAACTCCACGCTGGTCGGGATCCTGGAGGGCGGCCTGACGGCCCCGGAACCCCGGGGGTGGCTGCCGACATGCCGGGCGACCTGGATTGATGCGAGAATCCGACCCGGTGGATGTGATCGGCGTGGTCGACACCATGTTCGCCCGCTACGACATGGGAAGAGAAGCCCTGGCCGAGTTGGCCGAGTGCCCTGGCTACGGGCAGCGCTTCACCACGTTGCGGCGGACGGTGCCGGGGTTCAAGGACCTCGCGGTGGCCGCTAAACAACTCATCGAACAGGAGCACTGCCGGATCGTGGTCGCTCTGGGCATGCCGGGGTCGGCCCCCGTCGACAAGACCTGCGCTCACGAGGCCTCTCAGGGGATCATGCTGGCCCAGCTGCTCACCTCGACCCCCATCCTCGAGGTCTTCGTGCACGAAGACGAGGCCGATGACCCCGCCGTCCTGGCCAAGGTGTTCAGAGAGCGCTCCCGCAAACACGCCCGAAACGCCTACTGGATGCTCTACGAACCAGAACAGCTGACCGCCCGCGCCGGGCGGGGCGTTCGCCAAGGCTTCGACGACGCCGGCCCGCTCGAGGATTGAGCGAAGCGAACCCACCCTGCGCTGAACGGTGACCGGCCCCCAGGATCCCGGCCAGGCCGGGCCCGGACCCGCGGCCGGTGGCAACCCGCCCGAGCTCCCCCCTCCGATCGTGCCCGGCGGGCCGCCCAGTCCCGGGCCCGCCGAGGGCCCCCGACACGTCGCCACCAGGGGTACCCGCCGGGAGCGACGTCGCGCCCGGGTCCGGGCCCGCAAGCACTGGAAGCTCCGTCGAACCCTCCTCATCATCGGGGTCGTGATCGTCCTCATCGTTGGGGCTGCCGGGGGCTACGCCCTCTACCTGAACGCCCAGGTCCACCGGATCGCCGTGCGCCACCTGAAGCCGGCCCCGATCAAGGGCCCGGACCTCGGCACCGAGAACATCCTGATGGTGGGGTCCACGTCCCGCTGCGCGCTCAAGGTCCAGAACCCCGCCTATGGCCTGTGCTCCCAGGGGGTGACCGGAGTCAACAGCGACGTGATCATGATCCTGCACCTCAATCCGGCCAAGAAATCCGTGAGCATCCTCTCCATCCCAAGGGACCTCTTCGTGCCGAACGCCCGGACCCCGAACGCCCAGGTCGGGGCGGCCAACAAGATCGACGCCGCGCTGTACGAGGGCCCGAGTCAGCTGGTGGCGGCAATCGAGGAGGACTTCGGCATCCCGATCCAGCACTACGTCGAACTCAATTTCGACACCTTCGCCAGCGTGGTCGACGCCTTGGGCGGGGTGAACATGTACTTCCCGATGCCGGTCTACGACGCCTATTCGGGCCTCAACGTCCAGACCACCGGCTGCATTCACCTGGACGGCTACCACGCCCTCCAGGTTGTCCGGGCCCGTCACCTGCAATACAAGGGTCCGGGGGTCACGACCAATGACCCGGCCTACTGGCCCCAGGAGAACCAGTCGGACCTGGCCCGGATCCGCCGTGACCACGAGTTCCTCCGGGTCCTGGCCGCTGCGGTGGCCAAACAAGGGCTAGGCAACCCGCTCACCGACGCCCGGCTGGTCTCGAGCGTGGTGGGAGATCTGACCGTGGACAGCGGGTTCTCCACCGCCCACATGGTCAACCTGGTCCTCACCTACCACGGCATCAACCCGTTCGACGCTCCCCAACAGACCCTCCCGGTCATGGTGAGCGACATCAACCAGTACGACTACAAAGGCGGTGCCTACGGCAACGTCGAGTTCCCGATCCAACCCCAGGACCAACAGGTCATCGATCAGTTCCTAGGGACCACTCCGGGGATCGACACCATCGGCGGCGGACCGCTCCCGACCCCGAGCTCGGTGAGTGTCTCCATCCTGAACGGCTCGGGGACCTCGGATGCCGGGGTCACGGCCCAACAGGGCCTCGCCGCGCTCGGCTTCAACGTGTTCGGCGTCTCCTACACCCCCTCGGTGGGGGCCCAGGCGGAGACGGTCGTCGAGTACTCCCCCGACACCCCGACCGAGGAAGCGGCGGCCCAAGCGGTGGCCCGCTCGCTCTCGGGCCAGGTCATCATGGCCCTCGCCCCGGCCTCCTCGAGTGGTTCGGGCCTCCCCGGCGGGGCCGAGGTCACCGTCATCACCGGAAGCGACTTCAGCGTCAACCCCCCGGCTCCGCCCCCGACCACCACAACGACGACCACCGTGGCGAAGGGCCACAAGCAGACCACCACGACGACGACCACGACGGTGCCCCCGACCACCACGACGACGACCACCGTGGCGAACTTCGCCCCGCCGAGCCCGGCGGTCCAGCCCCTGGCACCCTGGGACCCCCGGTCCTGCACCGCCACCGGCGGCGAGGGGCCGTAGGCCGGAGTGCGGTGGCCCCGGGCCGAGGGTCCAAAGCCGCCGGAACCTGAGGAGACGGCGGCCCGCTGAGGTCCGTTCGAACGACCGTTACCAAGCGTCGTGTCGTGGCTCCGGCTGACAGCGTGGGTCGGGAACCTCGCCCTCGCCTTGGGCGTGCTGATACTCCTGTTCGTCGCCTTCGAGCTGTGGGGCACGTCGATCACCACGCAGCTGCACCAGGACGCCCTCCGCCAGCAGTTCGACCACGAGCTCGCCGGGGGGCCGAAGGACGGCGCGACACCCACCACGGCGAGCGAGCTGCCAACCCCGAACGGGGCTCTCTCCCCCGGTGCGAGCCCGGCCGAGGGTCAGCCCATCGGGACCATCGACATTCCCGAGATCGGCGTCAACTACGTCGTAATCCAGGGCACGAGCACGACCGATCTCGAGCTCGGTCCGGGCCACTACATGAACACCCCGCTACCGGGACAGCCCGGCAACGCCGCCATCGCCGGGCATCGGACCACCTACCTCCGCCCCTTCTACAACCTGAACGAGCTGACCCCCGGAGACCCGATCTACATCACGACGACCCAGGGTCGTTTCGAGTACGACGTGACCTCGGCCCAGTCGGTCCAACCCACCGACGTCGCCGTTCTCGATCCCACCAGTACGCCGACGCTCACCCTCACCACCTGCACGCCGCGCTATAGCGCCGCGCAGCGCCTGGTCGTGGTGGCGACGCTCGTCACTCCGCCGGCACCCGCGACCACCTCGAACCACCCGTTGGACCGGAACCAGAGCGTCCCGATCGCGTCGACCGGCGGGTTGGGTGTCAGGACCGGATGGCCATGGCCCGCCGTGGGGTGGGGATCGGCGGCGCTCGGCATCGCGACCGCGCTCTTCCGCCTCGGCCGCCGGCGCCAACGTCGGTCCGCCCGGCTCGGGATGATTACCGCCGGATTCCTCCTCGCGCTCCTGCCGCTCTACTTCTTCTTCGAAAGCATCACGCCCTTGCTCCCACCGAGCTTCTGAACCGCGCCGCAACAACAAGGCGTGGCGGCGCGCATCCCGAGCAAGGGTCCCCGTTTCCCCAACCCTGGCACCGTATGATCGCTCTCTCGGCCGCAAGGATGTCGCGGCTGGGCCAGGGAGACGGGGGACATCCAATGAAGCGGCTGGGCGCGTTGGGACTGGCCTTTTGGTGCGCGGGTGCGGTGGTCATGGGCGGAGCCGTCTTGGCGCCGGACGTCGCCTTCGCTGCCGGGAGCGGTTACACGCCCGGTAGCCCGACGGTGGGCGGGTCCGCGACCGGGCTTCCGGGCACGGTCATCTCCACCACGACCGTCCAACCGAGTGGCGGGACGGGGACGGGAGCGATCGGCAGCGTGTCCATCGCCGTCACCGTGCCGACCGGCACCTTTGCGAATCCCACCCAAGTGGTGATCACCGACGCAACGAATTCCCAGGTGCCGCCCAGCAACGGTGGCTCGGTCGTGGCCACCTTCGGAGTCGGCTTCTTCGTCAATGGCACCAAGGTGACCGGGACGTTCCCGGCGGTCACCATCACGGTGAGCTCTTCCTCGATCCAGGCCGGTGCCACCGTGTACGTCGTTTCCGGGGGCCAGTTGATCGCTCTGACCGGCGCGTCGGTCAAGAACGGCTCGGCGACCTTCACCGTCACGAGCGACCCCACCATCGAGGTCGTGGCGGCCGTGGCGACGACGACCTCGATTTCGGGGGCCACCGCGGCAGTGACCGGGAAGCCGTTCGCACTCGAAGAGATCGTGGCCGGAAGTCTGGTCGCGCTGGGCGGCATCGGACTGTTGCTCTTGTTCCGGCGCCAACGCGCCGCCTAACGGGTTGCGACTCGGAGTCCCCTCGGGCGCACAGCGTCTCTTGTGCATGGCGGCCGTGGCTCTCGTGGGGGGTGCTCTGTTGTCCGCTTGCGGTGGAGGGTCGCCCTCGGCCACCTCGACCTCCCAACCACACCAGAAGGCAGTCAAGCCGACCTCGACCCTCCCGGGACCCGCCGGACTGGTGGCCGGTGCTCAACCCCAGCCGAGTGGATTCATGTGGCTATTGGCCCGGGCGAACGGGGGCACCACGCTCCAAGAACTCGACCTCACAACGGGCAAGGTCACCCAGATCGTCCCCGTGTCGACCAGCGCCGACTCCGTGTCCCAGTCCAACTCCGGGGTCATCGGTGTCGGCCTCAGCACCGCCACGACCGGCGCCCTGGAGCTGCGCAATGGCGCGTCGGCGTCGCTGATCGCGGCGGTCCCCATGGGGGCATCGGTGAAGGACGTCCTGGCCGGGGACGACGGGTCCACCTTCTACGTGCTGAACGGCAACGCCGCTTCGACCAGCGTCACCTTGGTGAACGCGGCGACTCACGCGACTTCGATCTCGGTACCGGTTCCACTCGACACCATCTCGATCGCAGTGAACCCTTCGGGTTCTCAGCTTTTCGCACTGCGTGCGGCCGGGGTCCTGGACCAGATCACCATCGCGACCGGGGCGATCACTGGCTCCTTCTCGGTCGGGAAGAACCCAGTCGGGGTCTTGGTGTCCTCCGACGGCGGAACCGTCTATGTCCTGAAGAAGGCCGCGCTGGCTTGCCGTCGGGGGGATCGTTCTCTCGTCGATCGCCATCGCCGCCATCTTCACGGCGTCGGCACCCCTCAAGGTCAAGATCACGTCGGTGCGAACGACCGGACAACTGGCCACGGTGGTGCAAGTCGGAGTCCGGGTGACCAACGAGTCCGGACATCCGCAGAGACCGTCCTTCACACTCGAGAGCTCGGGCCAGATCACCGCGTTCTGGCTCGCCAGAGGGGGACCCGCGGTCATCGCACCCGGGCACCAGGCGTACTACACGCTCCTCGCCCCGAACTTCTTCGCCCAACCACCGATCACCGGCGGGTTCCAGATCCTGGCGTTCACCACGACGCCGGGCACCGTGAGCACGAGCGCCGCATACCTGCCCACGACCCTTCACCTCAGCCTGGAACCGAGCTCGGTGAGCCGCGTCGTCCCGGTCGGGCGACCCATCGTGCTACGAGCCGAGATCCTCGATCGCCTCGATCGACGCATGCACCTCGCCGGCGAGCCCATCTACCTGGGCCAGGTCATCTACGGCCAACACGGGCTGATCTTCGGTGAGGCCAGGATCAACCAGGGCCAGGTCGGACAGACACCCGTGGTGGCCTACACGAACGGCCAGGGTGTCGCGACCTTCACGATTCGTGGGACCCAGGTGTCGACCGACCCGGTGTACTTCGAAGCCAACCTGGTGAACGCGCACCAGTTCTACCCCTTCGGGTACTCGGAGATCGTCCCCATCAGGTTCGGGCCCAGGGGATGAACGTCGCAACCGCTCTCCCCACCCAGGTCCAGGGTTCATCTATGACTTCGGCGCGGGGTGGGTGGGTTGGCATCCAGACTGTCCGACGGATCGGGTTCGGTCTGCTCGCGCTCCAGGGTCTTCTGCTCATGGTTTGGAGCGTCGTTGAGGCGGCTCACTTCGCTCTCACCCGGGACTTCTCCATCTACTACCAGGCCTGGTGGCTCATCGGACACGGACACCTCAATCCGTTCGACACGCCGAACGGCTTCTATTTCTGGGCCAACCACGGCGAGTTCCTCATGTGGCCCTTGGCCTTCCTCGGGGCCCTCTGGCCCCACCCCGTGTCGCTGCTCTGGCTCCAAGACCTGGCGCTGGTCGGAACCGAAGCCATCGCGCTCAGCTGGCTATGTGACTTCGCCAACACGGTCAAATTCCAACGACCCGCCTCGCGACTCCCCGAGATCCTCGTCGGTCTCGGGGTCTTGCTCTTTGTTGGCGATCCCTGGATCTACTCGTCGGATCTGTTCGACTTCCATTTAGAAGTCGTCGGAGTCCTGTTCATCCTCCTCCTCCTCGGCAGTTCCCACCGTGGAGGCATGGACAGCCGTGGGGAGCGCCGGCACGGCGATCACTGCCGGCCCCTCGGCCAACTGGCGCGCGGTGTCGAACGGTCGGCCAGGGTACGTCGTCGACCACGACTACTGGCAGGAGCAGGCCGGGAGGTACGAGGCGACCGTGGCCCTGTCCACTTCGGTCCCGGTCAACGTGGAGGTCTGGGACGCGACCACGAGCACCCTGCTCGCCCGCCGGAGCATCCCGCCGACCAACGGGCAGGGGACCGTGTCCATGCCGGTGGACCTGGTCAACCCAAAACCGGCGACCCCCTACCGCGGGTTCGGCCCCTTCACTATCCAGCCCATACCCCCGACCCCCGGGCACCAACTGGAGATCCGGATCTGGACACCGGGCGGCGGGACCGTCAGCGTCTCGGCCCTGGAGCTCGTCCCGGCCCGAGCGTCGCGCGCCCGATAGCGCCCGGAGCCTCACTCAGCCGGTCCGTTCCATGCTCCAACCGGAGACGACCAGCTGGTCAGCCTCGACCGTGGCATTCATCTGGATGCGGTAGGTGCCGGCTGCCGCTCCACCCGAGAGCGTCGGCTCGGTCGTGAGCGATGCCCCCGTGAGGTCGGTGCCGGTGACGACGAGCGCGGGATCGAAGAGCAGGTTGTTGCTGGCCACCGTCGCACCGGCGAGGCCGGCCGCGGCGTTGAACGGGACGGTCGGGGCCAACCGTGACCACCAGGTCGGCTGTCCCTGCTCGGCCGAGCGCAGTGCGGCGAAATAGAGTTCGAGGACCGCGCCTTCGTCGTCGAGGGGGGCCGTGGATTCCTCCCAGGCCCGGCTCGGTGTACCCGAGAGGCTCAACGAGCCGAGTGGGGCGGGGTTGTGGGCGAGATCCAGGCCCTGGGCGACGAGCGGCTGGGGCGCCGGAACGATCGGGGGGCGACGCTGACCGGACCGGACGCCGCGCTGCCCGCGTAGACGATCCTCGACAACGTTGCGTCGACCTCGTAGCGCTGAGAGGTCAAGAACAGGGCATTGAGCGGATAGCACGTGACGAGCACGAGTCGTGGGGCAACGGTCTGGTAGATCGGCGAACCGGCGGTGATGACACTGTGGGCTCTGACCGCGTAGAGGAAGGTGCGGCACGGCGTCACCACCGAGAGGCTCGAGCCGACGGCGAGCTCATCGATGTGACTGAACCACGTGACGTCGTGCGCCACCAGCACGACCGTGCCCGATGTGCCGGGCCAGGAGCTCGCCGGAACGTGACCCGCGGCGACGCTCAGGACCGACTCGGTCGTTCCGTCGGAGACCGGCGCCTCGAGTCCGATCGATGGCGCCCTCAAGAGCGCGTAGACCGAAGGTCGGGCGCTCGAAGTCTGTGGGTTCTCGTCACCGGCGGCGAGCCCCGCCCCCAAAGGACCGACGGTGCTGCCGGGGGTCGCGCCGGAGGATCCAGGGGCGGAGCACCGCACTTTCCGGAGGCTTTGGCCAGGCTCACCGCGTGCTGCTCCTGATGGATGAGCGCGGCACCGGTCGCGTTCGAGTTCCAATAGAAGAGGTAGACGTGCGCGGCGATCGCGACCCCCGTCGCCATCGACAGGATCGACGCGGTGAACCCCAGGCGGCGCGGCCAGCTTCGCCGTGCCCTGGGCTTGTGCCGGGCCCGCCGTGTCCGATGCCGATCGATTTCCCGCCGCTCGCCGCTACTCAACACGAAGATCCAGGTCGTCAAGCAGAGCCCTCTGGCGCGCGGACCTGGATCTTCAAGTGTGGCGCGCGAAGATGCCGAGGTGGTGGTTCCCGGGCGCCTCAGCGCATCGAAAGCTCGGAGCCCGGACTCGGCATCCGGAGGTATCCCTTCATCTCGTCGAGGACTGCAATCGGTCCGGGATCGATCCCCTCGCGCTCGGCGAGGTGCAGCGAGACGAAGTCACCGACCAACACCAGATCGAAGAACCTGGCGATCGGAGAGTCTCCCTCGGCCCAGACCGAGATCAGGTCACCGACGACCTCGAGCATCAACTCCGAGACCCACTCGAACCGTCGGGCCACCTGCGAATGCTCGTCCGCGCTTCGGAGCTCGACGGCGGTCAGGACCTGACGGGTCATGTCCCCGTGCTGGGCCCAACCGGCAATCTCGTTGTGACAGAGCTCCGGCATGGCCGACCAGAACGCCGGAGCCTTGGCGTTCTCGTTAACCTGGGTCTTCCAACGTGAGGCCGCCACCGAGGCGAGCCCCTGGGCCCCGTGGACGAGCGGGATGGTCCGGTCGATCCGCCGAGCGAGCTCTCGGGCCGGACTCTCCGGGGAGACGAGCTGGTCCCGCCGGCGGGCGAGGTGTTCGAGCGATTGGTCGACCTGGTCACCGGCTCCGGGTAACAGCCCCAGGCGGTCGGCGACGACCAGGAGCGGCACCGCCATGGCGCCGATCGCCGCCCTCGGTTGGGGGATCCCCGCCGGGAGTTCGAGGATCGGGGCACCGTGCTCGCCGACCAGCCGGGCGAGCTCCCCACCACCGGTGATCGCCACCACCGAGGCACCGGCGGCCAGGGCCTCTTCGGTGGCGGCCAGCGTCTCCTCGGTGTTTCCCGAGCAAGAGACGCTGAAGACCAGCGAGCGCGGACCGACCCAGGCCGGGAGCTCGTAGGCCTTCGTCGCCGTCACGGGGAGGGGACAACTTCGCCAGGCGGCGGCGGCGAGGACGTCGCCGGCAAGCCCGCTGCCGCCCATGCCGAGGACCGCGATCGCTTCGACCCGGTCGCCGTCGGGCAGTCCCTCGAGGGCTCTCCCGGCCGCAAGCGCGCCGGCCATCTGTTCGGGGAGCCCAGCGGTGGCACCCCACATCGCCATGGTGTCGATGCCGAGCGGCGAGGGGAACCTTGCCACCTCCTCGGGCTCGTTCATCCGCCGGTGGTCTCGGCTGGCTTACCCGTCTCCTGAGCTCCCCCTGCCTCCGCCTTGGCCACCAGACGACGATCCTCCGCGTCGTCGACCGCCACCGCCTCGTCGATGAGCATGACCGGGATGGAGTCGACGATCTTGTAGACGCGCTTGAGACGAGGGTTGTAGAGGATGTCCTCGTCCTCGAAGTAGAACAAGGGGCCCTTGTCCTGCGGACAGGCCAGCAGCTCGATCAAGAGCGGATCCAGGGGCATCGTCGTCCTCCCGTTCGTCTCGCTACTCCGTGCGCCCGACCACCAGGGCGAGCACCTCGGCCACGTGCCTGGCACACACGTCGTCGCTGCGCGCCTCCACGTTGAGGCGCAACAGAGGCTCGGTGTTCGATGGGCGCAGGTTGTACCACCAATCGCCGTAGTCCACCGTGAGGCCGTCCAGGTGTTCGATCGCCGCTCCCTCGCCGGCCACCCGCGCGGCGACCAGCTCGACCACCCGGGCCGGGTCCTTCACCTCGGTGTTGATCTCCCCCGAGTCGGCGTAGCGGCGGTAGGGGGCGAGGAGCTCCGAGAGCGGCTCGGTGGAGGTGCTCATGAGCTCGAGCACGATCATGGCGGCGATGATGCCCGAGTCGGCCCGGAAGTTCTCGCGAAAGTAATAGTGGCCGGAGTGCTCACCGCCGAACACCGCCCCGGTCTCGGCCATGACCGCCTTCACGTAGGAGTGCCCGACCCTGGTCTTCACCCCCACGCCGCCGAGCTCGGCGATGGTCTCGGGGACCACCTTGGAGCAGATCAGGTTGTAGAGGATGGTCGCCCCGGGGTGCTTCGCCAGCATCGCGGCGGCCACCAGCGCGGTGGTGAGCGAGCCCGAGACCGTCTGGCCCCGTTCATCGACCAAAAAGACCCGGTCGGCGTCGCCGTCGAAGGCGAGCCCCACGTCAGCGCCCCGTTCGAGGACCGCCCGCTTCAGGTCGACCAGGTTCTCCTCCTGGATGGGGTCGGCCGGGTGGGTGGGGAAGGTCCCGTCGAGGTCGGGGTAGAGCACGGTGAGCCCGAAGGGCAGCGGTCGGAAGACCATCGGAGCCACCAGTCCGCCCATGCCGTTCGCGGTGTCGGCCACCACCTCGAGGGGCCGGAGCGAGCCGAGATCGACGAACGAGCGGACGTGGGCTGCATAGGCCTCCAGGAGGTCCAGGTGGTCAGGCTCGGGCCCGGGCGGGCCGGTGGGCGGCTCTTCGAGGTAGCCCACGGCGAGACGTTGGATCTCGAGCAGGCCGGTGTCCCGGCCGATCGGGCGGGCTCCGGACTGGCAGAGCTTGATCCCGTTGTAGTGAGCCGGATTGTGCGACGCGGTGAACATGGCCCCAGGGGCGTCGAGTGTGCCCGAGGCGAAGTACAAGAAGTCGGTCGAGGCCATCCCGAGGTCGGTGACCGCAGCCCCGGCGGCGCGGGCCCCCTCGGAGAAGGCTTTGGAGAGCTCGACCCCCGACGGCCGCATGTCCCGGACCACCAGCACCCGGCCCGCCCCGGTGAAGGTGGCCACGGCCGCGCCGATGGCCCGGCAGAGCTCGGCATCGAGTTGGTCTGGATAGGTGCCCCGGACGTCGTAGGCCTTGAAGACGCCTGCAGGATCGCCCATGGCGAACAGAGCGTAACCGAGGCCCGCAGGTGGAGACCCTCCCTCTCCGCCCAAGGCTCGGACCGGCGCACGAGGGCCCGCCAACTACGGTGGCGTCCGTGCTACAGGACATCACCAAGGAACTGGCCAAGGCCAAGAACTTCGCCGCCCTCACCACCCTGTTCCCCGACGGTCGGCCCCAGACCAACGTGATGTGGGTGGATGCCGACGACGATCACATCCTGGTCAACACCGAGGTCCACCGGCAGAAGTACAAGAACGTCCGGCGCGACCCCCGGGTCTCGGTCACCGTCATCGACGCCTCCAACCCCTACCACTACGTCGAGATCCGGGGCCGAGTGGTCGAGGAGATCCGGGGGGAAGTCGCCCGGGCCCACATCGACGAGCTCAGCACGAAGTACACCGGCCGGCTCTATGCCAACCCGGTCGTGAGCGAGCGGGTCATCTTGAAGGTCGCGGCGGAGCGCGAACTGGCGCACTGAGGACGAGCCCGGGCCGGACCGTTCCCCGCCGAGGTCTGCCCATCCCTCTCAGAACGGCCTTCACCAGCCAGAATTACGGAAAACCCTGACGACGGAACGGCTCCGGTGGTGGCCCACGTGCCGCTCGGGGCCCGACACCGTACGAGCAAGGAGCCGTCGGGTGACCTCAGCCGAACAGACGATCACGATCGCCACCAGTGACCACCGGCAGGCGTCCTGGGGGTCGAACTCGCAGATCGCACTGGCAGTCCTGGCCGGAGAGTGGCTCGCGGTGCTCCTCTACTGCCTGGCGACCCCACGAGGCCCGCACCGCAGCACCATCGAGACGGAGGCGCTGATCAGCGCTTTCGTGCTGCTGGCAGCGCTGCCGGCGTCGTTCCGGATGGTGACCCGGAACGGGCGGAACTCCTATGCGCTCTCTGCCGCCCTCGCGTCGGGCCTCGCCCTGGCGGTCTGCGTCCACCTCGACGGCGGGATCCGCAGCCCGCTCTTCTTCCTCATCGCCCTTCCGGTGGTGGCATCGGCGCTCACCCTGCCGGGTTGGGGTGCAGCGACCTGCGGAATCGCCGGGGCGCTCGAGTTGGCCGTCGTCTCGTTGGTCGACCCCAACCTCGGCCACTCCGGCAGCGAGCTGCTCGTGGGCGCCAGCCTCCTCTTCGGCGTCACGCTGGTCGCTCTGGTGTCGGCCCACTCCCGGGCCCGCCTCGAGTCGCTGAACGACTCTCTGCTCGGCCAACTCGACGAGCTGGCCGACACCGACCCCCTCACCGGATGCCTCAACGACCGGGTCTTCACCGCCCATCTGGAGGCTGAGATCGACCGCTCACTGCGCTACGGCGAGCCGCTCAGTCTGCTCGTCGTCGACGTCGACGGGTTCGGGCAGTACAACGAGACCTTCGGTCACGCCGCCGGGGACGCGGTGTTGGTCGGGGTCGGGTCCCTGCTCCAGAACATGGTGCGAACCACCGACGTGGTCGCTCGCCTCGACGGCGACCGCTTCGCCGTGCTCATGCCCTCGACCTCGCTCGAGGACGGCCGGGCCGACGGCGCCGGGCAGGTGGCCAGGCGGGTCATCGCCGCGGTAGGGGCCTCCGACCGGCTCGGTATCGCCCTCAGCGTGGGGCTCTCCGCCCTCGACATCGACACCCCCTCGGCCGAGCGCATGCTCGAGGACGCCGAGACGGCTCTCGTCCAGGCCAAGAGGGAGGGGCCGGGAGGGATCGCCGTGAACCCGCCACCGGGTGTACGGCTCATGAGCTTCGCCTCCGAGCCGGTGCGCGCCGCCTCGGACCCCGCCGGCCCCAACCCCATCCGGGCCCGCAAGATCTCACGGGCCCGGCGGGCGGTCTTGTGGTCCTGGAGCTCGACGACCCACCGCTCCGCCAACGGGTCGAACGGCCACTGACGTCGACGCTCCGAGCTCGGCGCGCCACGCACTCGGGCCCGGGAGAACCCGGTCAGCGACCCGACCTCATTGCTGGCTCGAAGCGTGGTGGCTAGAAGACCCCGAAGCGGATGATGGAGGCCACCCCGAAGAGGAAGCACCACGCAACGAAGGGCACCAGGGTACGGGTCCGGAACCACCGGCTGAGGAAGATGACAGCGATCAACGAGGTGGCCGCGGTGGCCAGCGTGCCGGCCAAGAGCTCCGGACGGATCCCGTGGCCGAGCGGACCCAGTGCGTCGCCGATCTTCAACGCTCCGGCAGCGAAGATCACCGGCGTCGACAGCAAGAAGCTGAAACGGAGGGCGTTCTGCCGGTTCAGTCGCCGGAAGATCCCACCGGTCATGGCCACACCCTCACGGCTGATGCCGGCCAGGAGCGCGAGAGCCTGAGCGGCGCCGATCACCGCGCTCGAGATCACCCCGATGAGCGAGAGCTGGTGCACGGCGGCGTCGTCGATCGCCACGATGTGAGTGTCGCGGAACCGTCGGCGACGCGGCGTGGCCTCGGTAGCGAGCGCCAGATGGCGCTGTCGCCGGGTCTGGATCTCACCGGCGGCCAGGATGCAGCCGTTGGCCATCAGGAATCCGGCGGCCGCGACCGGCTTGGCGAAGAGGACCCGGAACTGGTGCTCGAAGACCAGCCCCAAGATCCCCACCGGGATCGTCGCGATCACGATCAACCAGGCCAGGCGCTCGTCGTCGCTCAGGTTGTGCCGATGGGGGATGGCGGTGAAGAACCCGGTGATGAGACGGACCCACTCTTTGAAATAGAAGCCGAGCAGGACCACGGCGGTGGCAAGGTGCAGGCCGACGATGAACGCCAGGTACGGGCTCTCGGCCTGGGACTCCTGCTTCACGAGCAGGGCCCAGGTGCCCCCGAACCACGAGGGGACGAGCACGGTGTGCCCGAGGCTCGAGATGGGGAAGAGCTCGGTCAGGCCCTGGATCAGGCCGATCACGATGGCCTGGAACATGTTCATCTTGTAGATGCCGACGTGGGCGGCGGCCACGAGCACCTGGGTCACGGTCGGCTCCTCGGATCGTGGCGGTCCTCAACCCGCACTGGAAGAAGTCTGCCCGAGTAGCTGAGCCCGGCGCCGACGCAGCAGCCACCAGGCGATGACCCCCACCGCCACCACGGCGATGGCGATACTCGTGTCACCGAACGCTGAGGCGACGTTCGACCAGTTGGCGGCGAGGCCGTAGCCGGCGCCCGCCAGGGCGAAGGTCCACGGCAGGCTGCCGAGCAACGTGAAGAGCGCGAACCAGCCGATCGGCATCTCGGCCACCCCGACCGGGAGGCTGATGAAGGTCCGGACGACCGGGAGGACACGACCGATGAGCACCGCCACCGCGCCCCGGCGGGCGAAGAAGGCCTCGGCCTTCTCCAGGTGGTGGCGGCGCACGAAGACGTAACGGCCGTAGCGCTCGACGAGCGGACGACCGCCGATCCGTCCGACGGCGTAGGCGATGAGCGCGCCAAGGAGGTTGCCCAAGGCGCCCCAGAGCGCCACGCCGACCAGGTTGACCGACGGGTGGCCGGCGGCCAGCAACCCCCCGGCCAGCGCCCCGCCGAAGAGCATGATCACCTCGCTCGGGATGGGGATGCAGGCCGACTCGAGCACCATGAGCCCGAACACCGCCAGATAGCCGTGGTGGAGGACCTGCGTGGTGAGCCAATGGGTCATGGATGCTCGCTCGCTTTCGCGCTGATCGGGGTCGGAGGGAATGGGACCGGTGCCGAGGTGCCATAGGCGCGCTCGGCCCGCTGGAACAGGTCGTTGGTCTGGCTGAGGGCGCGGACAGCGGCACCTGCCGGCACCAGCGCCAGCACGGCCAGCGTCGCCGTCAACAGCGTTCGGCGACCGAGGGGGGGCCGCAGGAGCGCCTCGACCCGCAGGGCCTCCCCCGGGCCAGCCGCGGCCATCGTGGGTGCGGCCGGGATCTCCCTACCGCAGACCCGGGCCACGTGCCCGATGGTTCGGGCCACCAGGGCGCGGTCGCCGACCAGCCTCGCCGCCCGTTCGTCGGCCCATCGCTCGGTGGCCAGACCGATCGCCCCGCGGGCCGGCCTGAGCACGGGGTTGAGCGCACTGGCCAGCGAGACCGCCGCCCGGTGCAGCTCGTGGCGCCCGTCGAGATGGGCCTGCTCGTGGGCCAGCACCACCCGGATCTCCGATGTGCTGAGCGCTTGAAGCAGCTGCTGGGCGGCCACGATCCGGCCCGGCCAACCGGGCAGGGCGAAGACGGTCGGGCGTTCGTCGGGCAGGACCACGAGCGCCCCCATCGAGCGACGGGCCAACCGCCAGGCGTCGGAGAGCGCCCGGGCCTCTCGCCAGGCCGCCTGGACGAGCAGCAGCCCCTGGCCAGCCAGCACGACGGTGCCCAGCGCGAGGATCGCCGCCGGCACGGTGACCCGGGCCCGAACGAGATGGGCCGACCAGTGTCCCATCGCCGCCACCGGTTCCCACTGGCCGAGCAGCACCACGAAGAGCACGAGCGGCAAGGCGACCGAGACGGCGGCCAGGACGAGCGAGCCGAGCGACAGGGTCCACGCGGCGAGGCACGCCGGGGCGCGGCGGGCCACCGAGGGGGCGAGCAGGGCGAAGCCGGCGCACGACACCAGCGCGGCTCCCGACCAGATGAGCAACGAGGCGCTCACCGCCCTCCCTCCCCCTCGAGCGCCTGCCGGAGAGCCTCGAGCGCCCGACGGTCCAGGCCGGCCACGAACTGGCTGAGGACCCCGGTCCGGTCGCGCTGGTCCTCGAGCAGTGCCCGCATCCGGCTGGCCACCAAGCCGGCCTCGTCGAGGACCGGACGGTAGACGTAATTGCGACTGACGAGCTCCCGGATCACCGCGCCCTTGGCGTGAAGGCGAGCCAGGATGGTGCTCACGGTCGTGTGCGCGAGCCCGCCCCCGAGGCGTACGCGCACCTCCTCGGCCGACACCGGCTCGGGAGATGCCCACAGCACCGCCAGCACCTCGGCCTCCAGCCTGCCCGACGCCCGCCGATCCATGGCCCGAACCCTTTCCTTCTGGGGCCCGAAAACTACTACAGGGATGTAGAAGAACGAGCCCACCAGGGCGCCCGGCCGACTGCGTCAGCCGAAGGGACCTGGTCGGGCCGCTGCCGTGCTCCTTCGATACGGAAAAGGACCCAGGGTGGATAGAACTCGGCAAATGTCGTTGCTCCAATTTCGCTCCGCTGAGGCCCCGTTTGGCGATGCCCGCGTGGCCGGGGAGGCGGCCCGGCTGCTGGCGCTCCTCGAGGCGATCGGCGTCTGGCACCCGCGCGCGGTGGTCGACAACCTCGGGGCCACGGTGTTCAGCGAGGCACTCGAGGCCCTCGCCAACCGGGACGTCGGCGTCACCGCCCCGTTCGAATGGAAGTCCCACGCCGAGGAGGGGCCAGAGGAGTTCGCCCGCTGGATCAGAACAGGTCCGTGACGACGTGGCCGCTTCCCCCGTCCCCGACGCCGAGCTCCCGGCTCGACGACCTCTTTGGGACTGCTCGGCTGGCCGCCTACCTGGGAGTCGCCGGCTCCAGCCTTCGCCGGTACTTGGGGGGCAGCGTGACGTCCCCGACGACGTGGCGCTTCGAGCCCATCTGGTCGCCAGAATCGTGGGCGACCTGGCCGGCTCCTACAACGAACGGGGAGTCCGGAGGTGGTTCGAGCGCCCGCGGACCCAGCTGTCCGGACGCGCTCCCGAAGAGATCCTGCGCGCTCGGTGCGCACCCGAGGACAAGGACGTCGTCACCATGGGCGACCTCGCGGCCGCCCTCACCATCTGAGGTGGCCGCCGGGGACCAAGCGCGACCGACGACCCTCGCGTACTGCGCCTGCGACCGCCGATATCCGTTCGTGTGGACCGGCTCCGAGCAGCCGGCCGGACGCTGACATGACCGGGGTGAGGGCCCGTGCCACTACCTCTCGACCACGGCGAAGGGGGCCTGGGCCGAGGTCATGCGCCACGAGCAGATCACCGACCTCCTCGACCTCTTCGACCTGGAGCGGTCGCTCTGAGCTGTCGAGGTGGCTCGGCCCGACGCGGTGCCGCTGCTCGGCGAGGAGATCTTGACCGACGGCCCGAGCTCGTATCCCGCCTGCCGCGCCGAGGCTCGCCGGATCCGAGCCGGTGGGGAGACCGGGCTGCGCGCGCCATCGGCCGCGGTGCGCTCGGGCCGAGCCGAGCGCATCCGATTGGACCGCCAGGGGCGGTTTGCGATCGAAGAGGTACGGACCGAGGTGCTCGTGGTGTGGGGCGACCCGCACACCCTGGGCGGCATGCCGCTCGCCGACGGCCACCCGGACCCAAACGCCCTCCTCGATGTTCGCCCGCTCTGAGTCGTCGTAATGACCGGCCCGTCCCGGCGGCACACCGCGGCGAGGCGCTTAGGCCCAAATCCCCCGGACCCGATCGGCGTGGAAAGGTGTGCCCGATGAGCGTCCAGGTGGTCTTCGAGACCCACTCGATCAGCGAGGACAACGAGGCCGGGCGAGCCTCAGGGTGGTCGCACAGTCGCCTCTCCCCGCGCGGACGACAGCTCGCGGCCGAGCTCGGACGACGACGTCTGGACGACGGCCTCGTCGCCGTGTTCTGTTCGGACCTCAACCGCGCGGCGGAAACGGTGCGCCTGGCCTTCGCGTCAGGCGGTCCACCAATCTTCTTCGACTGGCGACTGCGGGAGTGCGACTACGGCGAGCGCAACGGTGGTCCCGTGGCCGAGCATGCGGCCACCCGGGGGACCTTCCTCGATACCCCGTACCCGGGTGGGGAGAGCTGGCGCCAGGCGGTGCGCCGGGTCGGTGGCGCCCTGGTCGACCTCGGCTCCCGCTGGGACGGCCACCGGGTCCTGGTGGTCGGCCACAACGCGACCCATTGGGCGCTCGAGCACTACGCCATCGGCAGGCCACTCGAGGACTTGCTGCGCGCCCAGGGTGCATGGCAGGAGGGTTGGGAGTACTCGATCGCGTCGACGCGCATCGCGCTCGAACCCAGACCCTGACCGGGCCGGGCGCAACGAGGAGCTGGTGGCGTCGCTTCGAACGGCGCCTAACCTCGTCGGGAACCGGTGACCGAAGACCCAGCGGTCACACGATGACGTCGAAGCAACGGAGTCGTCATCCGCTCGCCCTTGTCGGAGGGCCGGGCGAGACGGACACTCGCGTTGCCCAGTTCCGTGTCCTCGGTCCGCCGAGCCCCGGTGAGACCGCCGAGCCAGCCGCCAGAGGTTGTCATGCCGACCTACATCTCGCTTCTCAAACTGGGCCACCAGGGCGTGACCTCGATCAAGGAGTCGCCCTCCCGGCTCGACGCCGCACGTGAGCTCCTGCGCAACTTCGGGGTCGAGATGAAGGACGTCTACCTCACGCTGCTCGCGGTCTCGGCTTCGGGCAACGTGACCAGCGAGACCCTGCGGGCCTTCCGGGAGGACGAGTACCGAGACGTCGTCGGCGCGATCCAACCGGCGGGAGAGCATCCGGCTTTCGCCGCCGCCGAAGCGGTCCGCCAGAAGTTGGTCGAGTCGCTCGAAGAGCTGCAGCGAGCTCTCAGGCGGGACTGACCGGCACCTCCCGAGCCCGGCGGCGGTGTCTCCCCCTCCGGTGCCGGCGCTCGAGGAGGAAGCCGGCCACCGCCAAGACGATGCCGGCGGCGGTGACGGCGTCGCCCAGCCTCCCGGCCGATCCCTGACCGTAGGTGAGGGTCACCTGGTGGCTGGTCGGGACCACCACCATCAGGTTGGGGGTGACCCGCCACGGGCCCTCCGCCCCGCTCGTCACCCAGTTGGGGAAGTAGGAGGTCTTGACCAGGACCGGGGAGCCGGTGCGCTCGACGTGGAAGCGGATCGTGTCGGTCCCCTCGACGATGTGGGTCACCTTGGCCGGCGCCACCGGGATCCTCGGGGGTAGCTGGCCGGCCTTGACTCGCGGCCAGTCGACCGGGCCGTCGGCGGCGAGCTCGACGGCCCAGCGGGCCGGATCGAGGTACCAGGACTGGGCGACCGGCAGCCAACTCGGTTGGGCCTGACCGACCCCTTTCACGACGGCCGGACGATCGTGGAGGGCGACGACGGGGGCGGAGTCCGAGACCTGGAACACATCCCAGGTGATCGAGAGCGCCTGGTTCCCGTAGAAGGAGTGCCAGGGCCCGGTGGTGGCCACCAGGTGGAGGGCCGGGTCAGCCAGCGCGGCGTCGATCACCGAGGTGGTGTCGACCATCAAGTAGCGCACCCCGAGCAGCTGGAGGTGTTCGACCCCGAGGGGGACGTCGACCGGTCCGTAGTCGAGGCCCACCATCGGCTCGGAGGGTGCGGGCGACAGCTCGGCCTGGTTCAAGAAGTGGTAGGGGGTCGTGGCTGAGGACTCGAAGAGCAACCCCTCCATGGAGTCGATGCAACCGCCGGTGAAGTACGGCAGGTCCATGAGCGCCTCGGGGGTGCCGAAACGGTTCTCGTTGGCGTCGTACTCCCACATGGCCCGCCCGCAGCCGTGGTGCTCGCCGACATTGGTCATGGTGGCCATGAGCGCCCGGAACTCGGGGTACGCCGGCGCGCCCTCGAAGCCCTGGTAGTTCCATGCCGCCCAGTAGGTCACCTGTTCGGCCCCCGGGGTGACCGGCAACGCGCTGGCCGGCAGGATGAAAGGCGGGATCACCACCGCCAGCGCGCCCAGCAACACCGCGAGGGGTCCGGCGACGGCCGCCGGAGCGAAGCGGTAGCGGCGCACCACCGGCGGGACGCGCAGCTCGTCGGCTGATCGGCGCCAGTTCCGCCAGGCCAGCACGACCGCGCGGATGACGACGGCGGCCAGCCAGCCGACCATCAGGTCGACGCAGAGGAACCACAGCGGGAGCAGCCGGACGTTGTAGAGGGCACCTTGAGGATCGAAACGGACACCGAGTGCCGCGCACCCGCCGAGCACGGCGAAGAGGATGCCGAAGCGGCTCCTGGTGGCCAAGGCCACCAGGACCGCCACCCCGGCCAAGATCAATGCCCAGAGATCGGCCCTCGGAAAGAACAGGGTCACGAAGGTGGTGATGTTCACGTACCCCATCTGGGTCGAGTAGCGGAGGTCGAGGACGAACGGCACGAGCCACCAGGCCGAGAGCGCGAGGCCAAGGCCGACGGTGGAGGAGCCCCACCACAGAGCCCGCAGCCGCCACCGGCCGGAACGGTCGGGCATCGCGTCGTCAGCCCGGACGACGTCACCCAGCAGTTCGAGGACCACCAGCACCGCCGCACCGGCCAGGGCCATGAGGGCCGGGATGACGTGGGTGACGATGCACAGGGCCAGGACCACCGCCGCCAAACCCCGCCCCCGCCCGGTATGCAGGCCCCGGGCGAACAGACCCAGGAAGACCAGGGCCAACGGGACGGCCAGGGAGAAGGCGTACTCACCGGCCAGGGTGGAAAACAGGTTCCCCCCGTAGATGGTCCAGGTGTAGTCGAAGAGGAAGGGCAAGGTGGCCGCCGCCAGGGCCGCCGGGCCCGGCGAGCGGAGCCCGAAGAGGCGTCCGCAGGCCCAGGCGCCGACCGGCATGAGCACGGAGCCGAGGACGGTCATGAGCTTGAAGGCCACGCCGTAGGGGATGAGGTAGCTGAGAAGCGCGGCGATGAGGTCGGGAAGGACGAAATAGAAGGTGTAGATGGGGTAGCCCGCGTACCAGCCGGGATCCCAGCCGGTGAGCCTGGCGTTCGAGAGCAGATGGTTCCGCAAGAAGGCAGGCATGATGAAGTGCGAACCGGTGTCCCCGCCGGTCGTGGTGGTGTTGGTGAGCAGCAGGTTGAGGTGCATCTGCCACAGCACCACCACGATCACCCCCATGATCACCGCCGCGCTGGCGACACGCGGGAGCCACCCGGGAAACGACGACGACGGGGTGAGCACGGGGGCGGGCGGCTCGGGGTGGATGTGGACCGAAGGCGACTCGGTCCCGAGCCCGGTGGACCCGAGGTCCATCAGTGGACGAGCCCCGCTCGGCTGGAGACGATGGCGAGCACCGCGACGAGGTTGAACGTCGCGTGGGCGACCATGTTCATCCCCAACCGACCGGTCCGCAGCGCGACCGCGGCCAGGATGCACCCGAAGACCGCCAGGCCGGCCAGCTGCTCGAGCTCGGCGTGAGCGAGGCCGAAGAGCAGCCCGTCGGCCACCACCGCCACGGCGATCGTCCCCGCCTTAGCCCCGGCCTGCCTCAGCCGTGAGCCGGTCGCGCCGAGGAGCCCGAGGAGGCCCTTGAAGAGGACCCCACGAAAGAACAGCTCCTCGAAGAACGGTGCCCCGAGCACGGTCATGATGGCGATCACGGCGAAGGAGCCCCCGTGCGCCCCCCCGGTGAGCTTGGTCGTGGGGGCCTGGAAGTTCTTCAGGTGCGAGACGAACGGGAGGTAGAGGAGGGTCACCAGCACCTGCCCGCCGATGCCGATCGCGACGCCGGCCACGTCGACCGGGCGGAACGAGATCCCGAGGTCGGAAACCAAATGCCCGCTCCCGCGCGCCCGGACGGCCAGGACCGGCGCAACGAAGAACCCCACCCACAGGCCCACCAGCCCCGAGCCGATGTACCAGGCCGGCGGTGCGGCCAGCTGGGAGATCGCGCTGAGCCGAACTCCGTTGCCGGTGATCGATGCCACCAGGTCCACGGCGATCAGGGCCACCACCTGGCCGACGACGAAGCCGATGGCGGCGAACACCACCCACCAGCCGGCATCGGCGCGTGAGGCCGGAACGGTGCTCGGCGCCTCCCCGGGCCCCGGGGCCCACCAGTGCCCCGGGCTCGATCCGGGCGACCACCACTTCGCTCCGTGCTCCGGGACTCCGGGGCGGACGTCGCGCCCCTCGTCGTCGCCGGAGGAGGCCATCGAGCCACGATACTGCCGGGGTTTTGTCATCTTGGGGCGCTCAGGAGCGCAGCCGCGGGCCTCGGCACGCGTTCTTCCAGCGTGGAGCCAATCCGCGACGGGCCCGGCCGGTACCATGGCTCCGGCACCGGCGCATAGCATGGCCGGGTGAGTCCGTCACGGCCGGACCGGCCGAACCGCCTGCCGAACACCGGCGGCGGGAACAACCCGAACCCCGGCAACGACCAGAGCTGGCGCTGGATCTGGACCGTGCTCATCGTCGCGGTCCTGGCCGTGCTCGTGGTCCCCTCGCTCCTCCCCCACTCCTCGGCCACCTCGATCAACTACGCGAACTACCTGAAGGACGTGAAGGCCGGCCACGTCGCGACCGCCACCATCGACAACTCGACCGGGGTGATCACCGGCAAGCTCACCGACGGCGCCAACTACACCAGCCAGGGCCCCAACCCCTACAGCCAGACCGACGTCAACGCGATGCGCAAGGACGGGTTGGCGGTCAACTTTTCCCAGCCCTCCTCGAGCATCCTCTCGGCGATCCTCCCGTACGTGCTCCTGGTCGGCCTGTTCGCCGCGGTCATGTGGCTCATGACCAGACAGGCCCGGGGACAGATGTCCGGAATCATGTCGATCGGTCGCTCGCGAGCCCGGATGTACAGCGCCGAACGGCCCTCGACCACCTTCGGTGACGTCGCCGGCTACAACGGCGTCAAACAGGAGATCTCCGAAGTGGTCGACTTCTTGAAGACGCCGGCCCGTTTCAAGGAGATCGGGGCCAAGATCCCCAAGGGGGTCCTCTTGGTGGGCCCGCCGGGGACCGGCAAGACCCTGCTCGCCCGGGCGGTGGCCGGCGAGGCCGGCGTGCCCTTCCTCTCAGTCTCGGGCTCGGACTTCATGGAGATGTTCGTCGGCGTCGGCGCCTCACGGGTGCGGGACCTGTTCCAGACGGCCCGCAAGCAGGCCCCGGCCATCGTGTTCGTGGACGAGATCGACTCCATCGGCCGAAAGCGGGGCGCCGGGCTGGGCGGCGGCCACGACGAACGGGAGCAGACGCTCAACCAGATGCTCTCGGAGATGGACGGGTTCGACCCGGCCGAGGGCGTCGTCATGATCGCCGCTACCAACCGGCCGGACATCTTGGACCCTGCGCTGCTCCGACCGGGCCGGTTCGACCGCCAGATCGTGGTGCCCCTCCCCGACCTCGACGAGCGCCTGCCCATCCTCCAGGTGCACTGTCGGGACAAGCGGATGAGCCCCGACGTCGACCTCGACCTCGTGGCCAGGGGCACCCCGGGGATGAGCGGGGCCGACCTGGCCAACCTGGTGAACGAGGCCGCCCTGCACGCGGTGCGGCGGGGCTCGCCCTCCATCGCCATGGCCGACTTCGAGTCGGCCCGAGACCGGGTGCTCATGGGCCAGCGACGCGAGTCGTTGATCCTCTCGGACGACGAGAAGGAGCGCGTCGCGTACCACGAGGGCGGGCACGCCGTCTTGGCCTACGTGCTCGAGAACGCCGACCCGGTGCACAAGGTGACCATCTTCCCCACCGGAATGGCCCTCGGCGTTACCCAGCAGCTCCCGATGGAAGAGCGTCACATCCATCCTCGCAGCCACATCGAAGACGCGTTGTGCGTGCGGATGGGCGGCCGGGCGGCCGAGCTCCTCGTCTACGGCGACCTCTCCACCGGGGCCGCCAACGACCTGGTGGGCAACACCGAACTGGCCCGCAAGATGGTGCGGGAATGGGGCATGAGCGAGGACATCGGCCCCATGGCCTGGGGCTCCCAGGGCCAGGTGTTCCTGGGCGAGGACCTCATGCACACCCGGGACTACTCCGAGCACACCGGTCAGATCATCGACGACGAGGTCGAACGGATCCTCCGGGCCCAGGAGGAGCGGGCCTTGGAGGTCCTTTCCCGTCACCGCAAGGGGCTCGACGCCGTGGCCAAGGCCCTGCTCGAGGACGAGACCATCGAGGGGGCGATGGTCGGCCGGCTGGTCGACGACGCCTACGGACGGCCCGTGCACGCCACTGGCAAGAAAGCGGCCCCCACCTTCAACGGGAACGGCTCCCGGGCCGAGGCCTCCGAGGCAGCGGCCGGCGAGGACGAGCCTGTGACCCAATCCGAGCCCGAAGCGGTCCAGACCCACGCCGCCGCGCTGGCCGCACAACCGCCGGCGCCCCGGGGCACCACCCCGTCGGGCTGGCCCGCACCCCAGTGGCCACCGCCGCAGTGGAGCCCACCCCCCCAACCCGCACCGGGCCCGGGCGAGAGCTGAGCCGGCTCAGCCGGAGGCCCGACCCACCGCCGGCAACGACACCACCCCGGCGGTGGCCGCCGGCACCAGGTCCTCGAGAACTAAGAGCGGCTCGCTGGCCGTGACCACCAACGCGGCGAGGCCCAACCCTCGGAGCCCCGCGGCCTGCTGTACCCCGATGGAGGCCGTCGCCGCCAGGCTGACGGCACGCCCTGCCGCCACCTCGGCCCGGGCCGCCCGGACGAGATGGCTCCCGCGGACGGCCCACACCGTGGCCGACAACCCCCGCGCCCCGGGGTTGTAGAGATCGAGGGTCGCCACCCCGGCCCCGGGAACGGCCGGGTCGGCATCGGTGCCGGGCCCGGGCAGTACGGCACTCATCGCGCCGGGGGTCCCACTTGGCAGGCCGAGCGCGCTCATCGCTCCGAACTGGGGCCCGCCGAAGGAGCTCGGGGCGTCCACGCTGCGGTCGACCACCACGCCCGCCCCTCTCCCGACCACCCGCACGGTGGCCAGGAACGGGATCGCGTCGGGAATCCGGTTTTGGCCGCTCGTCTCCAGCACCCACGCGCTGGTCGGCGCGACGAACTGGGTGAAGGAGGCCGGAGGGGAGCGGAACGGCCGCACGTCGATCCGGACCCGCTCGCTCCGGGAGGTGGGGTTGAAGACGGTGAGCACGCTCAGCCCCCCGGTGAGGTCGATCGAGCGCGGGAGGGCCCAGGCCCGCTCGGGCTCGGGCGAACCCAACCGCACCGAGAGCCCGTGAGAACCATTGGACGAGACCGTCTGCAGCGCCGCGGCCACCACCGAGCCGGTCCGGACCGAGACCACGGTCGAGACCGACCGGGCGTCCTGGACGTAGCGGTCGATCTGCTCGACCGCCAGGCTCCCCGGCGCCACCACGATGCCCTCGAATGGCTGGGGCTGCGAAATGCCCGAGGGGGTGGCGAAGGTCATGTCCACCACGGCCACGGTGGAGGTCGGGTTGTACAGCGAGATGGCCAGTGTCCCAGCGTTGACCGTCGAGCCCGAGGCGAAGTACCAGTCGGTCGCGGTGGCGCGCGAACAGGGGGTCGCCGACCAGCCGAGCGGACCGGCCACGGACTCGGTGACCAACACCCCACCCCCGGCCACCGTCACCGTGGCGGCGACGAACGCGCCACCGGCGAGGGCACCGGGGACCTCTTCGATCTGGGTGAACGACGGGATCACCACCCGCTCGCTCTTGCGGGCCCCGGTGTCGCTCACCGCGCTGAGGGTGGCCGTCGCCGCGTGGTCGGTCGTGTTCAGGAGGTGGAGGGTCTCCTGGGCGGTCGAGCCGTTCGCCGGCGTCCCGCCGGCGCAATACCCGGCGGAGGACTCGACGGGGGCCGGCGCGATCTCGTTCGGCGGCACCCCAGGGGGCTGGATCGGTGCGGGACGGGACACCACGGCGTTCACCACCCCCCCGGCGACCCCGGCCGCGACGATCGCCAGCACCAAGACGAGGCGATAGGGCGACCGGGGCCTCGGGGCCGGCTCGGAGGCATCGGCGGGCGTGCCGTCGGTCCCGTCGTCGAAGAAGCCGGGCGGGCGGGTGCTCACGGCGGTCCCCCGACCCGTTCGCGCCGTCGGCTCCTCTCCGACGCGGGCGCGGCCGGCCGAAGGATGGTCTCGCTCGGCTGGGCACTGGCCAACGCCCGCACCCGCCCCCGCAGGGCGAAGCGCCGGTCGAGCAGCAGGCCGACCACCAGCACCCAGAGAACGAGCTCGAGGGCGGCCCCGATCCCGGCCAACGGCACGGACGAGAACGCGAGCATCCCAGGCCCGGCGCGGGCCACCTTGAACTGGGCCGCCCAGGAGAACGCCGGGGCGACCGGCAGGGACGTGCCCCCGACCGTGAGGTGGAAATCACCGGCCGGCGCCATGCCGGCATAGAGGGTTCCTGCACCCACCGATCCGGTGTAGCCGGAGCCCGAGTTGGTCCCGAGCGCCGGGTGCCAACCCGAGAGGTCCCCGGGCGAGGGCACCGTCAGGCCGGCGGCGGGACCGGACGTCGCCCTGGTCTCGGTGACGAGCCCGGCGGTGCGGGTCGCCCGTTCGGGGATGGTCGCGGTGTTGTCGTAGACCAAGAAGCCCTCCCCGCCCGGAACCTGGCGGAGGTCCCCTTGCTGGTCGAGCGAGGAGACCACGTCTGCGGGGACCGGGTAGGAGACGGCGGCGCCCAATCCGACGGCGCTCGGGGCCAGGTTCTCCACCACGACCACGTAGCGAACGGCCTCCGGGGCCAGCAGGCGGCCGAGGTGCACGGTCTTGCCCGCTCGGGCCAATTCGACGGCGGTAGCCAGCTGATCAGCCGGACCCGGCGCGGCCGGGGCATAGAGGTCGGCCGCGCTCGGCGGGCCGGTGTCGGTGGTGGCATAGGCGAGGCCGGGCGAGATCGACCACGACCCGAGCGGCAACGCGGCGGGGTCCCCCAGCCAGAGCACCCGGTAGGAGTCGCCGCGGGGGGTGGCGATGAACTGCAGCGAGCGCTCGTAGCCGTTGGCGGGCAGTCCGAAGCTCCCGTTGGTCACCTCGGCGGCAACCGGGAGCATCCCGAACGCCGCCGCCAGCATCATGAGCGAAGTGGCCAGCTGGCGCCAGCTGAAACGTTGGCCGATGAGGTCGGTCTCGAACGCGGCGACGCCGAGGCCCACGCCCGCGGCGACCGCGACGGCCGCCGGCACCAAGAGGACGTCGACGCCGGGGGCGAAGGAGCCGGTCCAGCCCCGGTCGACCACGAGCCCGAGGCCGAAGGAGACCAACGCCATCGTCCACAGCCGGGCAGCCCAGGCCAGCCGGGGTCCGGCCCCGACCAGGACCGGGAGGAGGCCGGCGACCGGCAGCAGCCAGCTCAGGCCCGACCCCCCGACCGGGCCGAGATCGAAGCGGAGCAGGGCGGACCAGCCGACGGCACGCGACGGCGCGGAGGGCAGCCCGAGCACCCCGAGGGCATGAGAGCCCGAGAGGGCGACGCCGATGACCCACGGTGCGCACAGGACGAGGGCGACGCCGATGCCACCGAGGGCCACCCGAACGGCCCGCACCGCCTCGGCGCTCGTCTTCGAAAACCACGACCCCAACCACAGACCGAACGCGCCGATCGCCACGTCGACGACCATCGCGGGAACGAACGCGATGCCGATGGCGATGAGGACCCCAAGGCCGAACAGCTGGCTCCGCGGCTGGCGCCCGTGACGGCCGAGCGCCGCCACACCGAAGGGTTCCAGGGTGGTGGCCCGCATGAGAGTCGAGATGATCCACGGGGCCAGCGCGTACGCCACCATCGCGTCGAGGCGCCCCCGGGCCAAGGCGTCGTAGACGAGCGGGAGGCCCAGATAGGCCGCCGCCCCGAACAGCCGGCCCCGGCGCGAGCCGAAGGGGCCCAAGAGGCGGGAGACGCCCCAGGCGCCGACCGGCACACAGCCGAAGATCAGCACCTTCTGGGTGAGCCCCATGCCGCCCAGGAGCACGGTGGCGAGCGCGCCAAGGGCGGCGTAGGCGGGAGACGACGGGGCGGTGGTCCCGACCCCCTGGGCGTGCCAGCTGGCGAAGAACTGGTGCCAGGTGGCCGGCCACGACGAGAGCGGGAGGAACTGACCGATGGCCGGGAAGGCGCCGCCGATCAGATGACGCACTCCGATCACGAGCAAGAGGGTGATCACCAGCGCGCTCAGAAGCCGGGAACGGCGGCTGGCCAGGAGTCGCGAGCGGCTGGGACCACGCGGAGCCAGCCGGCCGCGGTCGTCCCAGTCCTCGTCGAAGGTGTCGTCCTCGGAGAAGGCGCCGGCGATGGAGCCGGTCAGCTCGGGCACCTCGGTCTCGTCGTCCCGGGAGAGTGCCCCGACCCGGGCATGGGTGGCCTCGAAGCCGAGATGGCTCACGTTGGAGACGTACTCGGAGAGCCGGGCGCTCCCCCGCAGCTGGTTCCGGCGGACCTGGTTGTCCGAGGCGGCTCGGGAACGCTGCACCCGCCGGCGAGCGTCGAGGAGCTCGGCTCGACGGGCCAGGTTCCACCGCCAGGCGCCGAGGACCGCTCGGACCCGTCCTCGGTCCCGGGCGACCGAAGCGACCATGACCTCGCCGAGATTGAGGGCCGCGACCTGGGGCAGAACCCGGAGGAGGTGCAGGGAGCTGTAACACTTAAGCACGGCGCGCAGCTCGTGGCGGCGCTGGAGGGCCTGGAGGGTGGCGCTGGCGTCGGCGCCCGTCAGCACCGGCTCGACGCCCGGTGCGATGACCTCCAGGTGCCGGACGCGGGCGTCGGGGGCCACGATCACCCGGGCCCCGGTCACCTGGGCCCGCCAGCACAGGTCGAGGTCCTCGGCCATGGCCACGATCCCGGGATCGAACCCGCCGAGCTCGGTCATCAGGTCAGCCCGGATCAAGACACATCCGCTCGGGGCGACGAAGACGTCCCGCACGCCGTCGTGTTGGCCGTGGTCGATCTCGGGACTCTGGACCCGGTCCACCACGGCGCCGGTCTTGTCGGCATTCATGCCCACATGCACCAGCATGAGCGGGTCGTCCCAGCTGACCATCTTGGGGGCCACGACCGCCGCGTTGGACCGGAACGACTCTTCGACCATGAGCCGGACGGCCGACGGGTCGGGGGCGCAGTCGTCGTGACAGACCAAGAAGAAGGTCGCCCCCTCCACCATGCCGAGGACCTGGTTTGCCGCCGCGCCGAAGGCGAGGGGCTCCTCGGTCGCCCGGACGAAGGCGTCGGGGAAGACCCGGCCCACCCGTTCGGTCGGGTCCGCGCCCCCCGCCGCCACCACGACCACCACCAGCTCGGGATAGTCCTGAGCGGCGAGGGCCCGGAGGGTCCCCTCGAACCACGGCCCGGGGTCCCTGGTGACCACCACCGCCACCACCGCAGGCGCGCGGGTGTCCACGAGATGGTGAGGCTACTGGTCCCGCGCCACCACCGGCAGGAGCCCCCGGAACCACGAATGCTTGCAACTGTTATACACACGCGATACAATCGTAGGCAGATCAGGCACGAGACCAACATGCTAAGGAGGCTCACCATGCCCGCCGACTTCACCGACCGTGACGAGATCGCCCGCTTCGGCCGATTCACCAAGGGTGCCGTCGACACCGCGGTCGGCTTCGGCGTGCTGGGCCTCCAGCGGCTCCAAGTCGGCCGGGTCGCGCTGAGCCGGCGCCTGGCCAGCCACGAGACCTTCGGGCCGGGTTACCTCGCCATGCGTACCGAGGCCGTCCGTCGGGCCGGTCAGGTGGACCGCTTGTTCACCGAGGCCCTCCGGACCGTCGGGTCCACCCTCGAGCCCATCGCCGAACGCCTGCCCGAGCCGGCCCGCCAGGTGGCCACGGTCGTTCAACGACGCTTTGACGAGCTCCACGCGAAGGTGAGCGAGCACCTGGCCGACGCCCGGGCCGACGGCCAACACCCGACCGACACCGACTGAATGACGCTCCTATGGCGCGTCAAATCCCACTGATGAGCCTTCGAGGACACGGAAGAGCTGACGCGCGACGTAGCGCTTGAGGCATCGCTTGATCTCTCGGTCGCTCTTGCCTTCGGCCCGACGACGCTCGACGTAGGCA
>DAHUZS010000078.1 GCA_027315045.1 Acidimicrobiaceae bacterium
CGTCGTCGTCCTGACCAACGGCGAGTCGTTCCGCATGCGCGAAGCGAAGCAGAAGGGAGGCCCGCAAAAGTCCTGATCGCAGTGCGAGGGGTGGGGACTTCTACTTGGCCAAGAACGGGGACATCAAACTGGCCGTTGACAGCATAGGTCGGGCAGGCATCACGGACCTAGAGATTTGCGACGGCAGCCGCAATGCCCGGGAATGGGACCAGGACATGGCCGACCTGTCGGTGATTGATCTGGTCGAGACCACCTCCGAGTACGTCCAACGCGCCCGACAAGTACAACGCCCTCTCGCTTCGCGAAGCCAACGGGGGGCGAAGGATCCCCGATCTGCTGATTGCCGCCACGGCCGAACAGAGCCGATGACACTGCTTCACTACGACGCCGGCTTCGACCTGATATCGAAGGTGATAGGCCAGCAGTGGGAGTGGGCGGCTCAGGCCGGCAGCATCGATTGAAGGAAGCTTGAGCCTCAGGCAGATCGCAACCAGAGCTCCGGGGGAGAGATTCGAACTCTCAACCTAGCGGTTAACAGCCGCTTGCTCTGCCGTTGAGCTACCCCGGATCGGCCCGTGAGAGCGCCCGCGCACGTTACCATCCGCCCCCCGAGGACCTCACGGGCTCAGTGGGTGCTCAGGCCTCCTCCAGATAGTCACGCAGCAGGTACGCGGCGTCGGGTCGCCGCAGCTTGGCCAGCGTCTTCGACTCGATCTGCCGGACCCGCTCACGGGTCACCCCGAACGCCTTGCCCACCTCCTCGAGCGTCCGGATCTTCCCGTCCTCGAGCCCGAAGCGCATGCGGACGACATCCTGCTCCCGGTGCGAGAGGTAGGCGAGGGCCTCCTTCACGGCCTGGTCGAGCATGGCCCGGGTCGCCGCGTCGTCGGGAACCACGGCGGCGCGGTCCTCGATGATGTCCGACAGGCTGAAGTCGTCCTCGTCGCCCACCGGCTGCTCGAGTGAGATCGTGTCCTGGTTGATCCGCTGGATCTCCCGCACCCGTTCGATGGGGAACTCGACCCGGGCCGCGATCTCCTCGGCCGTGGGCTCGCGCCCGAGCTCCTGGAGGAGCTGGCGCTGGGCCCACACCACCTTGTTGATCGTCTCGACCATGTGCACCGGGATCCGGATCGTCCGGGCCTGGTCGGCGATGGCCCGGGTGATGGCCTGGCGGATCCACCAGGTCGCATAGGTCGAGAACTTGAAGCCTTTCGTGTAGTCGAACTTCTCCACCGCTCGCATGAGGCCCAGGTTCCCCTCCTGGATGAGGTCCAGGAAGGCCAGGCCGCGGTTGCGGTAGCGCTTGGCGATCGAGACCACCAACCGGAGGTTGGCCTCGATGAGGACCTCCTTGGCCTGCTGACCCCGGCGCACGAGCCGGCGGTCCTTGGCCGGATCGGTGCTCGGCTCGCCCGCCCCCTCCCCCTCCAGGGCTGCCAGGCGGGCGCTCGCAGCCAGGCCGTCCTCGATGCGCCGGGCCATCTCCACCTCGAGTTCGGCGCTCAGGAGGGCGACCTTGCCGATCTCCTTCAGGTAGGCGTGGACCGGGTCCTCGGAGGCCCCCGACCCGTAGTACTCGCCGTTGGTCTGTGCACGGGATTTGGCCGGGGCACTGCGGGCTCGCGACCCGTTGGCGGGCGTCGGGCGCTCGGAGCCGGCCGGCGGCCGCTTGGCGCGCGCCCGGGGCCGTTCCTCGACCTGCGCGGCCGGCTCGTCATCGGCCGCCCCCAGGGCGTGCTCGTCGCTTTCGAACTCGATGCCCTCCTCGCCCACCCGGCGAACCAGCTGGTCGATCAACTCCTGGCTGAGCTCGACCTCCCGGACGGCCTCGATGAGGTCCTCCTGGGAGAGCACGCCGTGGGTTCGACCACGCGCGAGGACCTCCTCGAAGACGGCGGCCTCCACCCCTAGTGGGAGGGCGGAAGGCGAGGCCTTCGATGCGCCGACCTGGCCCGGCGCGCGTGTGGTCTTTCCCCGAGATCGGGGATCGCGTGGGGCCCGCCCGGCCATCAATCCTCCCGACGCCTGTCGACGAGCCACGCTAGCAACCGCCGCGCGGCCTCGCGGCCATCGGACGGGTCGTCGAGCTCCTCCAGCCAGCGGCGCACCCGGGCGCTCTCCTCCCCGGCGGTGTCAAGCCCCTGGGGATCGGTTCGGGCCTGGACCTGGAGATCGGCCAGGGCCCGACGGGTCGCCACCCGGAGCAGCTGGCTCACCACCGCCTCCACCGGATCGACCGGGACGTCGTCGGGCACCACCGGCTCTTCCACGGCGACCCGCCGGAGCAGGTCGGCGACGTCGGCCGGTGCGCGGTCGATGGCCTCGTGCAGGCTCTCGGAGCTGCAGAGCGTGAGGAAGGCCCGGCGCTGCAGCTCGTCACCGAAGAGCACCGGCTCCATCCGCTCCGCCGCCTCCTCCGGGCGGTGCACGGCCAGCCGGAGGGCCTCGAGACCGGGCCGCGACGACGGATCGGCCCGGGCCGGCCGGGCCGAGCGTTCCGGGGTTGGCCGGGTCGGCCTGCGCTCCTCATCGGCCTGACCCGCCTCCGGCCGTCGTGCGTCGCGCCGGCGGGCCCGGTCGGCCCGGTCGGCCCGAGTCGGAGCCACCGGCGCCCGGCGTGCCTCCTCCAGGCGGCGCCGGACCACATCGGGCTCGATCCGGCAGAAGTCCGAGACGGTCATCGCGTACTGGTCTCGGACCAGGTCGTCGGGGTGCTCGGCGATGACCGCGATGGCCGCCTCCGCCGCCTTAGCCCGGCCCTCGGCGCTGGTCAGGTCGGCCCCGTGGAGCACCCGGTCCAGACGGAACTGCAGGAACGGTCGGCTCGAGGCGATCGCCCCGGCCAGCGCCGCCGGGTCGCGCGCCGCGAGGTCGGCCGGGTCAGTCCCCGGTGGCAGAGTGGCCACGGCCACGTCGACCTCGTGACGGCGCTCCCACTCGTAGACCCGGGCGGTGGCGGTCTCGCCGGCGGCGTCGGCGTCGTAGGCGAGCACGATCCGCTTGCCGAAATTCCGCAGGAGCCGGAAGTGCTCCTCGGCCAGCGCGGTGCCACAGGTGGCGACGGCCCGCTCCACCCCGGCCTGGAAGAATCCGATCACGTCGGTGTAGCCCTCGCACACCACGACCTCGCCGGTCGCCACCACATCCCGTTTGGCCCAATTGAGCCCGTAGAGCGTCCGGCGTTTGGCGTAGATGGCCGTCTCCGAGGAGTTCTTGTACTTGGGCTCGGCGCGCTCGGGTGCGTCGTGTCGCCCGGGGCGGGGCGGGAGGACCCGACCCCCCAGGGCGACCGGGCGGCCCGAGGGGTCGCAGATCGGGAAGATGATCCGGCCACGGAATGCGTCCTGGCGACGGCCGCGGCGGTTCACGAAGCCAAGCCCGGTGGCGGTCAACACCCGTTCGGAGAGCCGCAACGAGCTGGCCAGCGCGTCCCAGTCGGTCGGAGCCCAACCCAGACGGAACCGCCGGACCACGGCGCCGTCGTAGCCTCTCGAGCGCAGGTACTCCCGTGCCGGCCCGGCATCGAGCGCGGAGAGGAGCCGCTCGTGGTACCAGGCCACTGCGCGCTCCATGGCCTCGAGGAGCTCGGTCCGCCAGGCACCCTCGGAGCCCTTGGCGCTGTCCTCGTGCAGGGTGATCCCGGCCCGGGCCGCCAGTCGGCGGACCGCGTCGGCGAAGTCGACTGCCTCGGTCGCCCGGACGAAGCTGATGGCATCGCCGGAGGCCTGGCAGCCGAAGCAGTAGTACAGCCCTTCCTGAGCGTTGACGCTGAACGACGGCGTCTTCTCGGCGTGAAAGGGACACAGACCGACGAAGCGGCGACCTTGCTGGCGCAACGCCACCTGCTCGCCAATGAGCGCCACGATGTCGGTGGCCGCCCGGACCTGGGCGACCTCGTCGACGGGGATGGCCACGGGAGGGACCGTACCGCGGCGCTCGCCCGCGCCGTTCGGTGCCGCCTCCCCCTACCGGCGCCTCGCCGCCTTCTTCGCCCCCGGCGCCTTCCCGGCGCGCTTGGACGCCGCTCGGCCCGACGAGGTGACCCGTCGACCCGGCATCTCCGTCGCCCGGGCCCGAGCCCTCTTGGAGGTGGGTTTGGGGCGCTCCGGGGGAGCCGCCGCCAAGACCGCCTGCGCGGCCGCCAGCCGGGCGACCGGGACCCGGAAGGGTGAGCAGCTCACGTAGTCAAGCCCGGCACGGTAGAAGGTGTCGATCGACGCCGGGTCGCCGCCGTGCTCCCCACAGACACCGACCTTCAGATCGGATCGAACCGCCCGGCCCCGCTGCACCCCCATGCGGACCAGCTCCCCCACTCCGTCGGCATCGACAACGTCGAAGGGGTTCCGCGGGAGCAGCCCGGCCTCGAGATAGGCCGACATCATGCGGCCCTCGACGTCGTCCCGGCTGAACCCGAAGGTCATCTGGGTCAGATCGTTGGTCCCGAACGAGAAGAAGTCGGCGTACTCGGCCAACTCACCGGCCCGCAGCGCGGCCCGCGGGGTCTCGATCATGGTGCCGATGCTGACCTCGATCTTCCGGCGTCGCCCCGCGGCCGCCCCGAGCTCGCTCGCGACCGCCTCTTCGACCCAGCTTCGGGCCAGGGCGAGCTCGGGACCCGACACGGTGAGCGGGATCATCACCTCGATGATCGGGCGTCCCCCGTCGGCCAGACGCTGCAGGGCAGCCTCCATCAAGGCGCTGACCTGCATGCCGTAGAGGCCCGGCTTGATCACCCCGAGCCGCACCCCGCGGGTGCCGAGCATCGGGTTGACCTCTCGCCACGCCAGCGCGGCGTGGTACAGGCGACGCTCCTCCTCGTCGAGGCCGACCGTCGCCTCCTTCACCGCCAGCTCCTCGGTCGAGGGCAGGAACTCGTGGAGCGGCGGGTCGAGCAGCCGGATTGTGACCGGCAGGCCGTCCATGGCCGCGAGGATCTCGACGAAGTCGGCCCGCTGAGCCACCCGGAGCTCCTCCAAGGCCGCCTTCTCGTCCTCGGGGGTGTCGGCCAGTATCATCCGGCGCACGATGGGAAGCCGGTCCTCGGCCAGGAACATGTGCTCGGTCCGGCACAACCCGATCCCCTCGGCCCCCATGGCTCGGGCGTTGGCCGCGTCGGGTCCGTTGTCGGCATTGGCCCGCACCTTCAGCCGTCCCCGGCGGAGATCGTCGGCCCACGATAAGACGGTGCGGAACTCCGGCGACGGCTCGGCGTGGGTCAACTGGACCCGCCCGAGCACCACCGACCCGTCGGTCCCGTCGATGGACAGCCAGTCGCCCTCGACCACCCTGACGCCCCCCACCGAGACTGAGCGGTCGGCGAGCCGCAGGGCCTCGGCCCCCACGACCGCCGGCTTGCCCCAGCCCCGGGCCACCACGGCGGCATGGCTCACGAGGCCGCCCCGGGCGGTCAGGACGCCCTCCGCCGCCAGCATGCCGTGGACGTCCTCGGGCGAGGTCTCCGAGCGCACCAGGATGACCGGCTCGCCGCGGCCCGCGGCCGCGGCCGCGTCGTCAGCGGTGAAGTAGGCCCGGCCGACCGCCGCCCCCGGCGACGCGCCCAGCCCCCTCGTGAGCACCTCCAACTCGACGCCTGCGACGAACTGGGGGTGGAGGACCGACTCGAGGTGGTCCTCGGTGATCCGTTGGACCGCCTCGGCTCGGGACAGCGCGATGTTCCGCTCCCTGGTCATGTCCACCGCCATCTTCAGGGCGGCCCGGCCGGTTCGCTTGCCCACCCTGGTCTGGAGCATCCACAGGCGGCCCTGCTCGATGGTGAACTCGGTGTCGCACATGTCCCGGTAGTGACGCTCGAGCCGATCGAAGATCGCCATGAGCTCGCGGTAGACCGCGGGGAACCGCTCCTTCAAGGCCGAGAGGGGTTCGGTGTTGCGGATGCCGGCCACCACGTCCTCTCCCTGGGCGTTGACGAGGAAGTCGCCGTAGGCGCCCCGCTTTCCGGTGGCCGGGTCGCGGGTGAACCCGACCCCGGTGCCCGACCGGTCGTCGCGGTTGCCGAACACCATCGCCTGGACGTTGACGGCCGTGCCGAGGTCGTGGGGGATGTGCTCCCGCTCCCGGTACGCCCGGGCCCGGGCGCCGTTCCAGCTCCTGAAGACGGCCTCGATGGCCCCGCGCAGCTGGAGGTCGGGGTCCTGGGGGAAGGCCCGCCCGGTCTCCCGCTCGACCAGACGCTGGTACTCGGCGACCAGTTCGACCAGGATCTCGGTGGGGACCAGCGCGTCGGAGGCGGCACCGGTGCGCTCCTTCGCCGCCTCGAACCGCTGGTCGAAGGGTTCACCGGGCAGATCGAGCACGATCCGGGCGTACATGGCGACGAACCGCCGGTAGGAGTCATAGGCGAACCGGTCGTCGCTCGTCTGGGCGGCCAGCCCGAGCACCGAGAGGTCGTTCAGCCCGAGGTTGAGGACCGTGTCCATCATCCCGGGCATCGAGAACATCGCCCCCGAGCGGACCGAGACGAGCAGCGGGTCCCCCGCCTCGCCGATCACCTTGCCCATGGCCCGTTCCAGCCGGCGACGGCCCCGGGCCACCTGGATGTCCAGGCCCTCGGGCCACCCACCGACCATGTAGGCGCGACAGGCACCGGTGGAGATGGTGAACCCGGGCGGCACCGGCAGCTCCAGGACCGACGTCATCTCGGCCAGGTTCGCCCCTTTGCCCCCGAGCACGTCCTTCATGTCCATGGGGGGGCGACGGTGCGCGTGGTCGAAGTCGA
>DAHUZS010000084.1 GCA_027315045.1 Acidimicrobiaceae bacterium
GCCCCGTTGAGCTTGGTGCCGTTGGTCGACCCGAGGTCGCGGACCACGAAGTTGTCCTCGACCCTCAGCACCTCGGCGTGGCGACGACTGACGTTGGGGTCGCTCAGCACCACGGTGCACTCGGGCATCCGGCCGATCACCACCGCGTCGACCTCGATCTGCACCCGGCCGCCGCCCGGCAGCACCAGCTCGGCCGGGACCAGCCCGTCGGCTCCTTCCATGACCTCGGCGAGCACATGGAACCGACCGGCCCGCAGCCTTGGGCCCTCCAGGATCTGCACGTCGATCGGTCCGACGAAGATGTACTGCTCGCTGCGGGCGTGGTCGCGGGCCGCCTCAGCCAGCTCCCGGACCAGCGAATCGAGGAAGTTGGAGAACCGCTCCACGTCCGGGTGGGCGAGCGTCACCGCGAAGGCGTTGGGGGCGATGAGCCCGCGCACCCCGACCCGACGGTGGAGGTCCATCTCGCGGGTAAGTCGACGTCCGATCTCGACCGGCTGGAGATTGCTTCGGAAGGGCCTGGCCAATGTTCCTTCCACAAGGCGCTCGAGTCGGTCCTCGAACTGTTGGAGTCCCATGGTCTGGGACATCCTACTGGGCAAACCCCCGAATCTGGGCTCGACCGGGCCGCGCATGCCCTGGTGGCGGGTGGAGTGGGGGTCGCCCGTTGACTAGCCTGAGCCGACTCGGGCGAGTGGCGGAATAGGCAGACGCGCAGGATTCAGGTTCCTGTGTCCGAAAGGATGTGGGGGTTCAAGTCCCCCCTCGCCCACCCGAGCTGACCTGGGAATCCTCGAACGCCGGGTCGCCGGTCGGTGACGGCCACCGTCTTCGGGCCGACCGACGCTCCGTCACCGAAGCGACCGGCCGGTTCTTCCCGGGATCCTGCATCCGACAGGATATGGGACCGATGAGCGGGGACCCTTCGACGAGCAACGCAACCTCCGGCTCCGCCCGCTACACCCACGGCCATCACGCCAGCGTGCTGCGGTCGCACCAACAGCGCACAGCGGAGAACTCGGCCGCCTACCTCCTCCCCCACCTCAGCGCGGGCATGTCCCTCCTCGACGTGGGCTGCGGCCCCGGCACCGTCACCGCCGACCTGGCCGAACTGGTCGCCCCGGGCGCGGTGGTGGGCCTCGACGCCGCACTCGAGGTGGGTGGAATGGTCGCCGGGGTGCCCTTCGAGGCGGCCGACGTGTTCGCGCTCCCCCACGGTGACCAAGTCTTCGACGTGGTCCACGCCCACCAGGTGCTCCAGCACGTCGCCGACCCGGTAGCGGCGTTGCAAGAGATGGGCCGGGTCTGCCGGTCCGGTGGCCTGGTGGCGGCTCGCGACGGCGACTACGGCGCGATGACCTGGTTCCCCAACGTCCCCGAACTCCACCGTTGGCTCGAGCTCTACCGCCGGGTCGCCCGAGCAAACGGGGGCGAACCTGACGCCGGACGGCGACTCGGGGCCTGGGCTCGGGCCGCCGGCTACGACGAGGTACGCGTATCGGCCTCGGCCTGGTGCTTCGCTTCCCCGCAGGACCGGCGCTGGTGGGCGGAGACCTGGGCGCAACGGGTCAGCACGAGCGCCCTCGGTGACCGGGCGGTCGAGTTGGGCCTGGCCGACCGGGCCGAGCTGATGGAGCTGGCCGGAGGCTGGCTCCGGTGGGCCGACGAGCCCGACGGCTGGTTCGCGGTTCTCCACGGTGAGGTGCTCTGCCGGCCGGGCTGAAGCGCCTCGGGGCGTTCTCGTCGTCGGCCGGCCCGTTGCCGACAACCCGCCTCGCTGCCACGCTCGGCGGGGCACGACCGAAATGGCTGGTCGGGCACTACGCTGGGGGTGCCCGTCGGCCGGCGGGTAACGGGGATTCGGGCGAGGTGGCCGGTGATCTTGCACCGTGACGGTCCGGGCCGTCGCACGGGGGCGTCGCCCAGGCCGGGTTCGGTCCCGGAGTTGGCGCGGGTCCTCCGCCAGACCCGTTCAGCCCAGCGCCTCGAGCTCTTCCAGGTCAGCCAGCAGACCGGGATCCCCCTCGACCACCTCTCGGACCTCGAGTCCGGAACAGTCGACCGCCTTCCCGACCGGGTGGAGATCCTGAAGGCGCTGGGCAGCTACGCCAGCTTCCTCGGGCTCCCCGGGGACCAGTTCGTCGTGACCCTCGTCGAGCACTGGCCGGTGGCGCCGTACACCCTCCCGGTGGTCGTGGTCCACGACGATGCCGACGGCACCGGTCGGCTCACCACCGTCGGGACCCCCCCGCCGGCGTCCTCCCCGCCGGCGTCCTCCCCGGGGCCCGAGCTCGAGACCAAGGCGATCCCCCTCTCCATGCCCAAACGGGTCGCGCCGCCGACCTCGGTCGGGCTCCCGGTCTTCACCGAACGCCACAGCTCGACCGCCCAGGTGCCGGTCGTGATGGCCGACACCGGCAAGACCCCGGCCGTCCGACAGGGCGACGGCTTCGGGATGGCGGCGGTCCGTGCCGCCGTCGTAGTCGCTCTGGTCTTGGTCCTCATCGGCACCGCCTGGCTGGTGCTCAACCGGGTCCGCCCCCAGTGGCTGGCCCGCCTGCGCCTCCCCTACACCAGCCAGGGGGCGATCGCGCCGTCCCCGGGGAGCGGCGGCGGGACGGGCACGATCGGCACGACCGCCGCCATCACCGCCGCACCGTCCATGCACCTGGTCTCGGCGACCGGGACCCAGGCCACCTTCTCGGTCACGAGCCCGCGCTTTGAGGTGCAGATCAGCGCGAGTGGGGGCGAGACCTGGGTGCAGGCCACCGGGCCGCTCTCGACCGCACCCTCCTACGAAGGGGTCCTGAAGAACGGCCAGTCCCAGGTGGTTCCAGCCAATCACCAGCTGGTGGTCCGGATCGGCTCCATCGCGGCCCGCATCGCCGTACGGGTCGACCACCACCTGATCGGGACCTACGTCCCCCCGGGGGCCCCGTTCATGATGACCTTCACCGCCCAGTAGGGGCCGGGGCCGGGGGCCACGCCCCGCCAACCGGGTCCGGACCCCGGCTTTCCCTGACGCGGGGCGGGCTGTCGAGGGACGGATCGTCGTCGCCAGCGCCGGGCCGCCAGCGGATGGAGCCGGGCTCAAGGTGGAGTCGGGTCCGGTCACGCCAGCCACCTTCGTTGAGGGTCCGCAGTCCGAGCGCTGGCGACCCTGGGAGCCAAATGGGTCTCCCGTCATGGCTCGAAGCGGTGCTCATCTCGCTGTCGCCTCGTCGATGGCGGGGTCAGGTCGGCTGAGAGACTCGCTCCGGTCGCCATCGCACTCGAGGGTCCTCGAAGGACCAGGCGTGGGGCCTGGCGGTACGAGTGATCGGTAGCGGTCATGGGCGGGCGGGCTTGGTGCAGGGGGCGAACGCTCTAGTCCTCAACATGTGCCAGATGGCCTCGGCCAGCGTGCGAGCGACGTCGACCCGGGCGACCTTCGTCCCCGCTGCCTGGCACGACCGACACCAGTCAGCACTCGCATAGCGGCTGGACCAGTCATCGGGGCCCGCCCACTGGGAGTGGTCCCGGTAGGCGGTGTCGGCCGGCGTGGGTGGCGGCCTCGGTGCGCGCCGAGCGCAAGTGCTGGGGCCCGTTCTTCGACAACGGCCCCCGGTGGTCCGTGCCGCCGGGACCCGCCCGCTGGAGCCGCAGCGCTTCTTCGGCGAGGAGAGGCGAGCCCCGGCGCGCTCATGAGGAGCGGCACGAAAGGTGGTCGCACCGGGCATGGATGCCCGATGCGAGCTGCGTGGCGTGGCGAGGGTTCTTGCCACGCCGGCGCGACGCCTGACGAGGTGGAGCCGTCAGCGGGCGGGCGCTCGTGCCCCTCGGACCTCGGGTGAAAGAAGCCAGATGGCGGACACGACATCCCGGCGCGACCGCTCGGCCCGGATCCGGGCGTCGATGCGATCCGTCTTGCCGGCGAGCGGCGCGACCCCCTTCACCTTCTCGGCACCAGGGCCAGGGTGCCTCCTCGAGGATCGTTGTGCTCTCGTCCATCACCCAGATGTCCCGCCTCGTCTGGCTCAGGTCGGTGATTGGTTCCGTCGAGAACCCAAGGTCTCCCACCGGGGGAGGCCCCGCCTCCAGGCATTCAGTCCTGTTCGGCCGCCACCGGCGCCACTGCCGCCACGGCCTGGCCCTCGTCGAGGTTCATGACCCGCACCCCGGTGGCGTCGCGGCCCTGGGAGGCGATCTCGCGCACCGAGGTCCTGATAGTCACGCCCCCCGAGGACACGAGCAGGATGTCGCTCTCGTAAGGGACCATGAAGGCAGCCACCACCGCACCACGGCGAGCCGTCAGCTTGATCCCCCGGACCCCCTGCCCGCCCCGAGCTTGGGTGTGGAACCGGTCGAGCTTGGTCCGCTTGCCGTAGCCGGCGTCGGTCACCATGAGGATGTCCACGTCGTCCCGGGCCACGTCGCAGGAGACGACCTCGTCGTCGGAGCGTAGCTTGATCCCCCGGACCCCGGCGGCATCCCGGCCCATCGGCCGCACGTCGCGTTCGGAGAAGCGGATGGTCATCCCCTGCTTGGTCACGACGAACAGGTCATCCTGGCCAGCGGTCTCGATCACCCGCACCAGGCGGTCGCCGTCACGCAGGCTGATGGCGATGAAGCCCTCGCGTCGCGACTTGTCGTACTCGCTGAAGGCCGTCTTCTTCACCTGTCCCTGGGCGGAAGCGAACATGAGGAAGTGGTCCGACGGGAAGTCCCGGGTGTCGACGATGGCGCGGATCGTCTCGCCGCTCTCGAGGGGAAGGAGGTTGACGAGGGCCGTGCCCCGGGCCGTCCGGTCCTTGGTCGGGATCTCGTGCCCGCGCAGCCGGTAGACCCGGCCGGTGTCGGAGAACAAGAGAACGTAGGCGTGCGACGTGGTGTGGACCACGTGGGTGACCAGATCCTCCTCTTTGAGCCGGGCCCCCTGCACGCCGCGCCCGCCCCGGGCTTGGGTCCGGAAGGCCGTCGCCGGCACGGCCTTCACGTACCCGGCGGCGGTCATGGTGACCACGATCTCCTGATCGTTGATGAGGTCCTCCATCGCCAGCTCGCCCGGGTCGTGGGTGATCACGCTCCGGCGGGGGTCGGCGAACTTCTCCCGCACCTCGGCCAGCTCGGTCTTGATGACCCCCCGCAGCTTGGCGTCGTCCGACAGGATGGCCTCGAGCTCGGCGATCGTCGCCTGCAACCCGGCCAGTTCCTGCTCCAGCTCGCTGCGGCCCAGCCTGGTCAACCGGCCCAGCTGGAGGTCCAAGATGTGGTTGGCCTGCTCCTCGCTGAAGGAGAACGGCTCGGCCATCAACGCGGCCCGGGCCGCGGCCCGGTCTTCGGACGCCCGGATGGTGGCGATCACCGCGTCGAGCATGTCGATCGCCCGCAGCAGCCCCTCGACGATGTGGGCCCGGGCCTGGGCCTTGCGGAGCTGGTACTCCGAACGCCGGGTGATCACCTCGACCTGATGGGCCACGTAGTGGCCGAGCAGCTGGGCCAGGTTGAGGGTCCTCGGGACGCCGTCGACCAGCGCGAGGGTGTTCATCCCGAACGTCCCCTGCAACGGAGTGTGCTTGTAGAGCTTGTTCAACACGACGTTGGCGTTGGCGTCACGCTTGAGCCGGATCACCAGCCGCGGCTTGCGGGCGGCCGAGTCGTTCTGCACCTCGGCGATCCCGTCGAGGTCGCCCGAGCGGACCAGGTCATGGATCTTCTGCTCCACCACCTCGACCGAGGTCTGGTAGGGAAGCTCGGTGACGACGATGCTCGTCACCCCCCGCTGCTCGTCGACCTCTGCCACCGCCCGCATCCGGATCGACCCCCGGCCGGTGCGGTAGGCGTCGTGGATCCCCTGGCGGCCGAGGATCAACGCCCCGGTGGGAAAGTCCGGCCCCAGCACGAACTTCATGAGGTCGTCGGGCGTGGCGTCAGGATGGTCAATGAGATGGACCGTCGCGTCGATCACCTCACCCAGGTTGTGCGGGGCGATCTTCGTGGCCATCCCGACCGCGATCCCCTCAGACCCGTTGACCAACAGGTTGGGGAACCGCGCCGGTAGCACCAGCGGCTCCTCGGTCGCGTTGGAGTAGTTCGGACCGAAGTCCACCGTCTCCTCGTCGATGCCGGCCATCAACTCCATGGTGAGCGTCTCGAGCCGGCATTCGGTATAGCGCATGGCCGCAGGCCCCTCGTCGGGACCGGTGCCGCCGAAGTTCCCGTGGCCGTCGATGAGCGGGTGACGCATGCTGAAGTCCTGGACCATCCGGACCAGTGCGTCGTAGATGGCGCCGTCGCCGTGTGGGTGGTAGGTACCCATGACCCGGCCCACGACCTCGGCGCACTTCACGTGGGGTCGGTCGGGCCGCAGCCCCTGGTCGAACATCGTGTAGAGGATGCGGCGCTGCACCGGTTTCAGTCCGTCCCGCACGTCGGGCAGGGCCCGGGCGGTGATGACCGACATCGAGTACTCGATGAACGAGCGCTCCATTTCCTCTTGGATCTCGATGGGCTCGATGAAGCCCAGGACGACCTCCGCGTCCCCCGGTCCCTGGCCATTGGTGCCCTGCCCGTTGGTCGACGCCCCGGCGCTCCTCGTGGTCCTTCTGCTCGGCATGTCGTCGCGGCTCTCTAGATGTCCAGGAAGCGGGCGTCTTTGGCATTGGTCTGGATGAAGTGCCGCCGTTGCTCCACGTCGTCGCCCATCAAGATGGCGCAGACCTCGTCGGCCAGCGCCGCCTGTTCCACGCTGATCTGGAGCAGGGTGCGCCGGGCCGGATCGACGGTGGTGTCCTTCAGCTCGTCGAAGTCCATCTCACCGAGCCCCTTCAGCCGCTGGAAATCCGCCCTGTGGTTCGGGTTCTCAGCCAAGAAGGTGTCCTTGGCCGCGTCGTCGCGGAGGTACATCTTCTCCTTCCCCACGAGCGTCGAATACAGAGGTGGCTGGGCCACGTAGACGAAGCCCCCTTCGACGAGGGCCTTCATCTGACGGAAAAAGAACGTGAGCAGCAGGGTCCGGATATGGGAGCCGTCGACGTCGGCGTCGGCCAGCACGATGACCTTGTGGTATCGGATCTTCGTGACGTCGAAGTCCTCGGCCAGGCCGGCACCGATCGCGGCGATCAATGCCTGGATCTCGGCGTTCTTCAGCATCTTGTCGATGCGGGCCCGTTCGACGTTCAAGATCTTGCCCCGGATCGGCAGGACCGCCTGGGTGCGGGGATCACGGGCGTCCTTGGCCGAGCCGCCGGCGGAGTTCCCCTCCACGATCAACAGCTCGCACTCCCTGGGGTCGCGCGAGGAGCAGTCGACCAACTTGCCCGGCAATCCGGCCCCGTCGAGCGCGGACTTCCTCCTCGTCAGGTCCCGGGCCTGGCGCGCCGCCACCCTCGCCCTTGCCGCGAGCATGGCCTTCTGGACCGCCTGGTTGGCCTCGCGTGGGTTCTCTTCCAACCACTCGGCCAGCTTCTCGTTGGTGGCCCGTTCGACCAGCGAGCGCATCGGGACGTTCCCGAGCTTGGTCTTAGTCTGGCCCTCGAACTGGGGATCGGTGAGGCGGACGGACACGATCGCGGTCAGACCCTCGCGGATGTCCTCTCCCAGCAGATTGTCATCCTTCTCCTTCAACAGGTTCTTGCTCCGGGCGTAGCGGTTCACCACGTTGGTCAGAGCCTTCTTGAACCCCTCCTCGTGCATGCCCCCCTCGGTCGTGGAGATGCCGTTGGCGAAGGAGTGGAGGCTCTCGTGGAAGCCGGTGTTCCACTGGAGGGCCACCTCGACCTCCATGCTGTTCTCCACCTGTTCGTAGGAGGCGATCTTGCGGAACAGCGACTCGCGCGCCGCGTTCAAGTGCTTCACGAACTCGACGATCCCGCCGTTGTACCTGAAGGTGCTCCGCTGGCCCTCGGGGTCCCGCTCGTCGACGAAGCGGATCTCAAGGCCCTTGTTCAAGAACGCCATGATCTGCAGCCGTTCGGTGATCGTGGTCGCCCGAAATTCGACTTCTTCGAAGACACTTGGGTCCGGCCAGAAGGTCACCGTCGTGCCGGTGCGCCCCCGCGGAGCGGGCCCGAGGACTTTCAGCTTGCCGACCGGTTCCCCGCCGTTCTTGAACTCCAGCACGTGGCGCTTGCCGTCCAGCGAACTGTCGATCTCCAGCTTCAACCGGCTGGAAAGGGCGTTCACCACCGAGACCCCCACCCCGTGGAGACCCCCGGACACCTTGTAGCCCGCGCCGCCGAACTTTCCCCCGGCGTGCAGGGTGGTGAGGACGATCTCCGCCGCGCTGCGCCCGGGAAAACTCGGATGGGGGTCGACGGGGATCCCCCGGGCGTCATCGGTCACCCGGCAACCCCCGTCAGCCAGCAGCGTCACATCGATCCGGCTGCAGAACCCCTGCATCGCCTCGTCAACCGAGTTGTCGACGACCTCCCAGACCAGCTGATGCAAGCCGCTCGGGCCAGTCGACCCGATGTACATCCCTGGCCGCAGACGTACCGGTTCGAGACCCTCCAGAACGGTGATTGCACTTGCGTCGTACGCCTCACCACCACGCTTAGGCAATACCGCTCCACACTCCAACGCCGGGGCGCGACCTTGCCCGGAGGTCAGGTCGGCACACACTTCCAGACGTAGCGGGCGAGCCTCTTGTTCGTCCGCTGACGCCTCCGATTCTAGTCGATGAAGCCCCCGGTTCGGTGCCCGCCCGGCGGCCGGGCACCGTTCCCTCCCCCCGACAGAGCACGAGGTCAACCGCGGTTTCGGCCGCCTCGGGACCCGGTCCTCAGCCCCGGCGCACCACCACCTCGAGCCGAGCCGGCGCCCACCCAGCAGCCTCGGCGACCTGTGCCAGCACGGTGGTGCCGAGCGCACGGATCTGGGTCGCCCAGGCCGGGTGGTCGGCCGCCACCACGAGCGCCTCGTCGGTTACCCGAACCGGTCGGACGTGTGTGGCCAACGTCGGACCCACGATTTGCTCCCACCGCCCGAAGATGGTGCCGAACTCGCCGGCGCTCTGCGGGGCGACGCGCCGTATCACCACGTCCAGACTCTCGGTCAGCCGGCGGGGTCCATCCCCGCCCCGCTCACCGCCACTCATGTCGAGAGCCCGGCCACGTCGAGGACCTTGGCTACCTGCACCCCCGAAGGCACCGGTACAGCAGTGGTGAGTAGGCACTGGCCCGGGGGGAGCTGGAGAACCAGGGCGCGGGTGCGCGTCGGGTCGAGCTCGGAGAACACGTCGTCGAGCAGCAGCAGAGGCGGGCGGCCGAGGCGGGCGGTCAGCAGACGGTGCAGACCCAGTCGCAACCCGAGGGCGAGGCAGCGCTGTTCCCCCTGTGAGGCCTGGAGCCGCGCGTCCCGGCCGTCGAGCTCGATCACGACATCGTCTCGGTGGGGCCCGACGGTCGTCGCCGCCCGGCGTAGATCCTCCCGCCTGCGGGCGACCAGCGCGTCGGCGTAGGGACCGGACCAGCTCGACTCGTAGCGCAATCCCACCCGCACGGTGCCGGCCAGGGCCCGGTACGCCGCCTCGACCAACGGGTGCAACTGTCCGAGGAGGACCCGACGGGCCGAGACCAACGCGTCCCCGGCTGTGGCCAGGCGCGCGTCCCACACATCGAGCGACCGCTCCACCTCGGCGCTGAGCCGACCACCGGCCTGACGCAGCAAGGCCCCGCGTTGGCGCAGCGCCCGCTCCGCTCCGTCCAGCGCCGTCGCCGCTCGATGATCCAAGCCGACCAACGCGTCGTCGAGCAGCCGGCGGCGGCCGGCCGGTCCGCCCCGGACCACTTCGAGGTCCTCGGGCGAGAAGACCGTGCTCGGTACGGCTTCCGCCAACTCCCGCCGCCGAGCCCGTTGCCGGTTGACCTGGGCCCGCGACCCCGCGCCACGGGCGAGTTCCAACTCGACCGTGATCCGGCGGCCCTCGACCACCAGCTCACCACGCACATACCCGCGCTCGGCGCCGTTTCGAATCACCGCCTCGCGGGGCGCACCGCGGAATGAGCGCTGCAATCCGAGGAATGCCACCGCCTCGAGAACGGTCGTCTTCCCGATCCCGTTGGCCCCGGTGAGGACCGTCGTCCCCTCCTCGGCCGGTTCGACGATCGCCGCGGCGAAGACACGGAAGTCGGTCATGGACACCCGCTGGAGCACGCCGGGCGTGCGTTGCTCGACCCGTCCGGACCCTGGGCGCCCGGATCAGGACACCCGGACCGGCATCAGCAGATAGCGGTAGTCCTGCCGCTCGGCCGCCCGTACGGTCGCCGGACGGCTCGGATCGGCGGTTTCGATGATCACCTCATCATCTGCAACCGCCTCGACGCCGTCGATCAGATACGACGGGTTGAACGCGATCACCAGGTCCTCCCCGAAGAAGTCCCCGTCGACGGTCTCATTGGCCTCCCCCACCTCTTGGGACACAACCGACAAGTCCACCCCCCCGGCCCGCATCGCCAACCGGACCGGGGTGGTGTTGTCCCGGACGAGCAGCCGGACCCGCCGTAGCGCGCCCAACAACGACTCCTTGCCGACATGCAGACGGTTCGGGTACTCGCTCGGAATCAACTGGCGGTAGTCCGGGTATGACCCGTCCAACAGCCGCGTCCGAATCTCCACCGCTCCCACCCGGAACGTGATGTCGTGGGTTCCCATGATCACCAGAACCCCGCCGTCGCCGCCCTGGATTCCGGGCAACAGGCGTTGCAGCTCGGCCAATGCCCGGGCCGGGACCAGCACGTCGGTACCGTCAGAGATCCCCTTCGTACCTCGCAGGTCACGCAACGCCAGGCGGTAGGAGTCCGTCGCCACCAACCGGACCGAACTGTCCTCGGTGGTGATCAGCACTCCGGTCAGTAAGGGCCTTGCGTCATCGGTCGAGGCCGCCCGCACCACCTGGCGCAGCCCGTCGGCCAGGGATGCGCCGAGAAGCTGTCCCGCCTCCCCCGTCGAGGACACGACCGGGAACTCCACCACCGGGAAAGTCCGCAACTCAAAACGGGACCGAGCAGCGGAGATCTCCACCCGTTCCTCTTTCGCTTCCAACGTCACCGCCCCGGCCTCCAAGGAACGGACGATGTCGGTTGCCAACCGGGCCGGGACCACACAATTGCCGTCCTCGAGGCCAATCACCTCCTGGTCCATCCGAATCGTGAGATCGAGGTCGGTTCCCGTCGCCTGCAGCCTGTTTCCCTCACACGACAAGAACACCCCCGACAGCACCACCGAGGAGACACCGCGACCCCCGACTGCTCGACTCACTGTTGAGAACACGTCCACGAGCGCATCTCGTTCAGAACGGAACTTCACGGTATGGCGGTCCTTTCGAGAACGGGCGCTGGGTAACTACAAGAACTAGAAGACATAGGAATTCTTAGTAGTGGTAGTAACACCTGGGGATTGTGGAAGACCGGGAAGATCCGCTGGTCGGTGGACTCATTGGGGTCTTAGGGGCAGTGGAGAATACGGGGGCGACCGGAGCGAGCAGTGGACGGAGCGCGCCGACCCTGTCGAAAACGGCGTGTGGCACCACAGGAATGGGGGACCGAACCACAGGTTTTGCATCCGATCTTCCCCAGCCACTCATGGGCCGGTCTTGATCTTGAGAAGCAGGTCGGTGACCTGGTCGTAGACCTGACGGCGTTCTCGCATCTGTGCGCTGATCTTCTCGACGGCGTGGATGACTGTGGTGTGATCCCGTCCCCCGAACACCCGGGCGATCGCCGGGTAGCTGTAGTCGGTGAGGTTCCTGACCAAGTACATCGCGACCTGGCGAGCGGTGACGAGGGGCCTGGTCCGGCTCGGCCCGCAGATCGAGTCGATCGTGAAGCCGTAGCGAATGGCTGTGGCCTCGAGGATCATCTGTGGGCTGATCCGGCGGGGTTCGTCGGCCGAGACGATGTCCGAGAGCACTCGTTCGGCCAGCGGGAGAGAGATCGGCTCGCGGTTCAAGGACGCGAAGGCGGTGACACGGATCAACGCCCCCTCGAGCTCTCGGATGTTGTTCTTCACGTGGGTCGCGATGAACTCGAGGACTTCGTGGGGGATGTCGTCGTGGTCTGCTTCGGCCTTGGATCGCAAGATGGCCAATCGAGTCTCGAGGTCCGGTGGGTCGATCTCGGTGATGAGCCCGGACAGGAACCGGCTCCGGAGCCGGTCCTCAAGCGTCTCGATGGACTTGGGCGGTCGGTCCGACGTGAGGACGATCTGTTTCCCGGTTCCGTGCAAGTCGTTGTAGGTGTGGAAAAACTCTTCTTGGAGGCCCTCTTTGTTCTGCATGAACTGGATGTCGTCGATGAGCAGGACGTCACAGTCGCGGTAGCGCCGCTTGAAGGCGATCGTGGTGGAAAGACGGAGGGAGTCGACGAAGTCGTTCATGAACGTCTCGGTCGTGACATAGAGAGCTTTGCGACGAGGGAAGTTCTCGCGGACGTAGTTGCCGATGGCGTGCAGAAGATGGGTCTTGCCGAGCCCGGAGTCGCCGTAAATGTACAGCGGGTTGTACGAACGACCGGGGGTCTCGGCGACCGCCTGAGCCGCCGCGTAGGCGAGGCGGTTTGACGAGGCGGCGACGAAGTTCTCGAAGCTGAATCGGGAATCCAGATTCCCCGAAGCGGTGTCGCCGCCCGAGGCGACCCGTTCGCCACGGACATAGGTCGCATTGGCCTCGGTCGGCTGGTACGTGGGTGGCACGGCCGGCGGGATCTCCGCGAGAACCTGAAGCCGGACTTTGACGGTCTGGCCGGCCAAGGATGCCAACGTGCCTTCGATGAGCGGGACGAAGCGACTCTCAAGCCGGTCCCGCACCGCCTGGTTCGGGACCGCGAGCACAAGTACCCCTTCGTGGCCGGAATCGGTCACCGAGACTGGTTCGACCCCGGAGAGCCACATCTGCCACGTCGCCTCCGACACTTGCTCGCGAAGCGACGCGGTGCAACGCGTCCACAGCCCATTGCTCTCTTCCACCTGCGCCTCCGGACCCCTCCAGGTGGTACCGTCCACAACTGGTCCACAGGTGTGGAACACGGGTCACCACCTGGTCATTTGAAGGTACACCGTCGGACCGGCAGCGACTAGTGGCGATCTGGCGATCGCGCCTAGCATCGAGGACGACCTGCTGTGTGTGCGGCCCAGACATCCCGGCCGACAGCGGAAGCCCTCGGTGGCGGCGCCAGAGTCCCGGGGACCAGGAAAGGCTGATCGGCGTGAAGCGTACGTACCAACCCAACACCCGCAAACGGGCGAAGACACACGGGTTCCGTGCCCGAATGGCCAGCCGGGGGGGTCGGGCGGTCCTCCGGGCCAGGCGGCTGAAGCACCGGCGTCGCCTGTCGGTCTGAGCGAGGTGGCCACACGATCCGCCGGACGCGTCCGGCAGCGGAGGGCGTTCGTCGCCTTGCGACGGCCTGCTGGCCGGGCGGCCGTGGGGCCGCTCCGGGTCAACTGGGTGCCCGACGGCGCGGAGTTCCCCCAGGTGGCTTATGCAATTGGCCGTCGATGTGGTGGCGCCGTGCAGCGGAACCGGCTGCGCCGTCGACTCCGGGCCGCGGTGGCCGAGGTCGGTGCACCGCCGGGGTACTACCTGGTCACGGCAGATCGTCTGGCCGCAGAGCTGGGCTTTGCCGAGCTGTCGAGGGCAGTAGGCTCGGCGATGACGTCCGCGGCCACAAAGGGTGCTCGCCGATGACGGATCGATTCTCCCCCGGCCAGCGGGCTGCGCTGGGCGCGATCAAGGGCTACCAGGGCCTCCGTGCCGGGCACCCGTCGCCATGCCGGTTCTGGCCGTCGTGCTCCGCCTACGCCGCCGAAGCGATCGAGACCCACGGCTTCTGGCGAGGAAGCTGGCTCGCGTTCCGCCGGGTCCTTCGTTGCCACCCCTTCGGCGGACACGGGGTTGACCTGGTCCCGATGCGGGCCGAGGGGCGAGCCCGATGATGATCGCCGAGAACGTCCTGTTCCACGACGTCGGGCGGATCTTCCAACCACTCTTTGACGCTGTCGGTTGGGTTCTCGCTCTGATCTACGGGATCATCCCGAACTACGCGATCGCGATCATCCTGCTCACCGTGGTCATCATGGTGCTGCTGACGCCGCTCACGATCAAGAGCACGCGCTCCATGCTCGCCATGTCGGAGCTCCAGCCGGAGATCAAGAAGCTCCAGACCAAGTACAAGGGAGCCGAGAACCGCCAGAAGCTGAACGAAGAGCTGATGGCACTCTACAAGGAAAAGGGCATCAACCCGGCCGGTGGTTGCCTGCCGATGTTCCTGCAGATGCCCTTCCTAATCATTCTGTATGATACGATCAGAGGGTTGACCAATGTCGTGACGGTCAACGGTCAGCAGCTGGTCCAACCCCGGTACATTCCGAAGCCGCCGCACGGCGCGGTGACCGTTTCGCTGGTCGAGAAGCTCTACCACAGTCTGACGGCCCACAATCCCCTGGTAACTGGGCATGGGATCATGGTCTCCTTTGGGGTGGACCTGGCCAACAAGCCCTTCGGTAGCGGGCTGACAGGAACTCAACGGATCCCGTATTTCGCTATGGTCGTGCTGGCGGTCGGACTTCAGTACTTTCAGATGCGGCAAATGAACCAACGAAACAAACAAGCTGCCGCGAACAAGCAGATGCAAACCATTCAGAAAATTACTCCGATTCTGTTTGCGTACATTTACTTTATTATCCCGGCCGGAGTCGTCGTCTACATGATCGTGTCGACGCTGATTCGTATCCTGACCCAAGAGGTGATGTTCCGCACCGGGATGGTGCAGATGCCGGGCGGCGAGCGGACGATCGGCGGGGCCAAGGGGCGGTTCGGACGGTTGGCCGGCGCCCCGAGCCTGGTGGCTGAGGAGAAACCGGAGCTCGGGTCGGGGAACGAGGAGAACGGATCGGGCACAAAGACGCGTCCGGCGCCGTCCCGTACCAGCGCGGCGAACGGTCAGCGCCGCGGTAGTACCGATGGTGCTACCAAGAAGGCCCCGCCGGCGCAGCCGCGAGCCCGAAACAAGAGACCGCGAAAGGCGCGTTAGGGAGTGGAGTGGGTCGAGATCTCGGGCCGGACGCTCGAGGAGGCGAAAGAACTGGCACTTGAGCAGCTCGGGGTCGCCGAGCCGGATGCTGAGTTGGTTGTGCTGAGCGAGCCGAAGGTCGGGTTGTTCGGCCGGACCCGCGGGGAGGCCCGGGTTCGAGCCCGGGTACGCCCGGTCGGGCCGCGGCCCAAGCGGCAGCGGCGCCAACGCAAGCCGGAGGGATCGAATGGGCACACGGCGAAGGGCGGGGAGCGTAGACGGGGCTCGGGCACGGGGCAGAGTTCGGAGAGGGCGCCGCGGCGCGACGGGAATGGCAACGCACCGGTTGGGGCGTCGTCGGGACGCCGGAGGCGAGGCCGGGGAAGCCAGGCATCCAGCGCAGAGGTCCGATCTTCAACCGATGGGGACGGGCCGACTCGCGAGGGGACGAGCCGACAGGACAAGGAGGCCGTGATGGCCGATGAGATGACCCGTGAAGAGCAAGCCACCGCCGCTCGAGAGTTCCTGGAGGGGTTGCTCGAGGCTTACGGATACGAGGCCTCGGTGGCGACCACACTGCTGGACGAGGACGTGATCGAGGTCGCGGCAGAGGGGAACGAGCTCGGTCTGCTCGTCGGGCCCCGCGGTTCGACGCTCGCGGCGTTGCAGGACGTCGCCCGCACGGTCGTCCAGCACCGTTTCCCGTCGAGGACCGATCGGATCGTGGTGGACGTCGCCGGGTACCGGCAGCGCCGAGTCGCCGCGCTACGGCGGTTCACCCAGCAGATTGCCGAGGAGGTACTCGAGTCGGGGACCGAACGGGCCCTCGAACCCATGTCCCCCGCCGACCGCAAGGTTGTCCACGACACGGTCACCGAGATCGAGGGTTTGTCCACCCGCTCCGAGGGTGAGGACTCGGCCCGGCATGTGGTGATCGCGCCGGCGAGCTGAGCGTGCCGGCCACCGGCTCGGCCCCGCCGGAGGTGGTCGTCGAGATCCTGGTCCGAGCACAGCAGGAGGGCCTGGTGGGGACGGGCGCGATTGCCGATCACGTCCGCCACTCGATGGCGTTCGCCCGGGCGGTCGAGCTGGGGCGAGGGCGGCCAATTGGGGCCGGGGACCGCGTTGCCGACCTCGGCTCCGGCGGTGGCTTGCCCGGGCTGGTCCTCGCCGCTACCTGTCGGGACGCCCCGTTCACCTTGATCGAGAGTTCAACCCGTCGTGCAGCGTTCCTGCGGTGGGCGGTCGGGTTCATGGGTGCCGATGCTCAGGTGGAGATCGCGGTTGGCCGTGCCGAGGGGGTGGGACGGGAACCCCGCTGGCGGGGGACCCAGACGGTGGTGGTGGCGCGATCGTTCGGACCGCCGGCGGTGACGGCGGAGTGTGGTGGCCCGCTCCTCGCGATCGGTGGCCTCCTAGTGGTATCGGAGCCACCCCGAGGTGAGGTCGAGATTCGGTGGCCGGGCGACGGGTTAACGCTGTTGGGTTTGGATCGGGTGATGCTGGGTGATCGGGACCTTCGCTTTACGGTGCTGCGGTCGATGGTCGCTTGCCCGGAGCGCTACCCCCGTCGGGTCGGGGTCCCGGCGAAGCGGCCGCTGTTCTGAGGGTTGTCGGGTGTTTCACGTGAAACAAGACGGGATGCGCCGACCTCGGCGCGTTTCACGTGAAACCGAGCCGGAAAACGACCGAATGCCTTGACGCTCGGGTCGCGCGCGGCGAGGATGTGGCGATGCAGCCGTTGGCTGAAATCAGGGCCTGATGCCGCTCTGGCGTCGAGACCGGGGTCGGCGACATCCGCCAGAACCGTCTCCCGGCGAGACCCCTGTCGAACGGAACCTTGAGGACCATCGACCTGAAGGCGAACCCGAGTCCGGACCCGCCTCCATCGAGCCGAGCGGCGGAGCGGTCAAGGGTCCATCGCCGACCCCTCCGGTGGACGACGTGACGGGCGTCGTCGCGGCCGTCACGGCGGTACTCCCCGAACCTCAACCCGAACCGGAGCCGGAGCCAATGGGCCCCGGTCCCGACGGGGGTGCCGAAGCGGAGCCCGACGAACCTTCCGCCGAAGGGACGGACGCCGAATCGGCGGCACCGGAATCGGCGGCACCGGAACACGACGGCGCCGCGGCGATAGCCCCGAAGGAGGTCGCCGAACTGACATCCGGCGCCGATGACGCCGACCTCGAGGAGGCCGCCGTCGAGCCTGTCGGCCATGCCCCACCGGACACCGACGTCGTGGAGCCGGTCGACGTACCCTCGATTCCCGAACCGGTGGAGGCCACCGCACCCCTTCGCACGCCCCACCGACCGGCCCATGCCCGGACGGATGCCTCCACGACCTTCGTCGAGCGGGCGCAGATGTCCATGGAGCGTCTAGGGGAACTCCCCGGAGAGACCAACGGGGCCCGCGCGCCCCGGTCCCTGCCGAGGGTGGTCGCGATCGCGAACCAGAAGGGCGGAGTGGGGAAGACCACCACCACCGTCAATCTGGGTGCGGCCCTCTCCGAGCTGGATTACCGGGTGCTGGTGGTGGACCTCGACCCTCAGGGCAATGCGACGAGCGGCCTGGGCATCGACACCCGGAACTTCGAGTCGTCGATGTACGACGTGATCATGCGGGACGCTCCGATCGAGGATTGCATCGAGCCGACCAACGTGCAGAACCTGTTCGTTACCCCGGCCACCATCGATCTGGCCGGGGTGGAGATCGAGCTGGTGAGCGCGTTCAGCCGTGAGCTGAAGCTGAAGCGTGCGATCGACACGGTGGTCGACGACTTCGATTTCGTCCTCATCGACTGTCCGCCTTCACTCGGGCTGCTGACGGTGAACGGCCTGGCGGCGGCCACCGAGGTCATGGTGCCGATCCAGTGCGAGTACTACGCGCTTGAGGGGCTGAGCCAGTTGATCCGTAACGTCCAGCTGGTCGCGGCCAACCTCAACGCCGGACTTGAGATCAGCGCGATCGTGCTGACCATGTTCGACGCTCGGACCAGGTTGGCCATCGAGGTCGCCGACGAGGTCCGGACCCACTTCAAAGAGGTGGTGTGCCGGAGCATCATCCCACGCACGGTCCGACTGTCGGAGGCGCCGTCCTTCGGGCAGCCCATCACCGTGTTCGACCCCAGCTCAAGAGGGGCGGTCGCCTACCGGGAGCTGGCCAAGGAGGTGAGTGATGGCGCGCCGAAGCGGTCTGGGTAAGGGTCTCGGTGCTCTGATCCCCACCGAGGTGGCGGGGCGGTCCGCCTCTGCCCTGCGGGAGGTCCCCATCGGCAGCATTCGGCCCAACGCCCGGCAGCCTCGGACCTACTTCGACGAGGAGGCGATGTCTTCGTTGGCCGCCTCGATCCGGGAGCTGGGCGTCCTCCAACCGGTCCTGGTGAAGGAGGTGCCGGGGGATCCGGACGCGTACGAGCTCATCGCCGGGGAACGACGGTGGCGTGCGGCCCGACGGGCGGGGCTCCAGACCATCCCGGTCCTGGCCCAGATCCACGCCGGCGACGCCCAGAGTCTCGAGCAGGCGCTGGTCGAGAACCTCCATCGCGAGGACCTCAACCCCCTCGAGGAGGCCGCCGCCTACCAGCAGCTCATCGACGACTTCTCGTTCACCCACGAACAGGTGGCGAAGCGGGTGGGGAAGAGTCGGGCGGCGGTGACAAACACCCTGAGGTTGCTCCAGCTGCCGGCGGGGGTGCAACGCGCCCTGGCCGACGCGACCATCAGCGCGGGACACGCCCGGGCCCTGCTCGGGACCCCGGACCGGGTGCTGCAGGAAGCGCTGGTGGCACGGGTGATCAGCGAGGGACTCACCGTCCGGGCGGTCGAGGACGAGGTGCGGCGGGCCCAGGACCTGGTCGACGCGGCCAATGCTCGAGCTGGTAGTACCGACGGTACTACCAGCCGGCAGCCGTCGCGGCGGCCATTGCCGGAGCCCGGGCTGCTCGAACTCGAGGAGCTTCTGGCGGCGTTTCTCAACACGAGGGTGAAGGTTGACCTGAAGAATAGGAAGGGCCGCCTGGTGATCGAGTTCGCAACGTTGGAGGACCTGGAGCGGATCTACCGCACCATGGTGGGTCAACAAGCCGGCTAGCTGGGCTTTTGTCGGGCACTCACCTCGGCCACAGCGCTCAACTGGACATTCAGCTTCTTCCACAACCTGTGCATGACGTGTGGATTGTCACAATGCTCACCTGGTCGAGGGTTAGTTTCCCGGAACGGCGGTCCGGGGGAGTGGCCGTCACCGGCACGTCACTCCCAGGCCGATTCGGCCCAGGCCTCGACCGCCGCGGCCAGGGTGAGGGCCAAGAGACGGCTCCGATCGGCGGTCACCGCCGCCGGTCCCAGCTCGACCATGACCGCGGGCATTCGGGTCTCCCGGAGCAACGGGACCGACATGCCGCGGCATCCTCCGTCGGCCACATCGAGGGTGACGGGGACCATAGCCTGGATCAGCTCGGCTAACCGGCGGCCGCCTTCGGACTCGGTGCGGTACCCGGCGTAGTAGGCGGTGGTGCAGCCGGCGGCGTCGGGGTCGAGCCGGAGCCCGACCAGCAGGTCCGCCTGCCCGGCATTGGCCTCCTGGGCCTGGATGGAGTCGTCGGGATGGTGCATGGCGGTGACCCGGGCTCCCGCCTCCATCAACGCGCTCCGGAACGCCGCCAAGGTCGACGACAGCCCACCGGGCCCGCCCAGCGCGACATGCCGGCCGACCAGCGTTGGCGGGGTGTTGCGGAGCCGCTCGCGGGCCCGCACCGTCGAGACCAGCTCCGTCCGACGGTGCCGGGCCCGCATGCGCAACAGTTCGCCGACCGTCACCGGCCCGACGACGCCGTCGGCACTGATGCCGACGTTGCGCTGGAAGTCGCGCACCCCGGCGACGGTGTTGTCCCCGAAGATCCCGTCCACCCGGCCGCTGTCGAAGCCGAGTGCCCCGAGCCGCTGCTGGAGCTCGGCCACGTCGTCCCCTCGCTGCATGGGGGTCCAGCGGAACAGGGCCCGGTCGCCGAGGCGATAGCCGGCCTCGAGCAGGGTGGCCCAGGTTTGGGAGCCGCACCGGCCGTCGACCCGGAGCCCCCGTCGGTGCTGGAAGGCCTCGACGGCCGCCCTGGTGGCCGGACCGAAAAAGGCCAATGGGTCCTCGTCGGTGGTGAGGCCGAGCCGACCCAGCCGGTGCCGGAGCTCGGCCACCGCCGGGCCCCGGTCCCCCTCCGAGAGGGGCGAGGACCCGGGCGCCGCTACAGGTAGGCCAAGATCTCCTTCAGGAGCTGGCCCTTGGGTTTGGCCCCGACCAGGCGGGCCTGGGGCTCCCCGTTCTTGAACAGCAGGAGCGTCGGGATGCTCATCACGTCGTAGCGACGGGTCACCCCCAAGCTGTCGTCCACGTTCAGCTTGGCGATCGTGAGCCTGCCCGCCTGTTCCTGCGCGATCTCCTCGAGGATCGGGGCGATCACCTTGCACGGCCCGCACCACTCGGCCCAGAAATCGACCAGGACCGGTACGTCGGAGGCCGTGACATGCTCGTCAAAGGTAGCGTCGTCGAGCTGCACGATCTTCGCGCTCATCGGTCATCCCCTCTCTCGGACCGTTCCGGCCGGCCGAGAGCACCCCGGCTCGATGCGACCAACGCCGCCGACGGCCAAGTTGTTCCCCACCTAGGACCCTCGGGCCTCGAGGTAGCGCTCGGCGTCGATGGCCGCCATGCAGCCCGACCCGGCGGCGGTGACCGCCTGGCGGTAGTCGTGGTCCTGGACATCGCCGCAGGCGAACACACCCGCGACGTTGGTGGTGGAGCCGCCGTGGGTCTTGATGTACCCCTGGTCGTCGAGCTCGCGCTGGCCACGGACGATCGCCGTGTTGGGTTCGTGGCCGATGGCCACGAACAACCCGGTGACCGGTAGTTCGGAGTGCTGGCCGGTCACCGTGTCGACCAGCGCGAGGCCGTGCATCTTGGTGTCGCCGAGGACCTCGGTCACTTTCGAGTTCCACCGGATCTTGATGGTCTCGTTGGCGAACGCCCGCTCCTGCATGATCTTGGACGCCCGGAGCTGGTCGCGTCGGTGGATGAGGGTCACGGAGCTGGCGAACCGGGTGAGGAAGAGCGCTTCCTCCAGGGCCGAGTCGCCCCCCCCGACCACGGCGATGTCCTGGCCCCGGAAGAAGAACCCGTCGCAGGTCGCGCAGGTGGAGACCCCGTGGGCCAGGAACCGTTCCTCGCCGGGGACTCCGAGCAGGAGCGATTGGGCCCCGGTGGCCACGATCAACGCCTCGACCTCGTAGGAGGGTTCAAAGGCGTCTCCGACCCACACCGGGAACGGGGGAGCGGACAGGTCGACCCTGGTGACCTTGGCGGTGTGGATCTCGGCCCCGAAGCGGACCGCCTGTGCCCGCATCGCGCCCATCAGCTCCGGTCCGAGGATGCCCTCGGTGAACCCGGGGTAGTTCTCCACGTCGGTGGTGAGCATCAGCTGGCCGCCCGGCTGGTCGCTGGTCGAGGACGGCTCGCCCTCGACCACCACCGGCTGGAGCTGGGCCCGGGCCGTGTAGACGGCGGCGGTGAGCCCGGCGGGGCCGGACCCGGCGATCAGGACCTTTCTGTGCTCGGTCATCGGCACCCAGTCATCGGCACCGGTCAGTCACCGGCCGAGCTTCGGGCGCTCCGCTTGGACCAGAGCGCGAACCCCCCGATGCACAGCAGGGTGCCGAACAAAGCGTCGGAGGCCCAGACCCGGTTGGCGAAGGCATAGATGTCGAGGAGCCGGACGACGGCGACGGCCACGAGGAGCAGGACGACGAGGGCGACGACGCCGATCACGACGCCGAAGACCACCGAACGCCCGATCACCAGCGCCGGCCGCAGGACTCGGTCGTGGACAACGTCGAGGACCTGGTCGACCGCGTCGAGGGCCCGGCCGGACCACTCTTCTCCCATGGGCGCGCGAGTGGGCGTGGTGTCGGAGCCTTGCACCATGGGGGCGAGGTTAGTCGGCCACTCGCGGCCCCTCTGCGCTGGTCAGGGTTGTCGGGTCGGGAGCTGGGCGCAGACCCCGAGGGTTCCGGGCCCCGCATGGGTGCCCACAACCGCCCCGAGGTCGACGACGATGACGTCGCCCCCGGTGACCTCGATCCCAGCCAAGAGGTTGCGGAAGGTGTCGAGGTCGGGCGACGCACCGTCGAGGACCGCCAGCCGTTCGAGTGGCGCCTGGTCGCGGACCTTGTTGGCCAGGTACTCGAGGCTCCGTGACCGCGTCCTTTGCTTGGACTCCTCGGCCACGACGCCGTCGGTCACCTGGATGACCGGCTTGATCGAGAGCATGGAGCCGAGCATCGCCCTGGCGGCGCCGATGCGTCCGCCCCGTTGGAGGTGCTCGAGGGTCCCGATGGCCCCGTAGACGCGTGTGCGCCGGGCCACATCGCCGGCGAGGGCGACGATCTCGTCGGCCCCCGCCCCGGCCGCCGCGGCCTCGGCGGCGGCCAGGCAGACGAAACCCTGGCCCATGGTCACGCTCCGGGTGTCGACGACCCGGACGTCGTAGTCCGAGAACGTCTGCGCCGCCGTCTGGGCGGACTGGTGGGTGCCCGAGGACAGCTCGGCCGAGATGGTGAGGCATACCACCGCGTCGCAGCCCTCGTCCCGGGCCGTCTGGTAGGCGTCCTGGAAGGCACCGGGCGACGGCGCCGAGGTCTCGGGCAGCGTCGGGCTCGCGGCGCAACGCCGCCAGAACTCGGCCGCGTCGAGGTCTCGCCGGTCCAACAGGACCTCGTCGCCGAAGCGGATGGACAGCGGGACGATCACGATCCCGTGTTGTCGCGCCAGCGCGTCGGTCAGGTCACATGCGCTGTCGGTGACGATCCGTACCCCGGCCATGACCCCTCCCCGTTCGGCAGGGCAGCAGTCTGTCACCACCGACGGGGCGGACCCAGCCGCAACGGCGGCACCTGGCGCCGGCGGTCCCGGCCGGCCATGAACATCGCGCTGGCGAGGTAGGCCAGGGTGCCCGCCGCCAGCGAGCCGAGGACCCGGACCAGCAGGCCGAGCCCGTGGGAGGCGCCCGAGAGGTTCGACGCCACCAGGACCACGAGCCCCATCACCAGGGTGGAGAGTGCCGAGCCCTTGAGCGGTGACCAGGCCCGTCGCCCACCGAAGTGCCCGAGCCAGGCCCGCATGACCGCGACGCCGAGCACCGCGGCGACGCTGTAGGCGATCGACAGCGAGACGGCGAGACCCCGGACGCTCATCGGGCCGACGAGCACGACGGCCAGGACCACGTTGATGGCGTTCTCCACCAGGTAGAGCCAGAAGGCCACCTTGGTCCGCTGCATCGCCTGCAGGGCCCGCACGACATAGAGGAAGGTGCAAAAGCCCGGGAGTCCGGCGGCGAGGATGGCGAGCGCCGCGCCGGTGTCGGCGGTCTGCCCCGGGGTGGCCGCGCCGTGGCCGAGGAGCAGCGCCACCGCCGGCTTGGCCAAGATCAGCATGCCGACGGCAGCCGGCAGGATGATCGAGAGCACGGCGCGCAGCCCACCGGTGAACCGTCGCCGGAACGCGCCGAGGTCCTTCAGCGCCCAGAACCGGGACAGGTCGGGCGTCACCGCGCTCATGACCGAGACCGCCACCACCGCGTAGGGCATCTGCATGAAGGTGTAGGCGTACGTCCACGAGGACACCGGGCCGTCCCCTCTGGCCCCGACGGCCAGCGCCAGGACGACGTAGAGCGCGATCTGGTTGGTCACCACGAACCCGAAGGTCCACAGGCCGAGCCGCACGACGGTGCGCACCGCCTCGTGGGTCGGGTCCCAGTGGAACCGGACCCGGCCGAGCCCGGCGCGGGCGTAGCTCGGTACGAGGAGGAGGGCCTGGAGGCCGACACCGACCGTGGTGCCCAGCCCGAGGAGGATCAGCTGATGGCCGGACTCGAGTGCTCCGCCGACCGTCGGGTTCCCGACCGTCTGGTGGAACCACAACAAGACGGCGATGCACACGATGTTGTTGGCCATCGGCACCCACGTGGGCACCACGAAACGGCTCCTGGCGTTGAGGAGGGCTGTGGCCAGGCTGATCAATCCGTAGAAGAACACCTGGGGCACGAACCAACGCAGCAGGTTGGTGGCGACCGCCCGTTCGTGCACCAGGACGGCCGCCCGGACACCGGAGTGGTGACCGAACGCGGTGAACGCGTCGATGACAAACGGTGCGAACAGCCAGAACGCGATCGTGGCCGCCGCGAGCACCACCAGGGCCAGGGTGACCACCGAGGAGATGGCGCGCCACGCCTCGGCCGGGGAACGGGTGGCCATGCGGTCGACGAAGATCGGGATGAAGGTGGCCGCGAGCACCCCGCCCAGGACGATGTCGTAGAGCATGTTCGGGGTGGTGTTGGCCAGGTTGTAGGCGTCGGCAAGGTGGTGGAATCCGAGCGCATATGCGAGGACCAGGATGCGCCCGACCCCGCTCAGCCGGGAGGCCGCAGTGCCGACGGCCATTCCGAGGGTCGCCCGCTGGAGCCCGCCGGCCTGGGGTTCAACCGGGCCCCGGAGGGGGGCCGGTCGGTCGACGGTCCCGCTCACGCGCCCGTGCCGTGGGCGGACCGGACCCGCCGCCGCCGGCCCTTCCACAGGGTGCGGGCCCACCAACCGGTCAGCACCACCGCAGCCACCAGCGTGAGGACGATCCCCACGACGGAGGTCGCGGTGGAACGGACCGTGAGTCGGTCGTGGGCGATGACCAGGGCACCACCCGGAGAGGTCAAGGTGACGGTGAGAGGAAGGTCGCCGGTGGTCCGCGCCCGCACCTCGACCTGCACCGAGTTGGTCGGGTGGTCGACGCGCACGGTCCGCGTCGCCCCCTCGGGGAAGACGAGCTTGGGGCTGGAGAGGGTCAGCAGCGTGGTGAGGTGGAGGTCGGCGTTGGAGTCGATCGTGATCGGGATGGACGCCGCCTGGGCGGTGAGGGTCACGCTGCTCGTCACGACCTTGATCGACCCGAGTTCCTCGGCGAGGAACCGCCCGAAGGCAGCGAGGCCGGCGAGCTGGGCCCGCGGACGCAGCTGGTTCGACTCGGCCGTGAGGAGCAGGTCCTCGAGCTGGTTGGCCACGCCGCGCGATCCGAGGATCGAGGAGCTGAAGGCGTCGATCTGGCTGCGGGCCCGGACGATCTGGGCCGCCTCGATCTGGCCAATGCGCTGGTCGTTGGTCCCCGACGCCAGGTGGCGGGTCGTCTCGGCCTGGTTTCCCCCGGCGGGAACCGAGGCGAAGAAACCGTTCAGGGTCGCGGTCGAGACGACCGGGTTGTTGGTCAGACCGCTCACGAGCGCCGAGACGAACTGGGGCTTGGGGTCCCAGGACGCCGGCGGGACCGCGACCACCCCGCGGGGGTCGGGGGCGTTGGGCAGCTCGGACTGGATCATCGCCAACTCGGCTAGCAACTGGTTGGCCGCGAGGACCGGGTCGTTGGGTTCAGCGGTGAAGTAGGTGGACAGATGGGTGTCGATGGCGGCGGCCCGAACCGAACCGTGCGCGAGATCGAGCGAGAAGGGCTGGGACCAGCTGGCGTGGTACTCCTCGGTGGCGCTCGTGAGGTCGGTGTCGGGGAGCACCAGGTTCTCGGCTCGCACCTGGGTCAGGCCCTTGACGATTGCTGGGGTGACCGGCCCGTCGGTCACCCAGGTGGCGTGGGAAGGCTGATCGGCCGGCGGCAGGCCGCTCACGATCGGAGCCAGGATGTTGGCCGCGGGCTGGGTCTGTCCTTCGATCTCGGCGGGAACGCCGGCCGCGCTGAGCGAGGCCAGGTTCACCGGGACGTAGGGCTGGGTCAGCAGCCGGCCCGGGCCGCTGGCCGCGATGGTCCGGAGGTCGTTGAGAATCGAACGGGCCTCGGCGGAGTGGCTGGCCTCCAGGCGCTGGACGGTCGAGAGGCTCGGCGCCACCGTGACCTGGACGGAGGGGTTGGAGCCGAGGGTCTGGGTCAACGCGGCCAGGTCTCTCACCCGCGAGACGTCGAGGGATGGGATCGCCTGGGCCAGGGTGCCGCCGGCGCGGATGTGGACCGGCGCGCCGACCGGGACCACCCAGGAGAACACGAGCGGTCGGGCACTGCGGGCCTCGGCGTAGACGAGGTAGGTCGTGAAACGGGAAAGCACGGTGCCCTCCGGGCTCAACAGTTCGACCTCGACCGGGTAGACGCCCGAGCAGTCCCCGGCGCCGACCGCGCAGCCTCCGTGCCCTCGCAACCCGACGGTCGTCGACCCGTTCGGCTCGGTCGTCCCGGCCACGACGGTAGTGGCCAGCTGCAGTCCGGACCCGACCGAGCGCAGCGAGGTGAGCGGCTGCGGAGCTACCTGCTGCATGACGTAGCCCGGTCGCCCCGACAGGGTCTGGTCGAATGCGGAGCGACTGGTGAGCTTCTCGTAGAAGACGAGGCCCAGCTCGGACCCGGCCGGGGCCCCCCGGGCGTGGACGGTGATCTGGAACGCGGCCGGGTCGCCGGGTGCGGCGGGGGTGACGGCGGCGCTCTGGGACACGAGGACGACCGACGGCGGGGGCGCCGACGGTGCGGCCGAGGCCGGCCCCCATCCGCCGAGCGACACGACGACCGACACCACCGCCACGGCGCTCAGGCATCGGGCGCTGCGCAATACCACCGAGCAACGCTATCCGGTCGCGACCGCCGCTCCGGGGTCCACTACCGTGGAGCGGTGCCGCCCCCCGTCCCCGAGCGGTTCTTCCATCTTGTCGAGGCGACCGAAGAGCTCGCCGTTATCTTCGAACGTGCCGGGAAACGGTTGTACCTGGTCGGGGGCTCGGTCAGGGACGCCTTGCTCGAACATGCCGCGGGGCCTCGAACAGGTGAGGACCACGACATCGACCTCACGACCAACGCCCGGCCGGGCGAGATCGAGACGCTGGTCAGCGGCTGGGCCGAGGCCATCTGGACCCAGGGGGCGCGCTTCGGCACCATCGGCTGTGCCAAGGATGGGCGCCGGTACGAGATCACCACCCACCGGGCCGAGGTCTACCGCCCCGACTCGCGCAAGCCGAGCGTGACCTTCGACGACGACATCGAGACCGACCTGTCGCGGCGCGATTTCACCGTCAACGCCATGGCCCTGCGGGTCCCCGACCTCGAGCTGATCGACCCCTTCGACGGGCTGGGTGATCTCGCGTCCGGGGTGCTCCGCACCCCCCTCGGACCGGAGGTCTCCTTCGAGGACGATCCGCTCCGCATGCTTCGGGCCGCGCGGTTCTTCGCCGGTTACGGCCTCAAACCAGGTCCCGATCTGCTCGAGGCGGTGCAGTCCGGCCACCACCGCCTCTCCATCGTCTCGGCCGAGCGGATCCGGGGCGAGCTCGATCGGCTCGTCACGTTGGAGCGGCCGTCACCGGGGCTGTGGTTCGTGGTCGAGACCGGGCTCGCCGAGGAGTTCATCCCCGAGCTGCCGGCCCTGGCCCTCGAGCAGGACCCCATCCACCGGCACAAAGATGTCCTGGCCCACACCCTGGCCGTTGTCGACCGCACCTCCCCGGACCGCCTCTTGCGGCTGGCGGCGCTCTTCCACGACGTGGGCAAGCCCAAGACCCGGGCCTTCGGGCCCGGCGGGACGGTCAGCTTCCACCACCATGAGGTGGTGGGAGCCCGCATGACCCGGGAGCGCCTGGAGGCCCTGCGCTACCCGAACGAGGAGGTCGAGACCGTGTCCAGGTTGGTCGAGCTCCACCTGCGGTTCCACACCTACGCGCTCGGGTGGACGGACCGGGCGGTGCGCCGCTACGTCCGGGATGCCGGGCCGCTCCTCGTGCGGCTGAACGAGCTCACCCGGTGCGACTGCACGACGCGCAACGCGGCCAAGGCCCGGGCCTTGGCCCGCCGGATGGACGAGCTCGAGGCGCGCATCACCGAGCTGCGCACGCGCGAGGAGCTCGACGCGATGCGTCCGGACCTCGACGGGAACCAGGTGATGGCCCTGCTCGGGATCCCGCCCGGGCCCCGGATCGGCCGCGCGCTCGACTTCCTCCTCGAGCTCCGGGTCGACGAGGGCCCACTCGGCGAGGAGGAGGCGACCCGGCGGCTCTTCGCCTGGTGGGCCGATCAGGACGAGGGTTGAGGGTCCTCAGTCGGCCGGCCACACCCCGGGGTCACCGCCGGCGGCGAAGTCCTCGACCATCACCCGAGCCTCCTCGTCGTGGTACTGCACCGGCGGCGACTTCATGAAGTAGGCGGAGGGACCGACGAGGGGACCCCCGATCCCTCGGTCGAGGGCGATCTTGGCGCACCGGAGGGCGTCGATGATCACCCCGGCGGAGTTGGGCGAGTCCCAGACCTCGAGCTTGAGCTCGAGGTTCAGCGGCACGTCACCGAAGTTGCGCCCCTCCATTCGGATGTAGGCCCACTTGCGGTCGGTCAGCCAGGGGACATGGTCCGACGGGCCGATGTGCACGTCCTCGGCGGGCAGCGGCGCGTGCTCGATCTGGCTGGTCACCGCCTGGGTCTTTGAGACCTTCTTGGACTCGAGGCGGTCCCGTTCGAGCATGTTGCGGAAGTCCATGTTGCCGCCCACATTGAGCTGGTAGGTGCGGTCGAGCACCATGCCGCGGTCCTCGAAGAGCCGGGTGAGGATGCGGTGGACGATGGTTGAACCGACCTGGCTCTTGATGTCGTCCCCGATGATCGGGACGCCGGCGTCGGCGAAGCGCCTGGCCCAGGCGGGGTTCGACGCGATGAACACCGGGATGGCGTTGACGAAGGCGACGCCGGCGTTGAGGGCGGCCTCGGCGTAGTGGCGCTGGGCCGCCTCCGAGCCGACCGGCAGGTAGGAGACGAGGACGTCGGCCCCGGCGTCGCGCAAGGCCCGGGTGACGTCGGCCGCCGGCTCCAAGGACTCTTCGACCACCTCGCGGTAGTACCGGCCGAGCCCGTCGAACGTCGGGCCCCGTTGCACGCGGACGCCGAAGTCGTCGACCTCGGCGAAGCGCACGGTGTTGTTCTGTCCGGCGAACATGGCCTTGGCCAGGTCGACGCCCACCTTGGTGGCGTCGACGTCGAACGCGGCCACCGGCTCGAGGTCGCTGACGTGGTAGCCGCCCAGGACGACGTGCATGAGGCCGGGCACCGTGTCGGAGGGGTCCGCGTCCTTGTAGTACGAGATGCCCTGGACCAGCGAACTGGCGCAGTTGCCGACGCCGGCGATAGCCACACGGACCGATGTCATGGTGTCTCCCTTCAGGCGGACCGGCGGCTCGGTCGCCGGTCGCTTCTGGGCGCGCCCGCTCCGAGGGAGCGTTCGGCCTCGATCAAACGGTCGAGCCAGGCGATGTCCCGGTCGACCCCGTCTCTGATGTGCTCGGCCACCGACTGCGCATAGGGGTCACGACCCGGTTCGTCCTCGGCGGGGAGCTCGCTGCGGTGCTGCACCAACTGGCTCCGCCGCCGCTCGAGCAACGCCAGGCGGGCGGCGGGGTCCATGTAGCGGGCCAGCGAGAGCCGCAGCAAGAAGCTGCGGGTGTCGTCAGGGGAGGTGTCGGTCAGCATGGCCAGAAACAGCGGTTTTCCGGCCGGGGTGATCCGGTACACCTTGCGGGAGCGTCGCCCCCGGGTCCCGGCCCGGCGCCGGGCGCGCATGGCCGCCCGCTCACCGGTGAGCGACCCGGTGGGCGGGGAGAGCGCGACCGGCGTCACACCCTCGACCGTTTCAACCGCTCCGCCCCGCTCCAGCCTCGACAGGGCGGGGTAGATCGACCCGAACGAGACGTTGGTCAGGTTCCCGAACCGGCTCTTGAGCAGCTTCCGGAGCTCGTATCCGTGTTGCGGGCCGTCTTCGAGCAGGCCCAGGAGCGCCACGTCCAGCATCGCGCTCAATTATATCGGATCGATATAGCTCGGGGCGGGGCTGACGTGGTCCCGGCTTCGGCCCGTTCCCGGAGTCGGGTCTTTGGTCCCTAGGCAGGGCGTAGCCCCCTCCGTACCGTGGCCGGGTGACGCTGGGGCCCGAGCGCTACGAGTGGGCCTGTCCGACGTGGGGGTGCCGCGGGGTCGTGGTTGTGGTCAAGCCGCCGGCCGACGCCGAGGTCGCGTGGTGCCGCCCCCCCGGGCAGCCGATCCAGGGCCTGATCTGTCGACGTCCTTTGGGCGTGGGACGGGCGGAGGGCGGCGTGGACGCCGGTCGGCGAGTGGTCGCTCCGGCTCCCTCACCCGGCCGGCGAGTGAGGCGAGCGCCTCGACGACCCGGCCGACCCTGGGCGCTCTGGCCCGACGCGCTCTGGGGAGGGGGCCGTGGCCGCCAAAACCCGAGGGGTAGCCTGTGGCGCGATGACCTTGACGCAGGAACCGGGAGCGCCCAAGGATCCCGACGGCGCCGAGGTGGCTCGCGTCGAGTACCGGTTGTTGCGCAACTCGGTGGTGCGGGAGGTGCAGCGAGGTCGGCTGACCCGGGAGGACGTTTGCGACGCCCACCCGGAGCTGCTCCGAGCCGCACGCAACGTGGGCAGACCGAAGGGTGAGCGCTGTCCGATCTGTGAGTCGGCCCACACCGTCGAGGTGACCTACGTCTTCGGCAGTCGGCTGCCACCGGGGGGACGCTGCCCGGGGACCGCCGCCGAACTCGAACGGCTTCGACGCCGGAAGGAGCCGGTGCTCTGCTACGACGTCGAGGTCTGCCCCGAGTGCGCCTGGCACCACCTGACCCGGAAGTACCCGGCCGGCGGCCGGCGGGACGGTCGGCGCGCAGGCAGGGCGCTGTGAGCCCTCGGGTCGACGTCCAGACCCTGCGAGGCCGCAAGCGCCGCGACGGCGCCGAACCGATCGTGATGGTGACCGCCTACGACCACCCCGGGGCGTCCATCGCCTCGGCCGCCGGCGTCGATCTCATCCTGGTCGGCGACAGCGTCGCCAACAACGTCCTCGGCTACGAGGACACCCTCTCGGTGACCGTTGACGACATGGTGCACCACGTCGCCGCGGTGGGCCGGGCCCGCCCCGAGTGCCTGATCGTCGGGGACATGCCGTGGATGAGCTACCACCTGGGCACCGAGGACGCTGTGCGCAACGCGGCCCGGCTGATCCGGGCCGGCGCGCAGTGCGTGAAGCTCGAGGGGGGCCAGAAACGGGTGGCGGCTATCGAGGCGATCGTCAATGCGGAGATTCCCGTGATGGGCCATCTGGGCCTGACCCCCCAGTCGGTGCACGCGATGGGGGGCATGCGGGTCCAGGGACGCCGGGTCGACGCCGCCGAGGCCCTGATCGCCGACGCGAAGGCGGTCGAGGCGGCGGGATGTTTCGCCGTGGTGGTCGAGGGCGTGCCCGACGCGCTGGGGGCCGCCGTCACCGCAGCCCTCGAGGTACCGACCATCGGGATCGGTGCGGGGGCCGATTGCGACGGCCAGGTGCTCGTGTTCCACGACGTGCTCGGACTCGGACCGGCACGGGCGCCCAAGTTCGTCCGCCGGTACGCCAACCTGGCCGAGGACGCCGTCGGAGCCCTGGCCGCCTTCGCGGCCGACGTCCGGACGGGGGCCTTCCCAACCGCGGCCGAGAGCTACGAGGCCTCCGATCAGCTGCGGGCCGCACTGGCCCCGAGGTCCGAGCGGGCCTGATCGGCGAGAGCCCGAGGTGGACTAGCATCACTGCGCCGATCGGGGACCGAGCGTGGCGAAGCCCCCGGTCACCCTGCCCCGCAGCGACACGGGGCCTGGAGCCGAAGACGGCCCAGTCCAGAGGGAGGTAGGCCGGATGCGGCCCTATGAAGTCATGGTCATCTTCGACGCCGGAGCCGATCCGTCGGCCATCCAGGCGGTGGTCGACCGGACGCTCGAGACGATCCGGTCGTCCGGGGGGACTCCAGGGACCGTCGACCGCTGGGGCCGGCGACCGTTCGCTTACGAGGTCAACCACCGCCGAGAGGGGTACTACGTCTTGATCGAGCTGACCGGGGTGCCCCAGACCCTGCAGGACCTTGACCGGCTGCTCTCGCTGGCCGACGAGGTGATCCGACACAAAGTGATCCGGCTGCCCGACAACGTGGCCGGTCGTGCTCCCGGGCCCGAGGCCCCGGAGACAGCGGCGAGCCCGGTCGGCTGACCCCGGTCGGCCCGCCAAGAAGGAGGTATCGATGCCCACCGATAACACGGTCGTGCTGGTTGGGAACGTGACGAGGGACCCCGAGCTGCGGTTCACCAACACCGGTCAGGCCACGGCCAGCTTCGGCCTGGCGGTCAACCGCCGCTGGCAGAACCGTCAGACCCAGGAGTGGGAGGAGGCGACGAGTTTCTTCGACGTGGTGTGCTGGCGAGAGATGGCCGAGAACGTGAGCGAGTCGCTCACCCGCGGGGCCCGGGTCATGGTGGCTGGGCGGCTCGAACAGCGCAGCTGGGAGTCCCAGGACGGTGACCGCCGCTCCAAGGTCGAGGTCGTCGCCGACGAGATCGGCCCGTCCCTGCGGTGGGCCACGGCCCAGGTGACCAAGAACGACCGTCGTGGGCCGAGTGACGGCGGCGGCTCCCGTGGCGGGCGGCAGGCGCCGACGCGCTCGGGTCCGCCAGCGGCCGACTTCGCGGCCGACGAGGAGCCGTTCTGATGGCCCGGGGCAACGCGCGAACCACGAGCCGTCGGGCGCCGAAGGACGCCGGGCGGAGGGTGAAGAAGAAGCCCTGCGCCCTGTGCCGGGACCATGTCGAGTGGGTCGACTACAAGGACGTCGCGCTGCTGCGCAAGTACATGAGCGACCGGGGCAAGATCCGTTCGCGGCGGGTCACGGGGAACTGCGCCCAGCACCAACGGGGTATCGCGCTCGCGATCAAGACGGCCCGGGAGCTCGTGCTGCTTCCGTACACCCAGCGGACCGTGACCGAGCGGCCGGGGAGCCGTCGGGGTGGCCGGGAGGGGCGCCCGGGGGATCGCCGGCGACAGGGAGAGGGCGAAGAGACCCCGGCCGAGTCAACCGCCGGTGCCGGGGAGCCGCCATCCGAGGAGCAGACTTCCGAGGAGCAGTCGCCGGCCGAGGGGACCGAGGACGGCGGGGGCAGTGAAGGGGAGGTGACCTGATGCGGGTGCTCCTCCGGGACGACGTCGACGGCGTCGGCCGCCGGGGCGACATTGTCGAGGTCGCCGACGGCTACGCCCGCAACTTCCTCTTCCCGAGCGCCCGGGCCTTGAAGGCGACCGACGGCATGGCGGGGCAGGCGTTGGCCATGCGGCGGGCCCGGGCCCTGAAGGCAGCGGTGAGCGAGGAGGCTGCCCGCACTCAGGCCGCCATCTTGGGCGGTGCGACCATCTCCATCGGCGCGCGGGCCGGTGCGACCGGGAGGCTGTTCGGGTCGGTGAGCGCCCATGACATCGCCGAGGCCGTGGCGGCACAGAAGGGGATCGAGCTCGATCGCTCCGCGGTCGTGCTGGCGGAGCCCATCAAGTCGACCGGCACGGTCGAGGTCCCCGTCCACCTCTACGGCGAGATCTCGGTCACGCTGTCGGTGGAGGTGACGTCGGCAGGCTGAACCGGGCAAGGTCGTTGTCACACCGGACCGTCAGCCTTCCCTCGATGATCCGGCGGGCACCGAGGCGCGGCCGCAGATCGTTCTCCCCAGCCGTCACCGGTCTGTCCACCGCGTGTCCACAGGATCGGACACAAGGGCGACCTGGGAATTCCGACGCGCAATCCCCAGGTTTCGCGCCTTCCGAGTCACAGCCGATTCGGTCAGGGTTATGAGCACAATGGTGCAGGCCCTCGATGACAATCGGCCCCGTCCGATCCGGCCGGTTGCGGGGCCGGCCCGCATCCCGCCGAACAACCTCGAAGCCGAGGAGTCCCTGCTCGGCGCCATGCTCCTGTCATCGGACGCGACCGCGGTGGCCATCGAGACGTGCGGCCCCGAGGACTTCTACAAGCCGGCACACGGGCACATCTTCGCGGCGATCATCGCGTTGTTCGAGCGGGGCGAGCCGGTCGATGTGGTGACGGTGCGCGACGAGCTCGCCCGTTCGGGATTCATCGACTCGGTCGGCGACCCGGCGGTCCTGGTGGCCCTCCAGGCGAACACTCCGTCGATCGCCAACGCGCTCCACTACGCGCGCATCGTCGAGGAGCATGCACTCCTGCGCCGGATGATCGGGGTGGCCGGCGAGATCGCCGACCTCGGCTACAGCGTTCCCGAGGACGTGGGCGCGGCCGTCGACGAGATGGAGGCCAAGGTCTTCAACGTCGCCCAACGGCGGACCACCGACTCCATCAAGTCGCTCCACGACGTCCTGCTGCCGAGCCTCGACCGGATCGAAGAGCTGTCCCACGGTCGGGACGCTGTCACGGGCATCGCCACTGGGTACACCGACCTGGACAACATCCTGGCCGGGCTGCAGCCTTCGACGCTCACCATCGTTGGCGCCCGTCCGGCGGTCGGCAAGACCAGCCTGGCCCTCGGGATCCTGGCCCATGTGGGCATCGAGCTGCGCCGGCCGAGCCTGTTGTTCTCGCTCGAGATGGGTCATCTTGAGCTGTGCCAACGACTGCTGGCTTCAGAAGCGCACGTCGACGGGCAACGGGTCCGGACCGGACGACTCCTCGAGGGCGACTGGCGCAAGCTCGGCGTGGCGGTGAGCCGGCTCGACAGCGCACCCATCTTCATCGACGACAACCCGAACCTCACCGTGCTGGACATCCGGGCTCGGGCCCGGCGCCTCCGCAAGAGCGAGGGCGAGCTCGGCGTGGTGATGGTCGACTACCTGCAACTCATGACCGGACGCGCGAGGGCGGAGAACCGCCAGGTCGAGGTGGCGGAGATCAGCAGGAGCCTCAAGATCCTGGCCCGGGAGATCCAGACGCCGGTCATCGCGCTCTCCCAGCTCTCCCGCAGCCTCGAGGCCCGGCAGGACAAGCGGCCCATGCTCTCGGACCTGCGGGAGTCGGGCTCGCTCGAGCAGGACGCCGACGTCGTGCTCTTCATCTACCGAGAGGAGCAGTACGACCCTGACATCCCGATCGAACGCCGAGGCGACGCCGAGATCATCGTGGCCAAGCACCGCAACGGCCCTACCGGCTCGGTGCACCTGGCCTTCTTGAGCCAGTACGCCCGGTTCGAGAACATGTCGCGGGTGTAGGCGGTCGGTCAGTCGCCTCTGCAGCTTCGCCGACTCGTTCAGTTCAGGCCGGGGCGTGCTTGGAAGCGAGGACCCGCTCCAGTGCCGCCCGAGCGAGTCGTCCCGAGGCCTGAGGCGGATACGGCCAGACGGCCTGGACGTTGATCTCGCACAGGACATAGGTGTCCTCTCCGGCGTCGCCTTTCGCTCCGTAGAGAAAGTCGGCATCCCAGATCACCGGGAGCTCGTGCATGGAGAGGCCGAGCAGCTCCTTCATGCCCGGCACCCACTCGCACTCCACTTTTGCCCGCAGCGAGGCGTAAGCCGGGGCGTCGGGATCCTCCATCGTCGGCACGGCCGACAAGGTGTCGGCCTGCTCGGTATGGCCCGGGGTGCGCAAGCCTCTCGGCCATTGGTGGCAGAAGCCGACGACCTCATCGTGGACGAGATAGGCGCGGATCATTCCCTCGGCCAGGCGCTCCTGGTAGGGCTGGTCGATCACGCTCTTCGACCAGGCGAAGCAGGCACCACAGTCCTCGAGGAAGGCGCCCAGGGTGGTCTCCTCCAGCGGGGTGAGGGCTCGGGGCTCGGAGCGCTGGACGAAGACCGGAGCGTCAATCCCGGGAATGCCCACTGTCCAGGGCGGATTTAGCTCCACCTTCCACACGCCATTGCCGCCGGTTCCCCGCGCCTGTTTGACCACCAGATGGCCGTAGCGCCCGAGACGAGGCGGGAACCCCTCAGCGAGCTCTTTCGGCGACCGGTAGATGGCGGTGTCGCTTCCCCAGCCGAGGCTCTGGGTGGCGAAGAGCACCTCTTTGGTCCCCATCCGGTCGATGACCTCCGGGTGGGCCGACACCCACACGCCGGCGTCGGAAACCTGCCGCAGCAGAGCGTCGAGGCGGACCCGGGTGGCACCGTTCTGGATCGGGTTCACCCACACCACCACCCCGTCGAGGGCCTCGAGCTCGGCCCGTACTGCTTCGACGGCGTCATCGGAGTAGACGACGGCCTCGGCATCCACGTCCTGAGCAGCGAAGGCGGCGAAGAGAGGCCCGAGCATGACATGGGCGCGCTCCAACATCGGTGCGCCGCGCTCCCCCCGCCACATGAGCCCGATTCGTGCTACGGGCATGCCGGGTGCTCGCTCCCCTGATCGGCGATCTCTGCCGGGTCGCCGGGTCGCCGGGTCGCCGGATCGGCGGCCTCGTTCGACGATCCGCGAATCTACGCCCCTTGCGCCTGCTCCCGACCGTCGCCGAGAGCGTTCGAAGGAGCGACCGTGAAGCGCTCTCGCACCAGCACTCGTCATGCCTCGGCGAGCCGGCCATCCTCGGGGAGCAGGGCGGGGGCGGTCGGGGGCAGGTCGCGGTCACCTAGCGGCCCGAGGTGGGTCGCCCGGTGGCGGGCGAAGGCCGGCATGGCCAGGGCAAGGGCGATTGCGCCGACCACGCAGATCGTCCCCCCGGACACCACCGAGAACTGGGTCCCGGCGAGCGCGGCCACGCCGCCTGACTCGAGGTCGCCGACACGCGGCCCGCCCTGGACGACGGCGAGCTGGATGGCGATGATCCGACTCCGGAACTGCTCGGGGACGATCGTCTGGAGGATGGTGTTGCGCAGCACCGCCGAGATCACGTCGGCCCATCCGGCTACGGCCAGAAGCCCGAGGGCCAGCCATAGCAGGTGCGAGAGCCCGAATCCGGTGATGGCGAAACCCCAGACCACCACGGACACGACGACTGCCCGGCCGCGGTGGTCCAACCGGCTCACCCATCCGGTGGTGAGCGCCCCGACGAGCGCGCCGAGGCCGGGCGCGGCGAACAGGTAGCCCACGACGTCGGGCCCGCCGTGGAAGACGGCGAGTCCGATTGCTGGGAACAGGGCTCGGGGCATGCCGAAGACCATGGCGTTGACATCGATCAGGTAGGCGCCCTGCATGACCGGCCGGCCCCGGAGGTAGCGGATCCCCTCGACGATGGAGCGAACGCCGGGCCGGTCCGCCCCGGCTGCGGGGGGGATGGGCCGCATCATCGCCGTGGCCACGATGGCGGCGAAGAAGCTGAGGGCGTCGATCCCGTACACCCAGGCGATGCCGGTCCGCCCGATGAGCAGCCCGGCCGCCGCCGGCCCGACGACGGCGCCCAGCTGGAACAGCGCCTGGAGGAACGACAAGGCGGCGACCAGGTTGTCCGGGCCGACCAGAGCGGGCACCACCGAGTTGCGGGCCGGGTTCGAGAACCCCGCCAGCCCAGCGGCAACCGCGCTGATCAGGTAGAGCGTCAGCAGGGAGGGATGGGCGGCCAGCGCGTTGAGGGCGAGGCCGCCGCTGGCGAAGGTGAGGGCGACGCTCGAGACGAGTAGGAGAAGGCGTCGATCGACCGCATCGCCGACCGAGCCTCCGATCAACGAGCCAACGACCAGTGGGATGAGTTGGGCGATGCTGATCGCCCCCACCTGGAACGACGAGTGGGTCTCGGCGTAGACCTGGAAGGGGATGGCGACAACCGTGAGCTGGGAGCCCAGGGTGGACACCAGCTGGCCGAAGAAGAGGAGCCGGAACTCGCGGCTCTCCCGTAGTGGCGCGGGGTCGACGAGGATCCGGCGGGCCACTGCCGGCGAGACCTAGGGCAAAAGCCCCGGGCGCTCCGGCGCACCGAAGCTGTCACCGGCGCACCGGTCCGGGTACTCGACGGCGTAGGGAGGGGTCGCGGTCCCCGCCGGGAGCCCGGGTTCGGGGACCCCGGCCTCGGCAACCAGCCGGATCGGGATGACGCCGGCCCACATCGACAGCGCCAGATCTTCGGGCTCGTCCTTGGGCCCGCCGGTGCGCACCTTGGCCGAGCCCTCGTCGATCGGGAACCGGACGACGAGGGTGGCCCGGAGCTCGGCCGGCGTCGGCGCCCGGGCATCGCCGCTGCGGCCACGGGCCAGATGCTCGAGGAGCGCCGTGCTGGCGGCCATCTTCTCGGCCGGGTCCTCCACCGAGGCGCCGATCCCGAAGAGCATCACGCTGCGGAAGTTCATGGAGTGATGGAAGGCGGAACGGGCCAGCACGAGGCCGTCGAGCAGGGTCACGGTGACGCAGGCCGGCATCCCCGAGCCGAGGAGCGCCAGGACCCGGTTGGCCGGCGCTCCGTGCAGGTAGAGGGCCTCGCCGGCATTGGCATAGGCCATCGGCGACACCACCGGGGTGTCGCCGTCGAGGACACCGACGTGGCATAAGAGCCCCTCGTCGAGGATGGACTCGACGACCGACCGTTCGCGCGTGCCTCGCTCCCGCATGCGCCGGAGCTCCGTCCGGGCCGTGGCGGCGAGGTGCTCGGCCCCTTCCCGCTCAACCCGTCGAGGCACGGGCGCGCAGCACGTCGAGGGCCTTGTCGGCGTGAGCGGACATCGAGAACTCGGAGTGGAACGTCGCCAGGATCCGCCGGTCGGTGTCGATGACGAAGGTGGTTCGCCGATTCTTGAGGGCGGCCACACGGCGGCGGACACCGAAGATGGTGGCCACCGAGCCGTCGGCGTCCGAGAGGAGGGGGAACCCGAAGGTGTGCAGGTCGGCGAATCGCTTCTGCTTCTCGACCGGGTCGCCGCTGATCCCGACCGGCTGTCCCCCCTCCCGGGCGATCTCGTCCTTCAGGTCGCGGAAGTGGCAGCTCTCCTTGGTGCACCCGTAGGTCATGGCGGCGGGGTAGAAGAACAGCACCACCGGTCCGCCCTCGAGCAGCGTGCTCAGGCGACGGGGGACCCCCGCCTCGTCGGGTAGCTCGAAGTCCTCCACCAACTCGCCGGCGCGCACCGGCGACGAGCGTACCTGGGGCCGGACCGCTCGGTCGCCTGGCAGCTCAACCTTCGAAGCGGAACCCGACCCCCCGCACGGTCACCAGGTGACGGGGGTTGGCCGGGTCCCGCTCGATCTTGCGGCGTAGGCGCTTCATGTGGGTGTCGAGCGTGCGGGTGTCCGCAAGGTCCTGGTCCCACCAGAGCCGGTCGATGCACCGGTCCCGGGTGACGACCTGCCCGGCACGCGACATGAGGAGGGAGAGCAGGTCGAACTCCTTGCGGGACAACTCGACCAGGTGTCCGTCCACGGTCACCTCCCGCCTGGCGCTGTCGAGGAGGACCGCGCCCACCTGGAGGACCTCTTCATTGGGGACAACCGCGGCGACCGTCCCCCGGCGGAGCACGGCCCGCATCCGGGCCACCAGCTCGCGGAGGCGGAACGGCTTGGCCACGTAGTCCGAGGCCCCGAGCTCCAGTCCGAGCACCACGTCGACCTCGGAGTCCTTGGCCGTGACCATGATGATCGGGACCGGAGCGAGGGAACGCATGTGCTGGCACAGCTCCACCCCGGACTGGTCGGGGAGCATCACGTCGACGAGCACGAGGTCGGGGTGGATCCGGTGGAACAGCTGGAGGGCCTCGTGGCCGTCGGCGGCGCACTCGACGACGAAGCCCTCCTGGGAGAGCCCCGACGCAAGGGCCTGGCGGTAGGACTCCTCGTCGTCCACGACGAGCACCAGCGGTCGCGGGTCACGCGGCGTGGCGGTGTCGTGCGGCTTGGTCACGAGGCTCACCGGGGAGCGCCGGTGATCGGGCGCAGGTGACGGTGTGACCCTACAGAGGTGGGCGACGGTCGGGGAAGGGGGGGTGTCCCCGCCGCCGCCTCGGTGCTCAGGCGTCGCTTCGCCCGGGTCCCCGATGGCCCGGCGCGTCGGGCCGATCGGTCGTCGAGGGCGCGGCGCGGGGCCATCGACGGTACGGTAAGTCCGGCAGATGAACTGCCCGCGAAAGGTCCGCAAACCCGAGGTGACCCAGAGATGAAATGTCGGCCGACCGGGCGTCCCGTGCTCGGGTCCCCGGGCCGGCGGGGCCCCCGGTGAGCGTCCCTGCCGGGCCCTACGGGGACCGGGTGAACCGCCGCCGCCAGATCCAGATGACCCCGGCCGAGGTCCAGGCGTTCCTGGTGGAGGCCCGCGATCTGACCATGTGCAGCTTCAACCACGACGGGACGATCCACGCCGTCGCCATGTGGTACGGGTTCTTGGACGGCGACGTCGCCGTCCAGACCAAGGCCAAGTCCCAGAAGATCAAGAACCTGCGTCGGGATCCCCGCGTCACCTGCCTCGTGGCGGCCGGGAGGAGCTACGAGGAGTTGCGGGGGATCGAGCTGGTCGGCCGGGCCGAGTTCGTGGAGGACCCCGAACGCCTCTGGACGATCGGGGTGAGCGTGTTCGAGCGCCATGTCGCCGCGTACCGGGAGCCGGACAAGCGGGCCGCGGTCGAGGCGCTCCTGCACAACCGGGTCGGGGTGCGCCTGGAGGTGGAACGCATTGTGACCTGGGACCATCGCAAACTGGGGGGCTGAGGCCGAAAGGAGTCGCGATTGCGCGGCCTACGACGGTCCCCCATACTTCACCGACCGGTTGGGCCGTCGAGGGGCGGTCCGGTGCGCTGGACCCGTCACCGGAGGTGGCATGGACGACCAAGCGGCTGGCGGGCTGGCCGTCGAGGGGGTCTCCGTCGAGTTCGGCGGGCTCCTCGCGTTGGACGCCGTGTCGCTCGAGTGCCAGGTGGGCGAGGTGGTCGGGGTCATCGGGCCCAATGGTGCGGGCAAGACCACGCTGTTCAACGTGGTCTGCGGCTTCGTCCGGCCGAGCTCGGGGCGCCTGGTGCTGAACGGCCGGACCCTCGTGCACCACCGCCCCCACGACCTCGCCCGGCTCAAGGTGGCGAGGACCCTCCAGGCGGTCGGGCTGGTGCCGGGGCTCACCATCCTCGAGAACGTCATGCTCGGTGCCCAGTCTCTGCTCAAGGCGGACTTTCTCTCCGCGTTGCTCGGCGCCTGGCGCTCCAGCCGGGAGGAGATCCGGTGCCGGCAGCGGTCGAGGGCCCTCCTCGACGAGCTCGGGATCGGGGGTTACGCCGGCTGGTACCCGGGGGCCCTCCCCTACGGCGTGCAGAAACGGGCGTCGTTGGCCCGAGCCCTGATCGCCGATCCGGCGCTCCTGCTCCTCGACGAGCCGGCAAGCGGGCTGTCCTCCGAGGACATGGACGAGCTCGGCGGGTACCTCAAGTCGTTGAGCTCGAGGATGAGCGTCCTGTTGGTCGAGCACCACATGGACCTGGTCATGTCGACCTGCGACCGTCTGGTGGTGCTCAACTTCGGCCGAGTGATCGCCGGCGGGACCCCGAACGAGGTCAGCGCCAACCCCGAGGTTACCCGGGCCTACCTGGGCGAGGAGGTGCGTCGGGTCACCGACGCAGAGGAGCCCGGTCCGGATGCTTGAGGTCGAGAACCTCTCGGTCTCCTACGGCGCGGTCCGGGCCCTCAAGGGGGTGTCGCTCCGGGCCGAGACCGGGAGCATCACCGCGGTGCTCGGTGCCAACGGAGCCGGGAAGACGACGCTGTTGCGGGCCATCAGTGGGCTGGTGTCGACCCAGACCGGCACGGTGCGGTTCGGGTCGCGCACGTTGACCGGGATGCCGGTCGAGCGGATCGTCCAGAGCGGGGTGGGGCACGTCCCCGAGGGCGGCTCGGTGATCACCGAGCTCACGGTGGCGGAGAACCTCGAGCTGGGCGCGGCGTGGCGGTACGGACGGCGGGAACGGGCTCGGCACCTGAGCGAGGTGTACGACCTGTTTCCGGCGCTCAAGGAACGATCGAGCCAGCACGCCTCCTCGCTCTCCGGTGGGGAGCGTCAGATGCTGGCCATCGGCCGGGCGGTGGTGTCGCACCCCTCGCTCCTGCTCCTCGACGAGCCGTCGCTCGGTCTCGCCCCGATCATCACGGCCAACCTGATGGCGGTGCTGCTCGAGCTGACCCGGCAAGAAGACCTGACGGTGCTGTTGGTCGAGCAGAACGCTCGCAGTGCCCTGTCTATCGCTAGCTGGGCCGTGGTCATCAACCTCGGCACCGTGGTCGTCTCCGACCCGGCGGAGACCGTCGCCGCCGACAGCGACCTGCGCCATCACTACCTGGGGTTCTAGGGGGACAAGTGCGGTTGTTCGTGAACATCACGCTCGGGGGGGTGGCCGAAGGACTGATCTTCGCCTCGGTTGCCTTGGGCCTCGTGCTCATCTTCCGCGCCACCAGCATCATCAACTTCGCCCAGGGTGCCATGGCGATGCTCACGACCTTCATCGCCTTCAGCGTCCTCGGCAAGGGCGTCGGTTATTGGCCGGCCTTCCTCGTGGCGCTGGCCTGTGGTCTGTTGTTCGGAGGCGTCGTGCAGCTGACCTTGGTCCGCCCGGTGCAGAACAAGCCACCCCTCAACGCGGTCATCGTGACTTTCGGGCTGCTCATCTTGCTCGAGGGCGTCGCCGGGGCGATCTGGGGCAACACCAACCGGGGCTTTCCGGCAGCGTTCTCCCAGAAGGGACTGGTGGTGGGGAAGACCGCCATCGCCTTCTCGCACTTCGACATCTTCATCGTGGTGGCCGTCCTGGCCCTCTCGATCCTGGTGGGAGTCCTGTTCCGGTTCACCACCATCGGCTTGCGGATGCGGGCCACAGCCTTCGCCCCCGAGGTCGCCCGGCTGCTCGGGGTCCGGGTCGGCCGCCTGCTCACCCTGGGCTGGGCCCTGGCCGCCGTCGCCGGCGCGCTGGCCGGCCTGCTGGTCGCTCCGACCAGCGTCTTTTCCCCGAGCTACATGGACCTCATCTTGGTGTACGCCTTCACCGCGGCGGTGCTCGGGGGCCTCGACAGCCCGCTCGGCGCGCTGGTCGGCGGACTCATCACCGGGCTGGCCCTGGCCTACGTGGGCGGCTACCTGGGCGACTCTCTCCAACCCATCGGTGCCTTGATCCTGCTGATCGTGGTCTTGATGATCCGGCCCGAGGGGATCTTCTCCCGGCCGACGGCCCGGAGAGTCTGAGCGGTGATCAAGATCCCGCCGTTGCCGTCTTGGGTCCGGTTGCCCCGCCAGCCGCTTCTCCGCCATCTCCTCTTCGCCGTGGTCGGTGGGGTCTTCTTCTACTTCCTCACCCAATCGCTGAGCGACTTCAACAACTTCGAGCTCGGGGAGCTCGCGGTGTACGCCATCGCCATCGCCGGGCTGAGTGTGCTCACCGGGACCAACGGACAGATCTGCCTGGGCCAGGGCGCCTTCGTGGCCGTCGGGGCCTACACGCTCGCCGAGCTCGAGGTGCACCAATCGATCAACCTGGCCCTTCAACTTCTGGCAGCCGCCGCCATGGCGGGGGCCGTCGGGCTTGTCATCGCGGTGCCGGCGACGCGCCTGCGCGGGCCCTACCTGGCCGGCATGACCCTGCTGCTCGCGTTGGCGCTCCCGTTCCTGAGCGACAAGTACGGCAACTTCTTCGGCGGGGACCAGGGGCTGACGGTCCCGCCGCCATCGGCGCCGGCATCCATCGACCCGGTGAAGTGGCTCACTTGGATCCAGCTGTTCTGTGCGTTGGTGGTGATGCTCCTCCTCGCCAACCTGCTCTCCAGCCGGTTCGGTCGGTCCTTCCGGGCGGTGCGCGACGACGAGGTGGCGGCGGCCCTGGCCGGGGTCCACGTCGCCCGGAACAAGGTGATCGCCTTTGTGGTCTCGTCGGCCTGCGCCGGACTGGCCGGGGGGCTGCTCGCCCTGTCGAGCGGGGTGGTGAACACCGGCGAGTTTCCCCTCTCACTGTCGATCTTCATCCTGGCCGGCATGGTGCTCGGCGGCACCGGCAGCATCTTCGGGGCCTGGTGGGGGTCGATCCTCGTCATCTACTTGCCGAACCAGTGGTCCCAGTCCCTGGGCAACACGTTCCACTTCAACCACCTGGTGAGTGCCAACTTCGCGGTCATCGCCTTCGGCGCCGTCCTCATCGTGATGATGCTGGTGGCTCCGAGCGGCATCCAAGGGGGCCTGCGGTGGCTGGGTCGCCGGCTCGTCACGCTCTCGACACCAACCGAACCGGCCGGTAACATTTCTGTATCGTTACAGAGGGCCACAGAACCCGAGCGGAGTCATGACGGTTCGGAGGCGGAGCACCCTCCGAACGGCTCGGGAGCGGGTTGAGCCCAGGCCTCCGAGGGCATGGAAGGCCGAGAGCACGGACGGTTCGGGTCCGGGAAGGGAACACGGGATGGAACACGCATCGGGTCGTCGGGCCAGAGCCTGGGTGAAGACACTGGTAATGGCGGGGTCGGTGTTCGCGCTGGTGGCCACCGGGCTCACCTTGGCCGGGTCGGCCGGCGCCGCACCGACCACCGGGGTGACGAAGAACTCGATCAACATCGGGGCGACGGTCCCGCTCACCGGGGTGGCGGCGCCGGGCTACGACGAGATCGCCCCGGCGATGAATGCTGTGTTCGACTGGGTCAACGCTCACGGCGGTGTCTACGGTCGCAAGATCAACTACAACTACGTCGACGACGCCTACAACCCGTCGCAGACCACGACCCAGACCCGCAAGCTGGTGCTCCAGGACCAGATCTTCGCCACCGTGGGCTCGCTCGGGACGCCCACCCAGCTGGCGGTGCAGGGCTTCTTGAACTCCGAGAAGATCCCTCAGCTGTTCGTGGAGTCGGGATGCAACTGCTGGAGCAACGCCAAGTACCCCTACACGACCGGCTGGGAGCCGCCCTACACCGTGGACGGCAAGGTGCTCGGCGCCTACATCAAGAGCCATTTCAAGGGCGAGAAGATCGGCTACCTCTACCAGGACGACGAGTTCGGCCAAGACGTCGTGAAGGGCCTGGACATGGAGATCCCCAAGAAGTCGGTCGTCAGCCGTCAGAGCTATAACGTCGCCACGCTGGCCGGGCCCATGACCTCCCAGATGTCGGCCCTCCAGTCTGCCGGGGCCCAGGTCGTCGTCCTCGCCACCGTCCCGGCGGCCACTGCGCTCGCCCTCCTGCCCGCCTACACCCTCGGGTTCAAGCCGCAGTTCGTGCTGGACGCCGTCGGCGCCGATCCGGCGACCGTGGGCCCGCTGCTCTCATCGTTCACGAGCGCCGGGGGCGGCAGCGCCTCCCAGGCGAGCGCGGCGGTGGGGCTGCTCGACGGGATGATCACCAACGCCTACCTGCCGGCTGAGAACGACCTGTCGAACCCGTGGATCCAGGTCGATCGCAAGCTGCTCCAGCACTATGCGCCGGCCGTCTGGAAGAAGTACGGCCTGGACGGCAACACCGAGTACGGGCTGGGCCTGGCCTACACCTTCGTGCAGGCGCTTCAGAAGGCGGGCAAGAACCTCACGCGGCAGGGACTCGTGAACGCCATCGCCAAGTTCGGGAAGAACTTCGTCACCCCCGGGCTGGTGCCGCTGGGCTACACCAAGAAGGTCCACTTCGGCTTCCAGGGCGACTCGGTGGTCCAGATCTCTCCGTCGGCGTCGCAGATCGTGACCCCGAACGGTTCGTTCCCCGGGTTCACCACCCTGGCCGGACCGTACGTGACCAGCCCGGGCAAGGGGCCGGTCGAAAAGTACACCGGCAAGACGTCCGAGCCGCCGGCCAAGCTGCGCAAGACCGCCTAGGGCGAGCAGCCGTTCTGAGCCTTCCCCCGGTGTCGCCGGCCGCCGAGTCGGCGGCACCGGCGCGTCGGGGGTTGTTCACTTCCAGCGGAAGTGGACGAAGACCCGGCCGAAGTTGTGGGAGTCCTTCTCGACCCGGTGGTAGAGGGCTTTCACGTCTTTGCGGTCCAAGAACCGCAGGACCCGCTTCTTCAACTGGCCCGACCCCTTCCCCGGGATGATCTCGACCATGGTGGCCCGCTTCGCCACCGCCTCGTCGATGACCCCTCGGAGCGCCCGGTCGATGTCGTCGCCGTGGTTGTAGATCTCGTGCAGGTCGAGCTTGAGCTTCACCGGGTCAGGGTCCCCACTATCGGTAGCAGTATGACCCGTGCCGGCGGCTGCGGGAACGATTGCAGGGGAACGCCTGGGTGCCTAGCCTCGGCGGGGGCGAGACCGGAGGGGGCCCATGGCCACGGACACGATCGTCGACAACGTGAGCGGGAGGAAGTGCTTCGTGGACTTCCCCGAGGACCTCGAGGCGCAAGAGGAGGTCACGTTTCTCCTCAACCTGCATGGTGGCGGCTCCGTCGGGGCCTGGCAGCGGGAGTACTTCCCCGCCTACGACTTCGTCAGTCGCTACCGCCTGGTCGTGGCCACGCCGAGCGCGGCGACGGTCGAGCCGACCCGCCACTGGGACAAGGATGCCGACGACGAGTACCTCGAAGGGCTGGTGGAGCAAGTCTTCGAGCGCTTCGGCCCCGCCAGGATCCGGGCGTTCTGGCTGGTCGGGCACTCTCAGGGCGGCGCCACCTCGCGGCGACTCCTCGACACCGACTACTTCGCCGAGCGGGTCGACGGCTGGTTGAGCCTGTCCGGCGGCCGGATCGGCCCGGCCGAGCGGGCGCCCAACTTCGGCCCGCCCCGCACCGAGGCCGAGCAAGCGGCCATGGAGGCGTTCCGGGCTCGGCAGCGGGCCCTCGGACCGCCCCGCTTACCCGACGCCGACCTCTCGTTCATCTTCGCCACCGGCGAGCACGAGATCGCCGCGCTGCCCGAGACCTCCCCGTGGGCCGAACGCTACGGTGCCGGCCCGCGCGAACGCCGACCCGACGTCGTCGATGGGGAGCCGGGGAAGATCCACGACACCCGCTGGGGGGACCGTTCCACCGCCAGCTGGGGGAAGCTGCCCCGTCCCGGCACCGCCCGGGTCTACGTCTATCCGGGCGCCCGTGACGGCCGGGTCATCG
>DAHUZS010000004.1 GCA_027315045.1 Acidimicrobiaceae bacterium
GCTTTTCGATCAGGCCCCGGCTCTGCCGGGGCTCACTTCATGGTGGCTGGCGAACCCCTCTGGCGGCAAGCGTCAAGGGTCCACTGCGTCGGCCTCCGGCCGCCCTTGACGCCCGCCTCCTACGTCAGACCACCCACGGAACCCCGAGGAGTCCCTTTAAAATTCGCAAGTTCGGTTTCATCGCCTCAGTGCGACAGGCGTGGGAGAGGCGCGGTGAACAGAACTTCTTTACATGGCTCGCCATCTTCGTCATGTACTACCTGCTCGGAATCACGCGGCTTGCGAGATTCAGCCCTATCCGGCGAGGTTGGAATCGCCTGTTCGCTCCGAGGCCAACCGACGGCGATCAATCAAGCGAGGAAAACCCCGGAACCGAGAGACCGATCTCGTGAATGCACGCGATCAACACGCACAGGTTGTGCGCGATCACCTTGCACAAGACCTCGTTCATCTGGCCCACGTCGGACTTCGACCGGAGCGAATCTCCGAACTTCCGCTTGATCATGCTGAACGTCGTTTCGACGTTCGACCGTTGGTGGTAGCGGGAGAGGAACGTGTCGCGCTGGTACATGAAGAGGTGGTACATGCGGACCCATGCGCTCATCTCAACGCCCGGGAGCGTGGCCTGGGGGTTGTAGACGGCAGGAACGGCGGCGCGGGTGATCCCGGTGACCTTACCCATCTGACCCTGCGACCCCTTGAACGGGATGAACGGGTTGCCTCCGAGGTCGGCCACCGCCTGAAGGTTCTTCCGGCCGGAGTACGCCTTGTCGGCGGTCACGTCCCGCAGGGTGAAGTTTTCGGCAGTCTCAGCGACCAGTGGACGGAAGTAGTTGGTGTCGTGCGAGCGCCAGTCCGACAGTTCGACGCTGGTGACCACGTTTGTCCGAACCCCCGTCATGGCGTGGAGTTTCACCCACTCGCGCTTGACCTGTTCCTTGCCCCATTTGTGGTCGTACCAACGGACGAACCGGGAGGTTGTAAAGCCGGTCGAGTCCACCGCGAAGTCTGTTTCGACCGCCTTGAGCGGCAGCGCGGACAGCGACACCAGGCCAGTCAGCACGGGGGTCATCTCGGGCGACCGGAGGTAGCGAAGGACCGAGTTGAAATGGGGGTCGCAGTCGGTCAGGCCCTTGGCTCTAGCCTCCCGCACGTCGCTGTCAAACCGGCGGGCCGACAGACCCGCGTAGACACGGGACACGCACTCGAAAGCCATGTCGGCCATGGGGAGCCGTGGACGGCCCCGGCCCTGGGGCGGGTTCGGGATCGTGGAGCACAGGTCGGCCAGCATCGGCATGAGCCGCTCCTTTTCCTCACACTGGGCGGCGTTGTAGGCGGCCCAATCCTGGGTGTAGGTGACCTTGACTTCCTGGGTCAGCACCCCCTCGTCAGTGACGACCTCCCGCTTGATCGTGTAGGTCACGGCCAGCACGTGCTTGCACGGAAGTTGGCGAAGCTCGAAGTCGGGGCAGCTGCAAGCCAGGTCGCCAGTGGCGGTCGTGAGGGCCTGAAGGGCCGGGTTGGTCGAAGCGACCTTGTAGGACCCGTGCCCGCTCTGCGAGGGCACGATCCAGCCGTAGGTGGACCGGCGAACTGGCATCGTCGCTGCGATCTGCAAAGCCTTGAGTTCCCTGGTGTCCATTGTGTACCCCTTGATATATCCTTATCAATAATATACCCGGGGTGTACCCTAAAGTCAATACCTAGGAGGGATATAGTTGAGGACAAATACCGAGACACCACCGAGGGCGGGAATGGCAAGAGTCCAGGTCTGGGCATGGAAATGCGAGCGTTGCGAGCACGTTTGGGTACCCCGCGAGGCCGAGGTCGAGCCACGGGTCTGCCCCAAGTGCAAGTCCCCGTACTGGAACAGGCCCCGCAGAGAGAAGACGGCTTAGAATTCGTCAGAGGTGCGGGAGACCGGGGTCGAACCGGCATTTCCGGAATCAGAGTCCGGCGTGCTTACCGCTACACCACTCCCGCTCTAGACGGGCGCTGGGGGGTCGGGCCGCAAACTTGGCCCCCCAGCGACCCGGACCTTTCATCCAGCGGCGCCTCCATCGGCCTCGTCCGCGGCAACGCGGACACCACCAGCAAGGCGAGCGCGGGTCGAAGCAGACATGCCTGCGATCAGGTCCGTGCCGTCTACGAAGTAGTAGCGAACCGGGTTTCCGTCATCGCCCTGGCGCTTGAAGAACCGTCGCCCATCGACAAGGCGCTCCAGGGCTACGCGGACGGCATTGGAGGGATTGTCCGAAGCGGGCAGCCAACCTCGCTCATCGAGATCGGCCACGATCTCTGCAACCGTCAACGCCTGGTTGGGGCGACTTTCAAGGATTTCTTTGACCGCGGCCGAACCCCGGGGTCTCAGGGAGTCGTCGAGTCGCAGCTCGACCCTTTCGCAGTCGGTCAGGTGTTGGCGCAGCTCGGGGAAGGCAGTCAGGATTCCCCGAGCAACTTGGCGCATGCCTTCCATACGAGCTTTGGCCGTGACCCAGTCCTCCTCGGCGTGCTCCATGTCGGCGATGGCTTGCTCCAGCGCCCTTGCAGCCTCCTTGATGTTCATACTCGGGAGTGTAGGACCCCGGAGGGTCGGTGTCTACGAATCAGTAGACACCGTTTGGGTGCAACCAGGGAGCTTGTGGTGCATCCACCGACTTCTGGTGCAAAGCCGGGGGTTCTTGGAGTTGCATGTAAAAATTCATATAATCCTGCTACAAACGCACTCAACTTTGATATACTGCCTTGCAGCAGACGGGAGACCCCAGGGTGATCGCGGCGTATCCGTGGGAAGCCCACAACGAGAAAAGAACGAGGAAAGGCAAGGGCCATGGCCAAGGCGGTAGGGATCGACCTCGGGACGACCAACTCGGTCGTAAGCGTGCTGGAGGCCGGCGAGCCGGTCGTCATTCCCAACGCGGAAGGGAGTCGGACGACCCCTTCGGTGGTGGGGTTCTCCAAGAACGGGGAGGTCCTGGTGGGTGAGGTCGCCAAGCGCCAGGCGATCACGAACCCCGACCGGACCATCCGCTCGGTCAAGCGGCACATGGGGACGAGCTGGTCGATCGACATCGACGGCAAGAAGTACACGGCCCAGGAGATCTCGGCCCGGATCCTCGGCAAGTTGAAGCGCGACGCCGAGGCGTACCTGGGCGACACCGTGAATCAGGCGGTCATCACCGCGCCGGCCTACTTCGACGACGCCCAGCGCACCGCGACCAAGGAGGCCGGCCAGATCGCCGGGCTCGAGGTGCTCCGCATCATCAACGAGCCCACCGCCGCCGCCCTCGCCTATGGCCTGGACAAGGAGGACAAGGAGCAGACGGTCCTCGTCTTTGATCTCGGGGGCGGGACCTTCGACGTCTCGGTCCTCGAGATCGGCGACGGGGTCTTCGAGGTGAAGTCCACCTCGGGGAACACCCAACTCGGTGGTGACGACTGGGACCAGGAGGTCATCGACTGGCTGGTCAAGTCGTTCAAGGACACCGAAGGCGTCGATCTCTCCGTCGACAAGATGGCCCTCCAGCGCCTGAAGGAGGGGGCCGAGAAGGCCAAGATCGAGCTCTCGAGCGTCCAGGAGACCCAGATCAACTTGCCCTTCATCACTGCGACGTCCGAGGGCCCCAAGCACTTGGATGTGAAGCTCACCAGGGCCAAGTTCAACGAGCTGACCCATGAGCTGGTGGACCAGTGCAAGGGTCCCTTCGAGGCGGCGATCAAGGACGCCGGCCTCAAGACCTCGGACATCGACCACGTGGTCCTAGTCGGCGGGTCCACCCGGATGCCGGCCATCCAAGAACTCGTCCAGTCGCTTACCGGCAAGGAGCCCCACAAGGGTGTGAACCCCGACGAGGTGGTGGCGGTCGGCGCAGCCGTCCAAGCCGGAGTGCTGAAGGGTGAGGTGAAGGACGTCCTGTTGCTCGACGTGACCCCGCTCAGCCTGGGGATCGAGACCAAGGGTGGTGTCATGCACCGCCTGATCGAGCGCAACACGACCATCCCGACCAAGCGCTCGGAGATTTTCACCACGGCAGAGGACAGCCAGCCGTCGGTCGAGATCCACGTGCTCCAAGGCGAGCGTGAGATGGCCATGTACAACAAGACGCTGGGCAAGTTCCAGCTGGTGGACCTTCCCCCGGCGCCCCGCGGGATACCCCAGATCGAGGTCACCTTCGACATCGATGCCAACGGGATCGTCCACGTGGCCGCTCAGGACAAGGCGACGGGCAAGGAACAGTCGATGACCATCACCGGGCAGTCCGCCCTCGGCAAGGACGACATCGAGCGGATGGTCCGTGACGCCGAGGCCCACGCCGAAGAGGACCGGCGCCGGCGCGAGGAGGCCGAGGTCCGCAACACCGCCGACACCCTCGTCTACCAGACCGAGAAGCTTTTGAAGGAGCAGGGCGAGAAGATCGAGGGCTCCGAGCGGGAGGCGGTGGGTACCGCGCTGCAGAGTGTGAAGGACGCGCTCAGCGGGTCCGACATCGAAGCCATCAAGACGGCCACCGAGGCGCTCATGACCGCCAGCCAGAGCTTCTCGCAGCGCCTCTACGAGCAGGCGTCGCAGGCCAGTGCGGCCGAGGGCTCGACCGCCGAGCAGCACACCGAGGCCGCCGACGACGAGGTCGTGGACGCCGAGATCGTCGACGAAAAATGACCTCCCAACCCGAGCGCGACCTGGCCGAGGACGGCGAGGTCGAAGCGATCGGCAAGACCGCCGAGGGAATGGAGGAGTCCGGTTCGCTCGGCGTCGATCCCGAACCCGCGCCTGACGCGTTCGAGCAGATGGACCAGGCCGCCCAAGCGATCCTGACTGACGTCGCCGCGCTCAGCGCGGAGCGAGACGAGTATCTCGCCGCCCTTCAGCGGTCCCAGGCGGACTTCGCCAACTACCGCAAGCGGGTACTCCGACAGCAAGAGGAGCTCGGTGCCCGGGCGGCGTCGGACCTGGCGGCCAAGCTGCTCCCGGTGCTCGACATCTTCGACCTGGCCATCGCGCACCTCGACCCTGGTGTCGGGACCAGCGTGGACGGGCGCAACGAGAGGGTGGTCGACGAGGTTGATCCCGAGGCTGTCGACGACCACGGCACCCTCGAACTCGACGCACTCCGCCAGGCTCGCAACCAACTTCTCGACACGCTGGCCAAGGAGGGGCTCGAGCGCGTCGACGCGGTCGACGTGGAGTTCGACCCGTCCGTTCACGAGGCGGTCGCCCACGTCGAGGCACCGGAAGGGGAGGGCTCGGGTCCGAGTGTCGCTGATGTCATGCGACCCGGCTATCGCTGGCGCGGCCAGACCCTGCGGGCGGCCATGGTTCGGGTGAGGGGCTGAGTTGCCGGTCCAGCGCGAGTGGTTCGAGAAGGACTACTACAAGATCCTCGGGGTGCCCTCGACTGCTTCGGACAAGGAGATCACCCGCGCCTACCGGAAGCTGGCCAAGCAGTACCACCCTGACGCCAATCCAGGCTCCGAGGAGCGGTTCAAGGAGATCTCGGCCGCCCACGACGTGCTCGGGGATACAGCGACCCGCAAGGAGTACGACGAGGCGCGCCGCCTCGGTCCGATGGCCGGGGGGTTCGGTGCCCCCGGTTCGGGCGGGACCTTCCGGATGGAGGACCTTGGCGACCTCGGAGATCTGTTCGGGGGGTTGTTCGGCCGCGGGCGGCGCCGGACACCGGGCCCTCAACGGGGCACCGACATCGAGGCCGAGCTGCACCTCTCGTTCGAGGACGCCGTCCGGGGCGCGACCACGTCGGTGAACGTGCCCCAGGACTCGCGTTGTCGGACCTGCAACGGGTCGGGCGCGGCACCCGGGACCTCGACGCACGTCTGTGACCGGTGCAACGGCCGGGGGACCCTGGACGACAACCAGGGCCTGTTCTCGCTCTCGACGGTCTGTCCGAAGTGCAACGGCCGGGGGACCCTGGTGGACACCCCCTGCGCGACCTGCCACGGCACCGGGACCGAGCGCCGCAACCGGCAGGTCAAGGTCCGCATCCCGCCAGGGGTCGAGAACGGCCAGAGGATCCGGGTGAAGGGCCGTGGCGCACCCGGCCAGGGGATGGCTCCGCCGGGCGATCTCTACGTCGTGGTGCACGTCGGCTCGCACCCGAAGTTCGGGAGGCGCGGCGCCAACCTCACCTACACCGTGCCGCTCACCTTCCCCGAGGCGGCGCTCGGCACGGTGATCACCGTGCCGACGCTCGACGAGCCGGTCAAGGTCCGGGTTCCGCCCGGCACGGCCCCCGGGACGGTGTTGCGGGTGAAGGGCCACGGGATCCCGGCCGCTCGGAACGGTTCACGGCCGGGGGACCTGTTGGTGAAGGTCGATCTGCTGGTGCCGAAGGCGCTGACCGACGAGCAGCGGGCGGCGATCGAGTCGTTGGCCACGCTGAGCGAACCGGCGCCGCGTGAGCACTTCGAGGAGGTGTGAACCCGATGGAGACGCGGGCTTCGGACATCGATGGCCACGGTGGCGCGATCGCGCACCGGGCGGTGTATGTGATTTCGGTCGCCGCCGAGCTGGCCGGAGTTCACCCCCAGACCCTGCGTATCTACGAGCGCAAGGGCCTGCTCGACCCGGTGCGGACCCCCGGGGGCTCTCGTCGCTTCAGCGACCAGGACCTGGCCCGTCTGCGCCGGATCCAGGAGCTGACGACGGCCGGCCTCAACCTGGAAGGGGTGCGCCGGGTGCTGCAACTCGAGTCCGAGGTGCGCAGCCTCCACTCCCAGCTAGAGGAGGTCCGTCGGGAGGCCAGGGAGGCCATCGAACGCGCCCACCGTCACTACCGCCGGGAGCTGGTCCCCCTCGACCAGGCCCCGATGCCCTACCGCGGCGCCCGAAGAACCTCGGGCCGATGAGCGTCACCGAAGTCGACCGAATGTCGTGACCATGCCGCTCGACCCTCAACGATGGACCGAGAAGACGAGGGCCGCATTCACCAACGCGACCAAGTTGGCGGCCGAGGACGCCAACCCGGAGATCACGCCGGCCCACCTGCTCTCGGCGGTGCTCGCCGATCCCGACACGATCGCCCGGCCCGTCCTCCAACGGGTCGGGGTCGCGCCCGACGAGTTGACCGCCCGGTTGGTCGAGGCCCGGGGCCGGCTCCCGCGTGCCGTCGGCGGCCAAGAGCCGAGTCTCGGGCGTGCCGCACGGGACGGACTCGAGACGGCCGACCGGCTCCGGGCGGACCTGGGGGACGACTACCTGTCGATCGAGCACCTGCTTTTGGCCTTCGCCGATGAACTCGGCACCGACCGGGACCAGTTGCTGGGTGCGCTGCGTGACGTGCGTGGCAGCCACCGGGGCACCTCGCCCACCCCCGAGGACACCTTCCAGGCCCTCGAACGCTACGGCCGGGACCTCACCGAGGCGGCCCGCCGTGGGCGGCTCGACCCGGTGATCGGGCGGGACGAGGAGATCCGACGGGTGATCCAGGTCCTGTCGCGCCGGACCAAGAACAACCCGGTGCTCATCGGCGAGCCGGGGGTGGGCAAGACGGCGATCGTCGAGGGACTGGCCAACCGGATCGTCGAGGGGGACGTCCCCGAGAGCCTGAAGAACAAACGGGTAGTGGCCCTCGACCTCTCCTCGATGGTGGCCGGGGCCAAGTATCGGGGCGAGTTTGAGGAGCGGCTCAAGGCGGTGCTGAAGGAGATCACCGACTCGAACGGCCAGGTCGTCACGTTCATCGACGAGCTCCACACCCTCGTCGGCGCCGGGGCGGCCGAGGGCGCCATGGACGCCGGGAACATGGTCAAGCCGCTCCTCGCCCGGGGGGAGCTGCGGCTGATCGGTGCCACCACCCTCGACGAGTACCGCCAGTACATCGAAAAGGACGCCGCCCTCGAGCGCCGATTCCAGCCCGTCTACGTCGACCAGCCCTCGGTCGAGGACACCGTCGCTATCCTGCGCGGCCTGAAGGAGCGCTACGAGAGCCACCACCGGGTGCGCATCCAGGACGCAGCCCTGGTGGCGGCGGCGGTGCTCTCCGACCGCTACGTCTCGGGCCGGTTCCTGCCGGACAAGGCGATCGACCTCATCGACGAGGCGGCCAGCCGGCTCCGGATCGAGATCGACTCCATGCCGACCGAGCTCGACGTCGTCATCCGTCGGATCCGTCAGCTCGAGATCGAGAAGGTGGCTCTGGAGAAGGAGTCCGACGAGGCGTCGGCAGAGCGGCTGGCCCGCCTGGAGGCCGACCTCGCCGAGCTGAACGAGCAGTCGAACGCGATGACCGCCCACTGGCAGGCCGAGAAGGCCGCGATCGAGGCCATCGGGGACCTGAAGGACCGCCACGAGGACGCCACGGGGGAGCTGGGCAAGCTCCAGAGCTCTCAGCGGTTCTTGAAGGAAGAGGTCGACGCCGAGGACGTCGCCGAGGTGGTCAGCCGCTGGACCGGGGTGCCGGTCAGCCGGCTGCTCGAGGGCGAGGTCGAGAAGCTGGTCCGCATGGAGGACGCGCTGCACGCCCGGGTGGTCGGCCAGGACGAGGCGGTGCGGGCGGTGGCCAACGCCATCCGCCGCAGCCGGGCCGGCCTGTCGGACCCCAACAGGCCCATCGGGTCCTTCCTCTTCCTCGGCCCGACCGGGGTGGGCAAGACCGAACTGGCCCGGGCTCTCGCCGAGTTCCTCTTCGACGACGACCGGGCCATGGTCCGCATCGACATGAGCGAGTACATGGAGAAGCACACCGTGTCGCGCCTGGTCGGGGCGCCTCCGGGCTACGTCGGCTACGAAGAGGGGGGCCAGCTCACCGAGGCCGTCCGCCGCCGCCCCTATGCCGTGGTGCTTTTGGACGAGATCGAGAAAGCCCACCCCGACGTGTTCAACATCCTCCTTCAGGTGCTCGAGGACGGGAGGCTGACCGACGGGCAGGGCCGGACCGTGGCCTTCACCAACGCGGTGCTCATCATGACCTCCAACCTGCCGGGCGAACCCGCCGACTTCTTCAAGCCGGAGTTCATCAACCGGATCGACGAGATCGTCCGCTTCCGCCCGCTCGGCGAGGAGGACCTGAGGGTCATCGTCGGCATCCAGCTGTCGCGGCTTCGGACCCGCCTCGCCGCTCGGCGCATGAGTCTGGCCGTGACCCCGGCCGCAGAGGCCTGGCTGGCCCATGCCGGCTACGACCCGGACTTCGGGGCCCGGCCGCTACGCCGGGTGATCCAGCGGGAGGTGGAGGACCGGCTCGCCCTCGATCTGCTCGCCGGCCGCTACGCCGAAGGCTCGACGATCACCGTCGATGTCGCGAAGGACGCGCTGGATCTGCGCTGAGCTCGGCCCGCGGCTCAGGGCGCCGGCGGTGCCGTCAGCGGCTCGGTGAAGCGGGTGCCGTTGTCGACCACGTCGGCCGTCCAGTCGTGACCGGTGAAGAACCGGTACTCGTGGCGACCCGAAGGGTCGGGGTACCAGCCCGGCGGCGGTCCGCCGGCCGTCGCCCAAGGAGCTGGGGACGCGGGAGCGGCCGAGACGGTCGGCGTCGGAACGGACCTGAACGGCGAACCGACTCTGGTGGCGGCGCAGGACACGAAGGCCAGGAACGCCCCGATCGGGCCGAGCAGGAACCCGATCACGAGCCAGAGGTTCGGGTGGATCCCCCAGGGGTTGCGCCCGAGCCTGCGGCGGAACGCGGTGGTCCAGACGAAGGAGAGCACGGCGAACACGATGGCCAAGGCGAGCGCCAGGGTCTCTTCCGAGGTGCTCATCACGGCGCCCAGTTCCACTGACGACAGGCTAGTGCTCGGGGCCGAGGACGCATCTTTCGCCGCTCCGGGCCGGACCACCGGTTCTGCCCGACCCGAGGGGAGCCTGCCAACTTTTGGGCGGCGGTCCCGACGGCGCCATCAGGTCCCGAAGGGCCCGGGTCCGGGATAGAGTTGGGCGTAACCCGCAGCCGTTGACGGAGGGTGGGCGGTGCCTGCAACCGTGGTCGTCGGGACCCAGTGGGGCGACGAGGGCAAGGGCAAGCTCACCGACCTGCTTGCCGCCGAGATGGACTTCGTGGTCCGCTACCAGGGCGGCCACAACGCCGGCCACCGGATCGTGGCGAATGGTGAGGCCTTCGCCCTTCAGCTGGTCCCCTCCGGGGTCCTCTACGAGCGGACGACCCCGGTCATCGGCAACGGGGTGGTGGTGGACCCGGGAGTGCTCTTGGAAGAGGTCGACGCGCTGGAGGCCCGCGGCGTGGACACCAGCCGGTTGGTGGTGAGCGGCGACGCCCACCTGATCATGCCCTACCACCGGGAGCTGGACCGGGTCACCGAGCGCTTCTTGGGGAAGAACGCGCTGGGGACGACCCGACGGGGCATCGGTCCGGCCTACGCCGACAAGGCGGCCCGGGTCGGGCTTCGGGTCCAGGACCTGATGGACCCGAAGATCTTCCGCCAGAAGCTGGACGTCGCGCTCAAGGAGAAGAACGCCGTCCTGGCCAAGGTGTACAACCGGCTCCCCTCCTCGGCTGATGCCGTCGCCGACGTCTACCTGGACGAGTACGCCCCCCGGATCGTGCCGATGGTGGCCGACACCGTCGGGATGCTGCACGATGCGCTGGCCCGGGGCCAGCACATACTGCTCGAGGGGGCCCAGGCCACCTTCCTCGACCTCGACCATGGCACCTATCCCTTCGTGACCTCGTCGAACCCGGTGGCCGGGGGGGCGTGCACCGGGTCGGGGCTCGGTCCCCGGGACATCGACCGGGTCATCGGGATCGCCAAGGCCTACGTGACCCGCGTCGGCGCCGGGCCGTTCCCGACCGAGCAGTCGAACGACACCGGCACGCTCATGGTCGAGCGGGGCCAGGAGTTCGGTACCAACACCGGCCGCCAGCGCCGTTGCGGTTGGTTCGACGCCGTGATGCTCCGCCAGGCCGTCCGGTTGAACTCGCTGACCGAGGTGGCGCTGACCAAGCTCGACGTGCTCGACACCTTCGAGACGGTCAAAGTCTGCGTGGCCTACGAGGCTGACGGGGTCCGCTACGAGCACCTTCCGTACCACCAGTCCACGCTGCACCGGATCACCCCGATCTACGAGGAGCTGCCCGGGTGGCTCACCGATCTGTCCCCGGTCACCTCGGTGGAGGAGCTGCCCCGGGCCGCCCGGGACTACGTCGCGTTCCTCGCCGAGCAGATCGGCGTGCCGGTCCGGACCGTCGGGGTGGGCCCAGAGCGCGAGCAGTTCGTCACCTTCGCTGCCCGTTGAGCCCGTGCCCCCGGTGACCGTCTGCGTGGTGGGGAGCGGCGGGCGCGAGCACGCGATGGCCCGCCTGTTCGCCCGCAGCGCGGATGTCGTCGTGACCCCGGGCAACCCGGGGATGCCCGGGGAGCTCTTCGGCCGCCGGATCACGGTGAGCCCGGCGTCCCCCGAGGAGGTGGGCGCGGATTTGACGGTGATCGGACCCGAAGCCCCCCTGGTCGAGGGGCTGGCCGACCGGTTGAGAGCCCGCGGGCTGCCGGTGGTCGGTCCCGGCGCGGCCGCGGCGGGCCTCGAGGGGTCCAAGGCATTCATGAAGCAGGTGCTGGACGAGGCTGGGGTGCCGACCGCCCGTTACGGGGTGTTCGACGACCTCGGCGCGGTCCGGGCGTTCTTGGCCGAGCTTCCCGGGCCCTTCGTGGTCAAGACCGACGGTCTCGCGGCCGGCAAGGGGGTGCTGGTGACGCCGAGCCGGGAGGAGGCGGAGGCCGACGCCGCCGCCAAGCTGTCGGGCCGGGCTTTCGGCGCCGCTGGCCGCCGGGTGGTGATCGAAGAGGGCCTTGAGGGCATCGAGTGCTCGGTCCACGTGCTCTGCGACGGCCGCCGGGTTCTGCCCATGGCCGCTGCCCGGGACTTCAAGCGCGCGCTCGACGGCGACCGGGGGACCAACACGGGGGGGATGGGCGGGTACTCGCCACCACCGGAGGTGGACGACGCGCTGGTGTCCCGGGTGATCGACGAGGCGGTCGAACCCACGCTCGCCGCCTTGAGGTCGAGGGGGATCGAGTACCGCGGCGTGCTCTACGCCGGGATCATGGTCACCGCCGGCGGACCGGCGGTGCTGGAATTCAACGTCCGTTTCGGCGACCCCGAGGCCCAGGTCGTCCTCCCCCGGTTGGCCGACGACCCTTTCGAACTGTTCCTCGCCACCGCGACCGGCGCGCTGCGCGAACCCCCGGCCTTCGTCCCACAGGTCGCGCTGTGCGTGGTGGCGGCGGCGGCCGGCTACCCCGAGTCCCCGGTGTTGGGCGAGCGGATCGACGGACTGGGCCCGGACGGCCAGCTGGCCACCCCGATCGACGGGGTGACGGTGCTGCACGCCGGCACATCGCGGGATCCCGACGGGGTCTTCCGGGTCGCCGGCGGGCGGGTGCTGGGGTTCGGCGCGCTGGCCCCGTCGCTCCACGAGGCCCGGGACCTCGCGTACCGGGCCGCGGGGTCGGTCCGGTGGCCCGGCATGCATCTGCGCCGCGACATCGGCGCGTCGCCCCAGCCGGCGACGGTGTCCGGGTGATCCCCCGCTACGCCCCCGCCGACGCGGCCCGCCTGTTCAGCGACGAGGCCCGTCTGGCCCGCTGGCTCGAGGTCGAGCTCCTGGCGGTCGAGGCCCTGGCCGACGCCGGGGTCACCCCGCCCTCGGTCGCCGAAGCGGTGCGGGCCCGGGCCCCCAAGGTCGACGCCGCCTTCGTGGCGGCGGTGGCCGAGCGAGAGCGAGCCACCGACCACGACGTGGCCGCCTTCGTGGATGTGGTCCAGGAGCGGATCGGCGGTCCCGACTCGTCGTGGATCCACTTCGGGCTGACCTCCTCGGACGTGGTCGACACAGCGCTCAGCGTGGCCCTGGTGCAGGCGTCGGACCTGTTGATCGAGGCGGCTGACCGGCTGATCGGCGCCCTCGCCGCCCGGGCCCGGGAGCTCGAGGACGCACCGGTGGCCGGGCGGACCCACGGGATGCACGCCGAACCGACCACGTTCGGCGCCAAGTTCGCCCTCTTCGCTTTGCAAGTGGACCGGGACCGCCAACGCCTGGTTTCGGCGCGCCGCCGGGTGGCGGTGGGCAAGCTGTCGGGCGCCGTCGGGACCTACTCGAACGTCGACCCGGGTATCGAGGCCGCCGTGTGCCGGGCGCTCGGCCTCGACCCGGTGCCGGCCACCCAGGTGATCGCGAGGGACCGCCACGCCGAGTACCTCTACGCGTGCGCGGCCGTGGGCACCACGGTGGAGTCGATCGCGACCGAGGTGCGCCATCTGTCCCGGACCGAACTCGGCGAGGTGGAGGAGGCGTTCGGTGCCGAGCAGAAGGGCTCGTCGGCGATGCCCCACAAGCGCAACCCGGTGCTCTCCGAGCGCCTGTGCGGCCTGGCCCGGGTGCTGCGCGGCTACCTGGTGACCGGGCTCGAGGACGTCGCGCTCTGGCACGAACGGGACATCTCGCACAGCTCGGTCGAACGGATCGTGCTCCCCGACGCCACCGCCCTCACCCTCTACCTCCTGCGGCGGGCCGCTGATCTGGTGAGCGGCCTGGTGGTCCACGCCGATCGCGCCCTCGACAACCTGCTCGACGGCTCGTTCGGCCTCGTCTTCAGCCAGTCGGTGCTCCTCGCCATGGTGGCCGCCGGCACCGGGCGCGACGAGGCGTACCGCATCGTCCAGCGTGACGCCAGGGCGGCCTGGGAGACCCGGCGGCCCTTCCGCTCGGTGCTGGCCGAGGACGACGAGGTTCCCCTGGGCGAGGAGGCCCTCGGACGGGCGTTCGACCTCTCCCACCTGCTCCGCCACGCCAACCTTGCCCTCCGGGCGCTGGACGAGATCGACCCCGGGGCATGACCACGGCCCCCGCCCTCTTGCGCTCGGGCAAGGTCCGGGACCTCTACCGGGTCGGCCCGGACCTGGTTTTGATGGTGGCCTCCGACCGGGTGAGCGCGTACGACGTCGTGTTCGCCGAGCCCATCCCCGACAAGGGCCGGGTGCTCAC
>DAHUZS010000099.1 GCA_027315045.1 Acidimicrobiaceae bacterium
CGACCTCGCCTCATCGATCACCGAATGGATCAATGCGTGGAACCGAGATCCCCGGCCATACGTCTGGCACAAGACCGCGGATGAGATCTTCGACAGCCTGGCTCAGTATTGTCGGCGGATCTCTGAATCAGGACACTAGGACAGCGAGGCCAATGGCTGCCCCGAGTCGCTCGACCGGAGTATCAAGATGACCCAGGTCCACGTGGGCGCTCGGCACCCGGCTCGTGACGTTACCTCTCTAGGCGCTTCTCGACGCTTGGGAGGCGAGCGTAGGCGGCAGTTCCGGTGGCCGATCTGCTTGAGCTACTCCGAGGGGTAATAGTGAGCGTGGATGTTGACCACCATGAGGACCACTTCGGGTTCTCCGTGCGTCGTCGAAGCCAGGGTGCGCTGGGCGCGCGCTGCGGTCCAGGATCCAAGGACACGAGGTCCGGGATTGGGTGGGCCGAGGACCGGGCGGACCTGGCGCCGGCGGGACCTTGGGCCCCGCAGGCGCAATGGGCGGACCGTCACCCTCGTTCCAGGAGGACCGCGTCGGATTCATTGGAGAGGTGGGAGTCGATGTCCATCGACGCCTCCGGCGGAGCCGGGCGGCTCGCGGCCGTCGGCCGCGAGCGGGGGGAGGTCAGTGCCGCAGCCGTCCTCGAAACAGACCCCATGACGGTCGCCACTCGACCCTCGGCGAGGAGGTCCCCGGCGTGGCCTCTCGGCCTGCGGGCGGTGTCCGCCCGGTGGAACACCGACCAAATCCGACAGCTGCGGCGCTACGCGGTCACCTCGTTCGTCGCCACCGCGGTGAGCGAGGGAACGCTCCTTGTCCTCTACGGGACCCACGCGCTGGGCGCGTCGGCCGCCGCCGTCGGGGCGGCGATGGCCGGCGCGGTGCCGTCCTACGCCATGAGCCGGTTCTGGATCTGGCCTGAGGCGGACCGGCGGCGCGCGGGCCGACAGGCGACCGCCTTTTGGGTGGTGGCGCTGATCAGCCTGGGCCTCTCCAGCCTGGCCACCGGCGTTGCCGCGGCCAATGCACCGGGCGGCCGGGTGTGGCACATGGTGGTGGTCGCCCTGGCCTACATCGGCACCTACGGGACCCTCTGGGCGCTCAAGTTCTTGGTGTACCAGCGTTGGCTCTTCCGCCCCCCGCCGGGCGAACCCCAAGGTGAGCGGTCGGCACGGGGGTGATCAGACCCTCAGGGGTCCGGCGCCGACACCTCACGGATGCCCGCATCGCTGACCGCCCGAGGCCGCCCGACCCCGTCGGACGCCCGGTCGCCAGTCAGGAGCCCGTCGAGCCCGACGTGTCGATGGTGCCCGAGGAGCTCGACGTGTCGGTGGAGTTCGACGTGTCGGAGCTGGAGGTACCGAGGTCGGTGCTCCCGGAAGACTGGCTCGTGTCGCTCGTCTGACTCATCTCGGACTCCGTCGGCTCTGTCGGTTGCGTGACCTGGACGGTCGTGGGGGAGGAGGACGGCACCGTTGTCGCCGGCGGGGAGGTCGTCGTCGGCGGGGAGCTGGTCGTTGTGCTGGAGGTCGCACTCGTCTGCGAGGCGGCGTCCGACACGACGCTCGGGAGTTGCCCAAGCGGCGTCTCGGCCGGAGGGGCCGCGGTCAGTGCCACCGCCGTGGCGCCGCCGACAACGGAGCCGACGACGGCCGCCAACACCGCCACTTTGATGGGCAAGGCTCGTTGGAGCATCTGCGTACCTCCGAGACGTGACGGGGCATCCGACCGTGCTGACGCAGAGTGTAACCAGGAGACCACTCAGAGTGGTGTGATCTCTCAAACGCCAAGCACCTGCCGGATCGGAGAGGAAATGGTCATCCCCAGCCACTCCAGGTGGCGGCCTCGGCCCGACCCGGTTCTGCCGCCGATGAGGGCCGAGCCGCGCCGCCGGCGGACACCGATCATCCCGGGCACGGCGATGACGAGTCGGTGCCGACCCGGCTCGGCCGGCTGCGGGGGGCGGTGCGGATCGCCTCGCATCTCGTGGTGTGGGTCGCCGTGCTCGGCCCGACCGTCTCAGCGCTGGTCGGCGCTTCGTCGACGACGCGGCCATCGCGAGCCGGGCCCGGCAGGCGTTTTCGTCGCACCGGGCACTGCTGGGGCTGGCGTCGGCGGACTTGAACCAGACCGGCTACCGGTCCGAACCACCGGACGGACCGGAGTCTATGCATATCTGCGTATAGTTATGGCATAGTTATGAAATGAAGATCGGGATCGTCGGGGCGTCGGGGTTCCTCGGGCTGGAGCTGCTGAGGCTGTGCGCGGTGCACCCGGAGTTCGAGGTGGTGACGGCCATGGCGTCGAGTCAGGCCGGCGAGGCGGCTGCGGTCCGCTACCCCTCGCTCGCCGCCGCCTATCCTGACCTGCGTTTTGATCCGACGGATGCCGGTGGCCTGGTCGGGCTGGACCTCGTGTTCCTGGCGCTGCCCCACGGCGAGTCCCAGCGGATCGTCCCCGGTCTCCTGGGTCAGGTCGGGGCTGTCGTCGACCTGGCCGCGGACTTCCGATTGACCGAGCCGGAGCTCTACGAGACCTGGTACGGGCACCGCCACGGGGCGCCCGAGCTGCTCGGGAGCTTCGCCTTCGGGATCCCCGAACTGTTCCGGGACCGGATCGCCGGCTCCGTGGCGGTCGCGGTGGCGGGCTGCTACCCGACGGCCGCCGCGCTCGCCCTGACCCCACTGGTCCGGGCCGGGGTGGTGTCGCCGGAGGGGATCGTGGTCGACGCGGCGAGCGGCGTCTCGGGGGCCGGGAGCGGCCTCAGCCAGGCGACCGCGTTCAGCACGGTCGACGAGGACTTCCGAGCCTACGGGGTGGGCAACCACCGGCATACCCCCGAGATGGAGCAGATCCTCGGGGCGTCGGTCATCTTCACGCCCCACCTCGCGCCGATGTCGAGGGGCATCCTGGCCACCTGCTACGGGCGCATGGCCAGGCCCGAGGTCACCAGGACCGAGGTCATGGACCTCTATGAGCGGGCCTACGGGCCGGAACCCTTCGTGGTGGTCTCCGGGATCCCGCCGTCGACCAAGGCAACCGCCGGATCGAACTGCGCGCACGTGAGCGCGGTGGTCGACGAGCGCAGCGGTTGGGTGGTTGCCATGTGCGCGCTGGACAACCTCATGAAGGGAGGGTCGGGCCAGGCGGTCCAGTGCGCCAATCTCGTCGTCGGGCTGCCCGAGGAGACCGGGCTCGCGACGACCGGGCTCTACCCGTGAGCGTGACCGGCCCGGCCGGCTTCGTGGCCGCCGGCGGCGCGATCGGGATCAAGGCCGGCGGCGTCGCCGACCTCGCCGTTGTGGCCACCGCCGATGGTCGGCCGGTGCCGGCGGCCGGGGTGTTCACCGCCAACCTGGCCCCGGCGGCGCCGGTCCAGGTGAGCCGGGAGCACCTGGTGTCGACCGGTGGGATGGCGGCCGCGGTCGTCATCACCTCGGGCAACGCCAACGCCGCGACCGGGCCGGCGGGTCGAGCCGCGGCGGCCGGGCTCTGCCAGGTGGTCGCCGAGGGGATCGGCGCTGAGGAGCCCGAGGTCCTGGTGGGCCAGACCGGCCTGATCGGCGTGCCGTTCCCCTACGACGACGTCATCGGCGCGGTGGGGCCGGTGGTGGCCGAGCGCGGGCCCGACGAGGCGCACGCCTCGATGGCGGCGAGGGCGATCCTCACCACCGACACGGTGACCAAGGAGGCACGCGTCGAGAGGCCGGGGTTTTCCCTGGGTGCGATGGCCAAGGGTGCGGCCATGCTGGCCCCCAATCTCGCCACCATGCTGGCGGTGATCACCACCGACGCCCGCCTCGGGCCGGCCGACCTTCGGCGAGCACTCGTGGCGGCCGTCGGCCCGTCGTTCAACTCGCTCACCGTGGACGGTTGCACGTCGACCAACGACACCGTGTTCCTGCTGGCGAGCGGGGCGACGGGCGCGGTCGACCCCCCTGCGTTCGAGGAGGCGCTGAGCGCGGTGTGCGCCTCGCTGGCCTACCAGATGGCCGCCGACGCGGAAGGGGCGAGCAAGGTGGTGCGGATCCGGGTCACAGGCGCCGCCTCCGAGGCCGACGCCCACCAGGCGGCCCGCCGGGTCGCCGAGTCCCAGCTGGTCAAGTGCTCGTTGAACGGCGAGGACCCCTATTGGGGGCGGCTCGTGAGCGAGCTCGGGACCGCGGGGGTCGCCTTCGATCCCGACCGGGTCACCATCTCCTACGGTGGGATCGCGGTATGCGCAGGCGGGGTGGAGATCGTCCACGACGAGGCGGCCGTTCGGGCTCACATGGCCCGGCGGGACATCGACGTGCTCTGCCAGCTCGGCCTGGGGGAGGGCGAGGGGGCGGTGCTCACCACCGACCTCGGTCATGGCTACATCGACGAGAACCGGACGACGTCGTGAGCGCCTCCGGCAAGAGCGACCCGGCGACCGTCGCGTCGCTGCTCGTCGAGGCCCTTCCCTACATCAGGCGCTTTTCGGGCCAGGTGGTGGTCATCAAGTACGGGGGCAACGCGCTGGCCAGCTCAATCGACGAGCTCGGCGAACGGGGGGAGTCGGCGCCGGTCCTCGGGACGCTCGCCACCTTCGCCGAAGACGTCGTGCTCCTGCGCTCGGTCGGCATCCTCCCGGTCGTGGTGCACGGGGGGGGTCCCCAGATCGGCGAGATGATGCAGCGACTCGGCAAGGCGGTGGAGTTCCGCGATGGCCTGCGGGTGACCGACGCCGAGACCCTCGACATCGCTCGCATGGTGCTGGTCGGCAAAGTGAACCGGGAGATCGTCTCGACCATCAACATCCATGCGCCCTTGGCCGTCGGGCTCTCGGGTGAGGACGCCCACCTGATCACGGCCGAGCAGCGGTCGGCCCAGCTCGGCTTCGTCGGCGACATCCTCCGGGTCGACCCGACCATGGTTCACAGCCTCCTGTCCCAGGGGCTCATCCCGGTGGTCGCCACGGTGGGGATCGGTGCCGCCGGCCAGGCCTACAACATCAACGCCGACACCGCCGCCGGGGCCATCGCCGCCGCCCTCGGGGCCGAGAAGCTCGTGTACCTGACCGATGTCCCGGGGGTCCAGGCCGACCGGGACGACCCCTCCACGCTGATCGGCCATATCGCCGCAGCGGACGTGGAGGGGATGATCAAAGAAGGGGTGGTCGACGGGGGCATGATCCCGAAGCTGGAGGCGGCGGCGCAGGCCGTCAAGGAAGGGGTGGGCGCGGCCCACGTGCTCGACGGGACGGTGCCCCATGCGCTCTTGGTGGAACTGTTCACCGACGCCGGGCTGGGCACGATGGTGGACCAATGAACGATGCCGGTTCCTCGCGCTCGGCCATGATGGCCACCTACACCCCCCCCGACCCGGTCTTCGTGGCGGGCTCGGGCACCGAGCTCACCGACGAGGAGGGCAAGCGGTACCTCGACTTCATCGGCGGCCTCGCCGTGGTGTCGCTCGGGCACGCCCACCCGGTCGTGTCGGCGGCCGTCGCCGAGCAAGCGGCGACGCTCGCCCACGTGTCGAACCTCTACAAGAACGCCCTGGCACCCGAGGTTGCGGTGACGATCGACCGGCTGGTCGGCGGAGGGACGACGCGGGCCGGCGGTCAGGTCTTCTTCTGCAACTCGGGGGCGGAGGCCAACGAGTGCGCGATCAAGCTGGCCCGGAAGTGGGCCGGTCCCGGCCGCCACCGGGTGGTGGCGGCGCTCGGCTCGTTCCACGGGCGGACCCTGGCCACGCTGGCCGCGACGGGCCAACCGGAGAAGCACGTCCCGTTCGCCCCGGTGCCCGAGGGGTTCGTCCACGTCCCCTACGACGACATCGGCTCGATCGCCGAGGCGCTTGAGGGGGCGCCGGCGGCGGCGGTGTTGCTCGAGCCGATCCAAGGAGAGGGCGGGGTGGTGGTCCCGTCGTCGGACTACCTGGCCAAGGTGCGGGAGCTATGCGACGAGCATGAGGCGCTCTTGATCTGCGATGAGATCCAGACCGGGCTCGGGCGGACCGGGCACTGGTTCGCCTTCCAGGCCCGGGACCTCCGGCCCGACATCGTGACCATGGCCAAGGCGCTCGGCAACGGGATGCCGGTCGGTGCTTGCTGGGCCCGGGCCGAGGTCGCAGCGGCCTTCGGGCCCGGTGACCACGGATCGACGTTCGGGGGCCAGCCGCTCGCGCTCTCGGCGGTCCGGGCCACCCTCGGGGTGATGGAGGCCGAGGACGTCTGCGGGCGGGCCCGTCGGGCCGGAGCCCGGCTGGGGGCCGGGCTGGCCGGACTCCCCGGGGTGGTCGAGGTGCGCGGGGCCGGTCTGCTGCTGGCCGCCCGGCTCGATTCGGCCCAGGCCAAGGAGGTCGCGGCCCGAGCCCTCGCCGAGGGCCTGCTGGTGAACGCGGTGCGGCCCGACACCATCCGTGTGGCCCCCCCGCTGCTCGTCTCCGACGCCGAGATCGACCAGGCGCTCGGGGTCCTGCAGAGGGTCCTGGCCGAGGGAAAGGCGCAGGAGGGCCGGTCGTGAGGGTCACCAAACACCAGCGTCAGTACCGCATCGCCCGGCTCCTGGAGGCCGGACCGGTGACGAACCAGGCCCAGCTGGTCGAGCTGCTGGCCGCCGAGGGCATCGAGGCCACCCAGACCACGGTGTCGAGGGACCTCGAAGAGCTCGGGGCGCTCAAGGTGCGGCTGCCCGGGGGCGAGAGCGCGTATGCACTGGCCGAGCTGCCCACGCGCCAGATCGTGCCCAGCGAGCACCTGCGCCGCGTGCTCGGGGAGTGGGTGGTCGAAATGGCCGCCTCGGCCAACCTGGTGGTCCTGCGGACGCCACCGGGCTGCGCCCACGTGGTCGCCTCGGCACTCGACCGCAGCGCCATGCCCGGGTTGCTGGGAACGGTGGCAGGCGACGATACGGTGCTACTCGTGGTCGCCGAAGACGAGGGCGGCACGACGATGGTCGACCGGCTCCGATCCCTGGTCGGCTCGGACCGGAGCGTTGGGTTGGGTGCACAGGAGGTGCACCCCGACGGGACCGGGACTCCTCGGACGAGCTCACCCGGTCAACGGAGGCAATGACGGTGGCAAGACGCGTGGTGTTGGCCTATAGCGGGGGACTGGACACGTCGGTCGCGGTGCGGTGGCTGATGGAGAACCACGGCGTCGAGGTGATCGCGGTCGCCGTCGACGTGGGGCAGGATGCCGACGCCGGGAGCGAGCAGTGGGAGCTGATCCGGCAACGGGCGTTGGCCGCCGGGGCTGCAGAGGCGATCGTGGTCGACGCCAAGGACGAGCTCGCCGAGGAGTACTGCGTCCCGGCAATCCGGGCCAACGCCAAGTACGAGAACAAGTACCCGCTAGTCTCGGCGCTCTCCCGGCCGCTCATCGTGCGCCACCTGGTGGCCGAGGCCCGTCGGCACGGGGCCGACACCGTCGCCCACGGCTGTACCGGGAAGGGCAACGACCAGGTCCGCTTCGAGGTCGGGACCCGTTCGCTGGCGCCGGACCTCGACGTGCTCGCTCCTGCCCGCAGTTGGGGGATGTCCCGGGCCGACAGCGTCGCCTACGCGGCGAAGTGGGAGATCCCGATCGAGGCCTCCGCCGAGCGCATCTACTCGATCGACGAGAACCTCTGGGGCCGGGCAATCGAGTGCGGGGCCATCGAGGACCCCTGGGCAGCGGCCCCCGACGACGCCTACACCCTCACCCGGATCCGTACCGCGGAACCGGCCTCGGTGGTGGTCGGCTTCGAGGCCGGGGTCCCGGCCACGCTCGACGGGGCGACGACGAGCGTGCGATCGATCATCGAGCAGCTGAACACCCTCGCTGGCGCCCGTGGGTTCGGGCGGATCGACGCCGTCGAGAATCGGCGGGTGGGGATCAAGAGCCGGGAGATCTACGAGTGCCCCGGCGCCCTCGCCCTGCTGGCCGCCCACGCCGATCTGGAGGACCTGACTCTCGAGCGGGACATGGCCCACGAGAAGATCCGCATCGAGCACCGCTGGGCTGAGCTCGTCTACGACGGCCTGTGGTTCTCCCCGCTCAAGGAGGCCCTCGACGCCTTCGTGGAGCGCTCCCAGCGCCACGTGAGCGGCGAGGTCCGGGTTCGCTTTGAGGCCCCCGGGCTGTGCACGGTTGAGGGCCGGCGGAGCACCGTCGCGCTGTACGACCAGCACCTGGCCACCTACGACGCCGGTGACGCCTTCCGGCACCAGGACTCCGAGGGGTTCGTGCGGATCTTCGGGCTCGGCGTCACGACGTGGGCCGCCCGCCAGGCGCGTCGGGAACGACCATGACGCTGTGGCAGGGGCGCTTCGGGGACGAGATGGCCGAGATCGTCTCGGAGTTCACCGTGAGCTCGGCGTTCGACTGGGTCCTGGCCGCCGACGACATCACCGGGTCGCGCGCTCATGTGCGCGGGCTCGGGCGCAGTGGCGTGTTGACCGAGCGCGAGGTCGAGATCCTGCTGGCGGCGCTCGACCGGGTGGACGAGGAGGTCGCCTCGGGCCGGTTCGTCCTCGGGCCCGAGGACGAGGACGTCCACACGGCCATCGAGCGGCGGGTGACCGAGCTGGCGGGCGACGTCGGCGCCAAGCTCCACACCGGCCGCAGCCGGAACGACCAGGTCGCCACCGACCTGCGCTTGTGGTGTCGGCGGCGGTTGAGCCAGGTGGCATCCGAGGTCGTGGCCCTCGAAGAGGTCCTGGTCGGGCGGGCCACCGAGGTCGGGGACGCCTACCTGCCGGGCTACACGCACCTCCAGCGGGCCCAGCCAGTCCTGCTCGCCCACCACCTGCTCGCCCACTCCTGGGCCCTCTCCCGCGACGTCGATCGTCTCATCGCGACGCTGGAACGGATGGACGTTTCGCCGCTCGGGGCGGGGGCCCTGGCCGGGTCGTCCCTCCCCCTCGACCCCGATTTCGTGGCCGAAGCCCTCGGGTTCCACGCCCGGTTCGAGAACTCGCTCGACGCGGTGTCCGACCGGGACTTCGTGGCCGAGGCGCTCTTCGACATCGCCCTGCTCGGCGTCCACCTCTCCCGGTTGGGGGAGGAGGTAGTGCTCTGGTCGACCGCCGAGTTCGGGTTCTGCACCCTCGCCGACGCCTACGCCACCGGGAGCTCGATGTTGCCCCAGAAGAAGAACCCCGATGTGGCCGAACTGGCCCGGGGGAAGGCCGGGCGGTTCATCGGGCACCTGGCCGGCCTGCTCGTGACCCTGAAGGGCCTCCCGCTCTCCTACAACCGGGACCTCCAGGAGGACAAGGAGCCGCTCATCGACTCGGTGGACCAGGTGAGCATGGCGTTGCGGGCACTGGCCGGGTTGTTCGCCACGGTGGAGTTCCACCTGGACCGCATGGCCGCGGCCGCCGACTCCTCGGCGACCGCCGCCGTGGACCTGGCCGAGTTTCTGGTGGAGCGGGGCGTCCCGTTCCGCAAGGCCCACGCGTTGGTCGCCGGGCTCGTCAGGGACTCGATCGAGCGCCATGTGCCGCTGGCCGAGTTGGTCCAGGCCCACCCGGACCTGGGCGACGCCGGGGCCAAGCTCCTGGAGCCCGGCGTGGCGGTGAGCCGACGCACCACCCCCGGGGGGGCCGGGGCGGCGGCGGTGGCCGAGCAGCTGGAGCGCTTCGCCCGCCGCCTGGACGTCGACCGGACCCGGCTCGGCGTGCTGGCGGGGGAGGACCCCGACCTCTCCGCGCCGTGACCACCCCGGCGGCGGGGCTCCCCCCGGTGCCGCTCGAACTGGTCACGGGGGACCCGACCGAGGTCGCCCCCCGTCTGCTCAACACCCTCCTCGTGCACGGCGAGCGAGTGGCCCGGATCGTCGAGGTGGAGGCCTATCGGGGAGCCGCGGACCCGGCTTCGCACGCATATCGGGGCCAGACCAGGCGCAACGCCACGATGTTCGGCCCGCCGGGGCGCTTGTACGTGTACTTCACCTACGGGATCCACTGGTGCGCCAACGTCGTGTGCTGGCCCGAGGGGGTGGCGGGCGCCGTGCTGCTCCGGGCGGGAGCCCCGGTGGCCGGGACCGAGGCGATGTGGGCGGCCCGACGGGCTGCGCGGCGACCGGCCGACCTGCTGAGCGGCCCGGCCAAGCTCTGCCAGGGCCTGGGCCTGACCGGGGACCACGACGGGTCCGATCTGCTGACCGGTGACCAGGGCGTTCGGCTGTGCACCGACGGGATCATGGCGCCTGCGCACCCCGGGGTGGGCCCGAGGATCGGCATCAGTGTCGCCGCCGAACACCCCTGGCGGTGGTGGGTGGCGGGGGACCCGAACGTCTCGGGCCGCCGGCCGACCCCGCGTTGACGGTTCGCCGTGGCGGCTGGTATCGTCTAACTCCCGCCGTCAACGTCCGGCCCCGGTCGGGGGACCGGCGACGGCGGGCATCGAGGACCGAGAGACGATCCATCGCCTCCCGCCTCGAACGGTAGGCACCGACGCCTTCTGGGTGGGTGTCCCGGTCGTTCCTTGAAAACGGAAGAGCGAGAGCCAAAAGCCAGTGCGGGCAGCTCTGGAGCGCCTCGGCGCGACCAGGGCTGGCTGTCAAGCAATAAATCCTGGTGGGTCGATCCTTTCGAGGATGGGCCCGCCTGTCAGTCGGGGCGAGTCACCCCGGCTGGCTCTTCGATTTTCGGGAGGTCCTTCGGGGCCGAGCGAGAGTCTCGATGGAGAGTTTGATCCTGGCTC
>DAHUZS010000104.1 GCA_027315045.1 Acidimicrobiaceae bacterium
TTCGGGCTCGGCCTCGACGGGGCGGCCCTGCCGCCCGACCATCTGTCCACCGAGTGCGACTTCATGCAGTACCTGGCCTTCAAGGAAGCCGCGACCACCTCCGATCGTCTGCGGACCTCGTTCCGCCGGGCTCAACGGGACTTTCTCGACCACCACCTGGTCGGCTGGGTGCCGACACTGGTGGCCGAGGCCGATGCGAAGGAACCCATAGGACCGCTGTCCTGGGCGCTCGGGCGCTTGGACGAGTTCGTCCGCGCGGACCACGCCTATCTCAGCACCCTCCTCGCTGGATGAGTGGTGCCGCGCCGTGGTTGGTGCGGACACGGCGTCGACGTGACTGGCTTGGCGGCGACGCCGGCGATCCGCACAAGAGGCGTCAAAGTCCAGTTCACAGCCAATGGATGGTGTTCGCGGCACCGACAGTCCCGGACCAGTGCCATGATCTCGGTGGCTCACCACGGCCACCCAGCAAGGCACCAATCTCATCGACGTGCTGGTGGCCCTGGCCACGACCGACGGCAAGCACCGGGGACTGGACCTCAACCCGAACCTGGGCCATGACTTCCGACGGGCCCGCGCGATACCGGATCTCGCTCAGCGAGGTCCTCCCCGATGGAACCAACAAGGAGCGCCTCGTTGGTGACTGCAGCGCCTATGTCATCGCCATCGGCGAAGAGCGAGGTGGCGAACTACGCGTGTTCACCGATCACGACGGACCTGTTCATCAGCGCCGCAGAGCTATTCGGAGCTTGACCGAGCACGTCCGGGCAACAATCGGCGGGTGTTAACTCAATACGCGCCAGGTTGCGCTGCACGAAGCCAACCCGGATACCGGCAAGGAAGCCCGGCCAGCGCGGCGGGGAGTCGTACGACTGCTGCTCACCATGGACCATCGGTCGCGGTGTTGTCCGCGGGCCTCACCACCACGTAGCCTGACATGCTGCGGGCCGACGCTCTCGCGCCTTGCGATAGCCGTTCTCCGTGATTTGTCCCCCGGCCAGAGCGAGGTCGTGATGGAGATGCTCTCGGGCAAGGTTGCGGTGGTGACCGGCGCCGCCAGCGGGATCGGTCGAGCCCTCGCGCAACGCTTCGCGGCCGAGCACATGCGCGTGGTACTGGCCGACGTGGAGAGCGGCCCGCTCGAGAGCACCGCTAACGCCCTGGCCGACACCGGCGCCGAGGTCCTGGCCGTGCCGACCGACGTCACCGACTCCGAGGCCGTCGAGTCCCTGGCCGCCGCGGCCAGGGACCGCTTCGGCACTTACCACGTGGTGTGCAACAATGCCGGGGTCATCGGGCACTTCGGGTGCACCTGGGAGACACCCCTCGCCGACTGGCGCTGGGTACTGGATACCAACGTCTTCGGCGTGATCCACGGCATCCGGGCCTTCCTACCGCGCCTTTTGGCCCAAGGGGAGGGGCACGTGGTCAACACGTCGTCTTCGGCCGGGTGGAGGGCCCCACCCGCCATGGGGCCCTACGCCGCCTCCAAGCACGCGGTCCTGGCGATCAGCCAGGCCTTGCGGGCTGAGCTGGAGGCGTTGGGCTCACCGGTCGGGGTCACTGCCCTGTGCCCTGGCATGGTGCGGAGCCAGATCATGGCCTCAGAGCGGAACTGGCCCGAGCGACTGGGTTCGGAGCCACCGCTGCCCACCGACCAGCTCTCGCTTGGCGTCCGTCAGGTGCTCACCAACGGCACCACGGCCGGGGACGTCGATCCGCCGGCGGTGGCCGATGCCGTGGTGCAGGCCATCCTGACCAACTGCTTCGTGGTGACCACCCATCTCGACCAGGTGGTGGAAATGGCCCGTGACCGCCTGGCCCTGGCCGAGAGAGCGGGGATGGCGACACCGGACGGCTGAGCGTCCCTCGGGGGCCGCCTCAGCCTCCTGCTCCCGTGCGCAGCACCCCCGGGCTCATGGCCACGCCGTTGTGGACGAGGAAGCTGCGTACGGTATTGGCGGTCTGTCTCCCAGCTCCGTCCTCGAAGCGGTCCACCGCCTCGATGTACTTGCGGCGGGCCTTGGTGCGCAGCAGGACACCCTCGCCCGAGTTCGCCTGGGGCAGGCACTCGTCGACGATCTGGTCGGGATCGGCACCCACCTGCTTACAGAAGCGCGACAACCCCTCGAGCATCAAAGGCCCGAGTGGCTCGCCCCAGTAGCGCGAGTAGCTCGCTTTCCAGGTGGCCACCGAGAGGTAGCTTTCCATCGGATGCTGCGGCCCGCTCAAGCTCCCTCCTGTGGCTCGTGCCCCGCTAGCGGGGTCCCGTGATTGCGCCCCTGAGACGGCCCATTCGCCTCGTCGAGCAGCCGTCGAAGATAGGCCAGCTCCGAGGCTCGCCACGGCGCGGAGTCCGGCGCGGTCAGCATCCCGGCCGCCACCAACCGTTCCCGGTGGTCCTCGTCGAAGGCGAACGGGGTCCGCGCGTCGCCCTCGAACACTGCCGGCGCAAGGTCCTCACCCGCACGCTGGCCGATTCCCGCCCAGTCCTCCAGCGGGTAGCCAAGGAACTGGGCGGTCACTGCCTCCCACCCCTCGGGTACCGAGAAGAGCGCCCGCGCCGCGTCCTCTGAGAAGGGGGCGAGCGACGTCCCCAGCCCCTGGTCGACCGCGCACAGCACGGCCTGTCCGATGGCCACTCCGACGTCGGCGTTACCTCCGGGCCGCCGGCCCCGGGACCACGCCGGGCCCAGGACCTCGGGCAGGACCACCTCGCTCACATAGCGGTCGCTCCAGCCCAACAGCGGGGGGAGGGCTAACGCCTCGTACACCGCTCCGGAGGGCACCGCCGGCCATCGACGCTCGGCGAAGTCGGTGGGCCCGGCGTCCATGTCGTGGTACCAGAGGATGAACACCGGGGCGAGGTCGAACTGGTGGCGGGCGAACGGAGTCTTGAGGGCGTCGCGGTCGGCCGGGCTCAGCTGGTCGCGAAGCACCACGATCGCCTTGAAGAACGCGACGTTCATCGCCCGGGAGGCCAGCCGGGCGGCCTCGAGGACCTTCTGCACCTTCTCCATCTCGACCGGCTGCCACGGGGAGTAGAAGTGGATGTCCCTCCGGCGTCCGACCACCCGGGCGAATTCCATCCCTTAGCCTCCAGCCCTCTCAGGTGGGCAGCCCGAGGATCGACGCCACCCCGCGCAGCTCGGCCCGCCGCCAAGGCAACGGGGCGGCCGGTTGGAGCATGCCTTCCTCCGCCAGCTGTCTCGTCACGTCCGGGTCGCGAGGGAAGGGGACCCCGTGGCGACCGAGGTGGAAGTCGCGTTCGAATGGCTCGCGGGGACGCTGGCCGCCGGCCCCGACCGACTCGGCCGGGTACCCGAGGAAGATCGGGCTCGAGGGCAGCCAGTCGTCGGGGTAGCCGAGCAGCTCTTTTGCCGCGGCGAAGTTGATGGCCGATAGCTGCGCCCCGAGCCCCTGGTCGAACGCTCCCAAGAGCCCGTAGGTCTGGGCGAGCCCCACGGCGGTCACCGCGGTGACTAGGAGCCGGCGCGACACCGTTTGGCCGGGCTCGGTCCTCCGGTAAAGGGGCACCCGGTCCTCGTCGTCGGCGAGGGCGCGGTACACCTCGGGCACGACCGTGGCTTCGATGTAGTCGTCGGACCAGCCCAGACTGCGCGGCAGGACACCCGCGGCGGCCAATGCCTTGAGCCCGGAGCCGTCGAGCCCCCGAGCGAGCACGGACAGGTCGGCGAAGGGCATGATCAGGACCGGCGCCATGTCGAGCTGCGCGGTGGTGGTCGGGGTCTTCAGTCGTCCGAGCTCTATGGGAGAGAGCCGCTCCTTGTAGACGACGACGATCCGCACCAGGTCCAGACCCAGGAGCCTCGGGGCGAGCCGCATCGCCTCCACCACCGTCTGCACCTTCTCCCGCTCGACCGGCCGCCAGGGCCGGAAGAGCCGGATGGAGCGGCGCCGCCCGATCAGCTCCCCGAGCTCCATGGCCGCTACACCACCCCCTTGTCTGCGAGGAACTCGACGATGGCCGAGATCACCTCCTCCGAGCTGCCCTCGAGCAGACGAGTGGAGCGGGCGACCCGCCGGCTGCCGCCGGCCAGGATGAAGGCGAGCCGTTCGTGGGCCGAGATGCCCGGCGGTGGCGCGACGAGGCCTCGACCGCTCGGCCCACCCTGCCGCAGACGGGCGAGGCGGAGACCGGGGGCCCTCTGTCCTGACGCTTCGCTGGCCGGTCCGGCCGTCCACGGAAGGTCAGGTCCTGCCAGAAGCTCGGCCGGCGCGAGCACCTTGATGTGGGCTTGGCGCGCCCGCAGCCGGGCCGCCATGCTCGGGTAGCGGGGCTCGGCTAGTGGAGGCTCGGCGCCGATGGCCACCGGGGTCCTCACCGTCACCACCATCCGGCGTCCTGCGCCCCTCGACACCGTGGCCTCCAGCTCGTGCTCCGAGACGGCGGTGAGGCGAGTCACGCCGGCCACGAGCGGCAGGCCGAGGCACTCGGCCGCCACGGCCGGGACGACGGCGCTCCCCCAGTCCGACGACCGGGCCCCGAAGAGCACCACGTCGAAGGGCCCGGCCCGGTCGATGGCGGCCGCCAGTAGACGGCCGACGAGCCCGCCGTCTTGAACTAGCACGCCGGGGTCCCAGTCGATCCGGGCGGCCTGACTGGCGCCCAGCTCCAGGCCGGCCCGCAGGGCCCCTTCGGCGGCCGCCGGGCCGACCGTGAAGAGGTCCACGCTGCCTCCCCATGGCGAAGAGAGCACCACGGCCGCCTCGCAGGCCACCAGATCACCAGGGCCGGGTTCCCATTCCAGGACCGCGCCGGCGAGCTCCAGGCCATCGGTCCCGCCGGGCAGAGCCTGTTCGGGCCGCAGGGCCAACTTGAGGCACACGGCCACCTTCATGGCTCGAGCCTCTCCCCGGCGGCGCCGCCCGGGGCGGCCCCGAGCCGAACCAACAGCTCGGGGACCACGTCTTCCATGGGAGCGAGCACCCCCAGCTCGGCCGCGGCGAAGATGGGGGCGCGCCGGTCCGTGTTGACGGCCAAGACGGCGCCGGCCGAGCCGATGCCGGCTAGGTGTTGGGAAGCGCCGGAGATGCCCACCGCCACGTAGAGCTTGGGTGCCACACGCTTGCCGGTGTTGCCGACCTGGTGCTCCCGGCCAATCCAGCCCCGGTCCACCGCGGCGCGGCTGGCCCCGACGGCGCCCCCGACCCGCTCGGCCAGCGCGCTCAAGAGGGCGAAGCCGTCGGGACCCCCGGCTCCGGCCCCGCCCGAGACCACGACCTCGGCATCGGCCACGTCCATCTCCCCGGCCGCCAGCCGCTCGGTGCGAAGCAGGCGGACCTGGGCCATGACCTGTGCCACCTCGTCGCCCTCGCTCCCCTCGGTCAGGTCGAGGACGTCAGTGCTCTTGACCTCCCCGACCGTCGGCTCTTGACCGCCCCGCCAGCTCGCCCCGCCCAAGGGGGGTTCCCCGAGGGCCGCCGGCGCCACGATCAGAAGGAGCGGCCGGGTGCGATCCCACTCGATCTCCGCCGTCACCCGGTTGCCCAGCGCGCCCCGGCTCAGCCGGACCACTCCGTCGGCCACGACCAGGCGGCAGCAGTCGGCCACGAGGGCGCAGGGCCACCCGGCGGCCAGGCGCCCGGCCAGCTCGCGCTGGACCGACCCGGCGCTTAGGACCACGGCGGCCGGGTCCCGGGACGC
>DAHUZS010000106.1 GCA_027315045.1 Acidimicrobiaceae bacterium
GAGCATGTGATGGCCTCGATCCGTACTCGCACTACGGGTCGAGGCCATCATTCCTGATCACGACGCAAATCGCGAGCACCCTCGGCTCACAAACGCGCTGGTCGTGGCCGACTTTCAGGGCGCCTTTTTCAGGTCGAAGTAATTAGACCGGCACTACGAAACCGCGCTCCCGACGTACGGTGGCCGGCGCTTGGTGCGTCGTCGCCCTGTCCGCCTTGAGCCTGAGGGCTGCAACAGCCTCACGACGGTGAGGCTGGGAAAAGTCAGACCGTCGTTGAGGCAAGGATGGTCGACAAAAGCTGGGGCGTCGCCGCAGCAATGGGACGTCGTTCCGTCGCCGTCGTGACCCAGGGGTCCTTCTGGTCCAGTTCTGTGATAGCGGCTCCGGCTTCGACACAGATCAGAAGTCCTGCCAAATAGTCCCACGGCCGAAGCGAAATCCCCGAGCCCAGGACATAGGCATCCAGGCTTCCATCGGCCACCCCGCAGAATTCCAGAGATGCACAGCCGAGCGCGCGGTGCTGCCAGGACCCGATCTGGGCGCTCACCAAACCGGAGAGACCAACGACGGACACCTCGATGGATTGGCAAGGTGAAGGGTGAATGGAGGCGCCGTCTCGCCAGGCTCCCATCCCCCTGACAGCGTGAAACCGCTGCCCCGTGCCGTGGTTGAGCACCGTTCCAATCCAGGGACCTTCTTCATCGAACACGCAGATGCTCGTGGAGTAGAAGGGGATTCCCCGATACGCATTCGTGGATCCATCTATGGGGTCGAGAACGGCAATCAGAGCGCTGTTCCCCTCCGTCAGACCAGACTCTTCTGACATCACCGACATCCCTTGGTCGACCAGCATGGCGACTGCTACGTCATCGGCGGCGACGTCGAGCCCGTACTGACCCGGACGAACGGTTGGGCCCGCGTCCGCAATCCCTTGGATAGCGGCATTGGCGGCCGTGGAAGCGTCAAAGAGCAGGTCAACGAGCCCAAGCGCGTCCACATCACGACGCTACAGGCTGGGATGACTCGTCGGACCACGTCTAGGCTCTCTGGCGTGGCAGCGATCGATGTAGCCGGTTACGTGGCCGACCTGAAGGACCACTCGGTCGACCACGGGTTCCACGTGCACGATGAAAGGCACTTTGTGGAGACCTATTCGCTCCGCCAAGTCTGGGAGGTGGACCTCCACCCGGAAGAGGGGTGCGGAGGACCGGTGGACCTGCACCTGGCTCTGGATGTCGACCCCAGGGTGTTGCTCAGCTTCGAGGACGTGGTTCTGGGACTCGCCGACGACGAAGAGCCTCCCGACGAGTACCACTTTCCGCTGACCTTCACCTGGGCCCTTCCCCCGCTTCCCAAAGGACCTGATCTCCTTCGTCTGGCGATTGAATTGGCCGGCGTCGGGGGAATCGAGCTCCCCCTCGAGGTTTCGGCCATCGACTCATTTGCCTCGGCGACCGACGGGCCAGAGAGGCGTCTCAGCGTGCTGGCACGCCATCCGGTCTCCCTCGCGAAGGTCCTTGCCGGGGAGGAGCTGTTGTGCGATGTCTTCGACAGAAGCTTGAACGTCAGCCGATTCCTGCTCGAAGCCGCAGTCGGATGGCTTGGCTGACCTCAGTTCGCCGCAAGACCGTCTATTTCCTTGCGCTCGCTGCGCTCGGCTCATTGGCCCTCGCTTCCTGCGGCGATCAGTCTGCCCTTAGCCTCGCCAGGGAGGCGTGTGTCCATGTCCACCGCTCGATCCACGAGTACGACACCGCGCTCCAAGAGGAGGGCAACGCTCAGAGGGTCCGAGACCTTAGAGCGGCGACGATCGACCTCCAGAAGGCCGAGCCGCTCGCGGCTTCTGCCACCTCAGCCGACGGTCGGTGGAATGCGCTGATGACGACGCTGAGCGAGTTTGGACAGGTTGACGAGGGACACCTCATTCAGGCTCTTCAGGCCCAGTGTGCGGTCGCCGACAGCAATCAGCCGGGCATCCAGGGTATTGCCCACCTTGCGCCGATCGGTCCACACCACCTCCGATACCCGAACATCGTGGCCTCGCTGGTCGCCAGCACCTAGCAGACGGGACCGGGCCCCTTCCCAGGGGTCGCTGACAGTCGAGAACCATTCCGGCGAGGCTGCTCGAACTCAGCGCCGCGTCGAACCAGGAACTGCGGGTGGCTCTTATGACTGGCCCGCCCAGCTCGAATCGGCAACTCGGTGCTGCTTGAGGCGCTCAATGAGCCACCCAATGCTGTTGGGCCGCGACATCTCCGACTGCCACCCCCGGAGGACCCCCTCCAGCTGCTCGCGCGAGGTGACGTGGGCGATGATGACGACGGTCATGCCGGTGACCGGGGCATGCTTCCCTCGCTCGACGTAGACGTCCCCGAATGGGTCTTCCCACATCGGGGGTGGAGGCTCACGCATGACGTAGAGCTCCGACGTGTCCTCGATCCAGTTCAGCTCGTATCTCAGTCCGTGCGAATCCCGCCATTCGGTCCCTAACTCCACCTCGGCGGATTGCCGACGGCGTTCATCCGCCTCATAGAACTGATCTATGTCCATGCCCGAACACTAATGCTCCGTCGTATCGCTCCTCATCAGTAGCACAACGTTCTGGACGATACGCCGAGACCAAAAGATTTCAGTGAGTGGGAAGCATTGGGGGAACGGCGGTTCCCACGATCCGCCAATGCACATGACCCTCGCCGGCCCTATCGATCGCCTCACTACGGATTGGATGGTGAATCGAACGACTCAGTCCAGACTGGCTCTGAATCTTCTAGCAGAATGTGAGTCTGCGGTCGCCTCCATAGAGGTCGACGATCTTCATTCCCTGGTGGAAAGGCTTCGGGAATCGATCGGTAAATCCGGCGAAAATTGGGCCCCCCGTGTGCTCCAGGCGATGCTCCGAGCGCAGGCCGTGCATCCTCTTATTCCCCGCGCCATACTGCAGGCGCTCATCCCCGGATTGGTCACGATCGCGCGGCGACTTTCCTGGGGAACGGGGGGTGAATGGACGGACAGCTCAGCCTTCTTTGCCGACTTGATCACGACCACTTGGGAGGTCATCACAGAGTGGTCGGGCCAAGATCGGCCGTACGCACTCCTCGATTTGCTTTCGGCTACCAGATGCCGAATGAGAAGACAGATATTGCGCCAAACACACAGAGACCTGGCGATGGGTACCGAGCTGGAACGACGTCTGTCACGAGCGGCCTCGCACGACGCCACGGATCTCGAGCTGCTCGCCAGGGCCATTGACGACCTTCGCGGAGATGAACTGGACGTCGTCGAGGCAGCGGTGCTGTACGGAACCCGGGTACTCGGGTTTTCCATGACCGAACTCTCGAGGTTGACGGGCCGGAGCAGACGGTACTTGGCCGACCGGCGGCGACACGCTGAGTCACAGTTCTGTGGACAGTGCTAGCCGGGGATCACTGGTCACCGGCGATCGATCCCGTCCACGCGAAGGCGAGGAGGGTCCCAGGTGCCCTCTGGGTCGTGTCGGCCGTCTCGCTGTCCCTCGTCGCAGCGCTCTTCACCGAGAGCGAGCGTGACCCACAGGTGCCGGCCCGAAAAGAGCCACGTGCGTCCGTCACCCCGACTCCGAAGCCGAATACGACCTCATCTCCGCCGGTCGGAGCGCCACCGAGTGCTCAGGGGCATCGATCGCCAACGGCCGCAGTCATTCCGGTCCCGACGTCCACGACGTCCACGACGTCCACGACGTCCACGACGTCCACGACGTCCACGACGTCGTCGGGTACATCCCACCCGGCGCCGTCATCGACCGCTCCGACAACTTCGCCGGCCTCGGATTCCAGTTTCTCCTATTCGGGCTACCTGAGCTACCCGACGAACGTCGAGAGCACGATCCCCCTTGGGACATTGCGAGGAGAGATCACGGCCTCGGCCTCGTGGTCTCCCCCTGGTGATCTGCAGCTGACCTTGGCCTGTGGGGAGGTCACGCAGCATTCGATCGGCAACGCCTCGACCTCCTTGTCGATGGTCATTCCCAGCGTCCCGTGCACCCTCAGCATCACCGAGCAACAGCAGCTGAGTTCCCCAATCGACTACGAACTGTCCGTGTCGGCTTCGATTGCATCACCCTCGAGCTCTTGAGACTCCGGCACCGGACCCTCAGCCGGGAACCGGGGCTCCTGGTGCTCCCGGGTGCACTGGCGCTTTCCCTCGCCTCACAGGTTCCCGCGCGACAGAGCACCTTCGCCTGGAGGGCGTGGCAACGGTCAGGAGACCACACCGTCGCCGCAGAACATTGCCCCGGACCTCGCAAGCTCCGCCACCTCCGCCCGCTCAGCCCGCGCAGGGGTGAGCACCTCGCGAGGTCCGAGGGATTGGGGATCGTCGCGACCTCGAGCCTCGTGCTGCTGGTGGTGGCGGGATGGGCGTCGCCCCTCGCCACCAGCGTCGAGCAAGCCCACCTGCCAATGCGACACCGTCGAGAGCTCGGACCAACCAGGTTTGAGGTCGTCCTCCTTCCCACGGGTCGCTTGAAGGCGCCCGACACTGCTTCCCCGTTCCGCGTTGCGTCACCCGGTGTCGGATACCCGAAGGCCACTCGACCTCCGAGCCACCGCCGTGACCATCGGGCCCAAAGGGACTCCCCAAGGGGGCACCGGGTAGGAGAACCAGTCGGTCGATCCAACGCCCAGCAGGTCTCCGGAATCATATTGGCCAATGTCGGCGGTGACTTCGCGACGCTCGGCTTCATCTCCCTTGGCGTTCTCGCCCTGGGTCGAAAACAGTGGCAGAGGCGACAGCTACGGCCGCCCAAACCGACGGTCGCTCAGGGCGCCGCGATGCCCCCGACCCGTGGCGCAGTGTCGGAGCTTCCGAGCTCCCTCCCGCTCACCTCGATACTCCGGGTCCTCTGGCTCTTGGACGCGGACGACGACCTTGCCAAGGCCTTGCCCGTCACGCTCGTCAGATCCGGGCCCGACGATCTGGAGTTCGTGCTCTCGGCGCCGATCGACCACGCGCCACCGTGGTCCACGGGGATCAAGGGCGGGGAATCGATTCTCGTTGCCGTGTCGGCCATCGAGTCGCTGGTCCCGCCGATCCCTCCTTCGCCCTGTCCCCTCGTCCTCCCCTTGGGTCACGAAAGCCGGGGCTGGTGGGCGGCGATCGTCAACCCCGGCGCGTCCATCGCCCTGCTCGGCTCGCAGGCGTCCGACCTGTTCGTCGAGCTCGCCAACGTTGCCCGACATTCGCCCGCACCGGATCGCATCCGGCTCGTGACCGCTGACGGCACGGTCCGAGTGGAGTGGTCAGAGGGGAACGGTCTTCCGGCTGCGACGGTCACGAGCCTGGCGGCCGAAGAGACGGACATGGTCATCGTCTCGGATCATCGGGGCCTGAGCGTCCACCCCTACGGTCTGGTCCTGCGGAAGGGGTCGCTGTCGCCCTGCCCCAGGCTGGAGCCGTCTTCCCAGCCGCATGATCCGTCGTCGTCCGCCCGACTGTCTGGTGCCGGTCTCACCCCTGGTGACCTGGAGGTGCGGCTGCTCACGGTGGTCCCCAGACTGGACGGGTTGCGCTCTGCGTTGCCGGCCAACCGGGCCCGACGGGCAATCGAGCTGATCGCCTACCTCGCGATCCACCATCCGGACCCGATCAGCAGCGATCGTCTCCGGACGAGAGTGCTCGGGAGCCCGGAGACCGATGCGGCGGCCAAGACGCTGTTCAACACGGTCGGGGCGGCCAGAAAGGCTCTCGGCCTGGCCCCCGACGGGCAGCCCTACCTGCCCAACGCCTCTCGCCACGGGCACTACACCCTGTCGGCACTAGTCACGGTGGATGTTGTCCGGGCTGCGCAGGTGTTCAAGCTCGCGAAGGCAGCGGACTTGCCCGACGAGTCCCTGGCCCTCTATCGGGCCGCGTTCACGTTGACAGAGGGTGAGCCCTTCGCCGGCTCGCTGGCCGGCTACGCCTGGTGGCGCTCGGAGGGGCACGAGGCTCGCTTCAACGCGCTCACCGTCGAGGCCGCCGGGAGGGCCGTGCGACTGGCGATCGAGCAGGACCTGCTCGACCTTGCCTCCTGGACCCTGGAGCAGGCTCGGTTGGTCGAGTCCTTCAGCGAGGTCCTCAGCCGCGCCGCCATGGCCATCGCCGCGGCCTCGGGCGACCAGGCGTGGCTCCGACGGGAATGGGACGACTGCCGTCGTCGCGTGCGCGAGCTGGACCCGAACGGTTCGCTATCGGTGGAGACCGAGAACCTCTTTCGCCAGTTGAGCCGCCCGTAGAGGGCGACTCAGGCAAGCTTGGCCGCGATCGACGACGCACCCTGGAGGATCGCGCCGTCGGCTCCGAGCGACACGAACTTCCTCGGCGTCAGCGACAAGGCTTCCTCGAGGAGGTCGTTCAGCTGGGTGGCGAACGTGACCGGCGGATCGATCCAGAGGTACCGGGCGAGCGAACCCGGGATCGTGTTCACCTCGTTGACCCAGACGTTCGCGCCGTCGGAGAGAAAGTCCAGCCTCGCGGTGCCCGTGACCCCGCACAGTCGGGACACCTCCACCGCCGCCCGCCGGATCTCGTCCTCGAGGGCGGGATCGACTTGGGCCGGGAGCTCACGCGCCGCGCTGGCCATCCCCTCGCCTCCGGAGTACTTGTCCTCATAACCGAGGATCTCGGGGTCAGCACCCGTCCGCAGGGGACGCTCGATCGCCGAGAGTCGGAGCTCGGGGTAGGTGCGGACGGCGAGCTGCAGGTCGAACAGCTCCGGACGGTACGGCTCGATAACGGCGCCCTGCGCCAGGTGCACACTGGCGCCCAACACCGAGCGGGCCGCCGGCAGGTCGGCGACCACCTCGATCCCGATCGACGATCCGCCGAAGCGGGGCTTGACGATGAACGGGGGTCCGAACCCGACATCCGAGGTGTTCGGCTCGAGGAGACGCCTCGGCAGGGCGGGGAGGGCCGACCCGGCCATCACCGCCCCGAAGGCAAGCTTGTCCATCCCGAGCGCCGCGCCGGCCACCGACGGACCGCTGTGCGCGACCCCGGCGAGATCGAGCGCCGCCTGCAACGAACCGTCCTCCCCGGGCCCTCCGTGGCAGCACACCAGAGCCACATCGACCTGCAGCTGACGGGTCCGCAGGCCCCGGCCCGCAGATTGGAAGCCACCGTCGGGCCCGAGCACCAAACGGACCGGTGAGGCCCCCTTCGGGGGGCCGTCGGTGAAGTCCTTCCCCTCCAGGCCCGGGTCGACCTCGAACCAGCTGCCGGTCTTGGTCCAGTACAGGCCGTGGACCTCGCGGCCCGACTCGACGAGGCAGCGCGACGCCTGGAGACCGGTGAGGATGCTGACGTCGTGTTCCGGCGACGGTCCCCCAAAGATCACCCCCACCTCAGGCAAGCCCGCGCCTCCGATCGCATCCGGTACCCGGACACGAGCCCGGTTGGCCGTCAAGGGTAGTGGTCGGGGAGATCGTTCTCGTACAAGACCGCGTCGCCGGTCTCCAGGTGCTCACGGACCCAGCGGACGGCGTCCTCCCTGGTCCGCACCCTGATCGCCCCGTGGGCACCGGCCCCGCCCACCAGCGCGTCCCGGTTCACCCTGCCTACGACGACCAGGGCACTCCCCGCCTCGACCGCCGCCGCCGCGAACTTGGCGTTCTCCTCGAATTGGCGCTGGCCCAGCTCGATCATGCCGGGGGTCACCACGACCCGCCGACCGTGGGCTGTCGCGGCTTCGAGGACGCCGAGCGCCGCACTCGCACCGGCCGGGTTGGAGTTGAAGGTGTCGTCGATCACGAGCACACCGCTCGGCGCCGTACCGACCGCCACGCGGTGGGCGACGGTCGGGAGACCGCCGAGCCGAGCCCGTAGCTGCTCGCGGGGAACACCTAGCGCGACGGCGACAGCGAGGGCACACGCAAGATTGCTCGGGTGCACGCCTGGCCCGGGGGTGGCCGCGGGGCCGAGGGGGTCGCCTTCGAGAACGACCTCGAGACCGTCGGCCCCGGAGCCGACGAACACGTCGGCGGCGCGCTCCAGGGTCGAGCACCCGAGAACCCGCGGTGGTTGGTCCCGGTCCCTGAGCACCACGGCCAGCTTGGCCAGGCGACCGTCGTCGACGTTGAGGACCACGATCGAGGCGTCCCGGATGATCTCGGTCTTGGCTTCCAAGATGGCGTCCTCGGACCCGAACCGCTCCAGATGGACCGGGCCGATCGCGGTGATCACCGCGATCTCCGGCGGGCACCACCGGCACAGCTCGGCGATCTCACCTTTCCCGTAGGTCCCCATCTCGGCCACGAACACCTCGGTCCCCTCCACGAGGTGCTCGTTCACCGCCCGGGCCAGCCCGGCACGGTTGTTGAACGAGGCCGGACTCGCAACCACCCGGCGGTTCCCGCCGACGAGGTGGGCGACGTAGTTCTTGGTCGAGGTCTTCCCATACGACCCGGTGATGCCGACGATCGTCGGGCGCACCTCCCTCAGACGGAGGGCGGCCCGGGCGACGTGGCGGGATGCGAGCCGGCGTTCGAGCGGGTGGGTGAGCACGCAGGCGAGATCGACGAGCATCGTTGCGCCGACGACGCCGACGGCGGACCAGAAGGCGAGCCGGTCGGTGGCCGCGCCGAGGACGACGACCCCGCCCTCGAGGACGATCCAGGTCGAGGCGAGGGTGCGGAGCCGCCTGGTCAGGCCTAGAGGCGAGGTCCGGCCACGGACCGAGAGGCCGAGGGGGCCGAGCGCGATGGCGACCGCCGATCCCAGGCCCACCAGTGGGAACCGCCACGACAGCCCGGTGCACACCGCGGCAGCGAGGAGGAGCGGGATGTTCTCGCGCACGCCCAGCCACCAACGGCCGGCGAACCGGGACGCCGCTCCGGCCCGGTAGTGCTCTCGCTGCGCGACCCGTAGCCACCGCGCTCCGGTCGGCACGAGGCTGGCCCAGCAGCTGGCCGACGCCGCCCATTCGGCCGGGGTGGGGAGGTTCACGGCGTCGACGGTGGTTGGCGCGCCGCGAGGCGGCCCACGACGGCCGAGCGCAGCGCCTCGGGTGCGACCAGGGGGACCATGTGCCCGACGCCCGGAAGCACGGTCACCCGGGCCTGTGCTCCGAGCCGGTCCGCCACGCTCGAGGCGACGCCGACCGGCGCCACCTCGTCCAGCTCCCCCCAGACGAGGTCGACGGGGCAGCGAAGCGCGCCGAGCGTCGCCTCGTAGCGCTCGTTGACCACCTTCACGAGCACGTCGCGCACGACGCCCTCCGCTGCCCGGTAGTCGGCCGATCCGAACCGATGGCGCAGCTCCTCCATCTTCGCCGCGGACACCAACCCCCAGCCCGCCAGACGACGCGCCACGCGGAACTCGAGGGCGGGTCGTGGTGGACGCCCGGTGCGCAGGAGCGGCACCCCGGTGAGCACGAGCCCCCCGACCAGCTCGGGCCTCAGCGCCGCGAGCTCGACCCCGACCCGTCCACCGAAGGAGTGTCCGAGCACGACGACCGGCGTCGCCATCTCGTCGAGCACCGCGGCCACCAACTCGGCGTACTGCCTGCTGCCCCAGGCCTGCGGGGGCGGGGGCGCCGCGCCGAACCCGGGCAGGTCGAGGGCGATCGAGTCCAACGCCTCGCCGCCGCTCGGCTCGAGGACCCGGGCAAAGTCCCGGTGCGTCCGAGCCCAGCCGTGCAGGGCGAGAACCGAGGGTACCGCGGTGCCCACCCGCTCCCCCAGGAGCCGCCCCTCGGCAAAGGAGCCGAGCACCTCAGGCCCCCGGGCGCGCGTCGGCTCGGAACGCCGAGTTCTGGTGGACACCCGAGGGGGTTCCCGATCGGGCGTGCTGGCGCAAAAAGTCCATCCGGACAACCTCGTCGGCCACCCTACCCAGGCAGGTTGCCCTCTCCGGGTGACGCCACGGATCCGTCGGGCCCGGTCCATCCCCCCGGCCTGTCCCAGCCACTCGGTACCGTGGTCCGGCGATGGCACCTGCAGCCGGCCCGCCCCCACCGATACCGGGCATGACCGCCGCCCAAAAAGAGGCGGTGCTCGCCGACGAGCCGGTGATCTGCGTGCTGGCGGGCGCCGGGGCCGGGAAGACCGGCGTCTTGACCGCCCGGGTTGCCCGACGCGATGCTGACGGGACCGCTCGGGCCGACCGGACCCTCGTATGCACGTTCAGCCGCAGGGCCGCAGACGAGCTGTGGGTTCGGCTGGTCCGGCTCGGGGTCCGCGGCGCCACGGTCGGGACCATCCACCGGGTCGCCCTCCGGATCCTCGTCGACTGGCGCCAACGTCGCCACGCTCCGGCGCCCAGCATCCTCGGACGTCGCGGGGCGCTCATCGAGCGGGTGCTCTCAACCCGCCAGCCGCTGCCCGTGACCTCCGCCCAGCTGGAGTCGGAAATCGGATGGGCGAAGGCGAGGATGGTCGGCCCCGAGGAGTACGAGGCTGCGGCGGCGCGCGCCGGGCGCTCGCTCAGAATCCCGGCCGGGCTCACCGCCGAGCTCTTCGCCCTCTACGAGCAGGAACGGCGGCGACGGTCCCTCCTGGACCTCGACGACCTCCTCGACGAGAGCGCCTTGGTCATGGAGCACGAGGCCTTTGCCGAGGCCACACGGTGGCGTCTGCGCCACGTGCTCGTCGACGAGATGCAGGACGTCAACCCGGCCCAATTCCGACTGCTGCAGGCGATCGTCGGGCCCGAACCCGACCTCGTGGCGGTAGGCGACCCGAGCCAGTCCGTCTACGGCTGGAACGGGGCCGATCCGGGCCTCCTCGAGGCTCTGCCCAGCCTCTTCGACCGGGTGCGGGTGGTCCACCTCGACGACAACCACCGCTCGACGCCGGCCATCGTCCGGCTCGCCGCCGCGGCCCTCGGCAGGCGGCCGGACACCGTCCGCTGCAGCCGCCCCGAGGGGCCGGTGCCGGCCCTCACGACCCACGAGAGCGACGAGGAGGAGGCCAGCTGGGTGGCCCGTGAGGCCTGGCGGGCCCACCGGCCCGGGCGGCGCTGGTCCCACATGGCCGTGTTGGCCAGGACGAACGCCCAGCTCGAGGCCTTCGTTCGGGTGTTCTCGACCCGGCAGATCCCGGTCCGACTGGCGGGGACCGAGCTCGGCCCGGCGAGCGACCTCGGCCCGGTCGACAGGGACGCCACGATCCACATCGAGACCGAGGGACGGCGGGGACCGGTCGCCGACGATCCCGACGCCGTCGTACTCAGCACCTTCCATCGCTCGAAAGGCCTCCAGTGGCCGTGCGTCTTCGTGGTCGGACTCTGCGAGGGGCTGGTACCGATCCGCTCCGCCAGGTCTTCCGCCGCGCTCGCCGAGGAACGACGGTTGCTCTACGTCGCCATGACCCGGGCCGAGGACCAGCTCTGGTGCAGCTGGTCCTCGAAGGCAGCACCCGGGGCGTCGGACCGGTCCGCCTCTCGTTGGCTGGCCGAGGTGGAACAGGCCCGCGCCCAGATCGAGGAGGAACGATCTCCGGCTCCACCGCAGGCGGCGGCCTCCCACCTGGCACGCATCCGGGCCCTCGTGGCTCGGGACGGTCCCGCGTGAGCGGCTACGCGAGGTCGACCACCACCGGGGCATGGTCCGAGGGCTTCTTGCCCTTCCTGGCGTTGCGGTCGATCACCACGCTCCGGGAGCGGGCCGCCAACGAGCGGGTCGCCAGGACCAGGTCGATGCGCATGCCACGGCCCTCGTGGAAGTCGCCGGCCCGGTAGTCCCACCACGAGAAGACGCCGCCCTCCTCATGGTGCCGGCGGAAGAGGTCCTCGAGACCCCAGTCCAGCAGGACGCCGAGGGCCCGGCGCTCGGGGTCGCTCACGTGGGTGGCCCCGGCGAAGCTCGACGGATCCCACACGTCGCGGTCGTCGGGGGCGATGTTGAAGTCCCCGCACACCACGACGTCCTGACCGGGGTCACAGGTCTCGTCCAAAAACGTGGCCAGCCGGGCCAGCCAGCCCAGCTTGAACCGGTACTGCTCGTGGTCCAGGGACCGCCCGTTGGGCACGTAGACCGAGTGGACCCGGACGGCGGCGCAGGTGGCCGCCACAATGCGGCAGCCGTAGTCGTCCTCGGCCGAGGAGAACCCCCGAATGGGGTTGTCGAGGCCGACGCGGCTCAAGATCGCGACGCCGTTCCAGCGCCCGTCACCGTGGTGAGCCGAGGCATAGCCGAGGTCGCTGAAGGCCCCGGCCAGGAAGGCGCCGTCAGCCTGCTTGGTCTCTTGCAGGCACAGCACGTCGGGTGCGAACTCGTCGATCCAGTCGAGCACCCGGGGCATCCGGGCGGTCAGCGAATTCACGTTCCAGGTGGCGAGCCTCACCGGCCCCCTATCGCTCCACCAGGACGTACAGGAGCTCCGCCTCGCACGCGGTCTCGCCGCCGACATGGGCCCGTCCGTGACCGGTGCCCGCCCGCGACGACAGCCGACCGACCGAGACCTCGAGCTCGAGCGTCTCGCCGGGAAGCACCTGGCGGCGGAATCGGGCCCTGTCGATCCCGCCGAACAGGGGAAGCTTGTCCTCGTAGCGCTGGTCGGTGAGCACGGCGACCCCGCCGAGCTGGGCCAGGGCCTCGACCATGAGCACGCCGGGCAGGGTCGGGCGGCCGGGGAAGTGACCGGCGAAGAAGGGCTCGTCCCCCCTCAGGTGCCAGCGGCCCACGGCCGAGATTCCCGGGGACACCGAGACCACCTCGCTCACCAAGAGAAATGGCGGGCGGTGCGGCAGGACGTCTTCGGGCTTCACTGGCGCCGCACGTTAGCCGCCGGCTGCTCGCCGACCCCCGCCGCCATGTCCGGGGCAGGGGGCGCGCCGGCCAGCTCCGGCAGGGCCAGCTCGGCCATCCGCCGGGGCGGATCCAGCGCCACCAGCGCGAACTGGCTCTTCTGACCACGCCGGAGGACCTCCCGGGCGGCTCGGGGCGGGGGCGAACCGAGACCGGTCAGCGGCACGTAGCAGTGGAGGACCCCGCCGTCTTGGAGGGCCACGTCAACCATTGCGCCGTGTGAGGTGAAGGAGGCCACGACACCCTCAAGGGTCGACCCGAGGGGGTGGGCGGCGACGAACGTGATGAAGGCGAGCGGCTCGTTCACCGCCGGTGGCGGCGCGACCCGCCGGCGGCGCTTGCCGCCCGTGGCCAGCGCTCCGTCCCCGGCCGAGTCGACCTCGGGTGGTGCCGCGAGCACCTCTTCCGTCGCCTGATCGATCGCCACCTTGAGCCCGACCGGAGGGGCCGGACGTCGCGCGTTCTTGGTCGCCTTGGCCGGTGCCTTCTCTTTGACCGGCGCCTTCTGCTTGACCGGCGCATTCTGCTCGGCCTGGTGCTTCTTGACTTCCCGTTTGGCGCTCTTCTTGGCGTCCTTTTCCGGTCGGGCCGTCGATCCGGTGCCCTCGTCGGCGGGAACCGCCTTACGAGCTCGCCCCCCGCGCCCGGTAGCGGCCTTGGCTGGCTTCGCGCCCTCGGCCCGGAGCGAAGGCTCGCGGAGCTTGGTCGGCGGTTCCTTGGTGGCGGGGGCGGCGTCGGCCGGTGCGTGCACCGCCTGCTCCTTCTTCTCGGCCCTCTTGGCCTTCTTGCCCTCGGCCTTCCCGTCGGTCTTGGCCCGGCCGGCCCTGAACGCCCTCCGGAGGGCCTTCGCGACCTCCGCCGCCTTGCGCGGGGCGGAGAGCTCGGCACTGGGTGCCTCCTCCGGTTCCTCGGCGGTCTTGACCGCCTTCTTGCCGCTTCTCGGACCCCGGACCGGCCGGCGCGGGGTGAAGATCCAGCCGACCCCGGGGACGGGTTTCCCCCCGATCAGGCGGCCCTCCTCGAAGAGCCAGGGGTGTTCCTCGTGGAACTCTTGGAAGGAGTCGTTGGAGAGCACGACCGCCCCGGTGCGCTCCGCGATCCGCAGGATGAAGGCGTCACCCCGGCCGATCGCCCCGGCCGGAGGAGCCACGACCTCCCCGTGCAGTTCGGCCGCCTCGAGCTGGGCTCGCTCGGCCGCGTCGATGCGATGGGCGAAGGAGGCATCCACCACCACCAGGACCTCCGCCGCGGGATCCTCCGCCGCGTAGGCACGGACCGCCTCGTCCAGCTGGGCGAGGCTCGGAACGGTCCGGCCCTCGGTGGCGAGGTTGGATCCGTCCACGACGACGAGGTGGGGAGCGGTGGCCATGGCGACCTCAGTCAAGCACCCGGGCCCCGGTGCCGGCCTTTCCGGCCGTCAGCCGATCGCCCGGTCCAAGAGGTCGGCCTGCTCGAGCGCGTGCTGGGCGGCGCTGCCGGTCGCCGGGCTGGCCGACTCGGGGCGGCTCACGTGAACCAGCAGGTAGTGCTCGCGCAGCAGGCGATGGAGCCGACCGTGGACGAAGTTCCATGCGCCCATGTTCTCCGGCTCCTCCTGGAGCCAGAGCACCTCGGAGGCGTTGGGATAGCGGGCCAGGGTACTCTCGATCGCCCGCTCGGGCCACGGGTAGAGCTGCTCCACCCGCACCACCGCGATGGCCTCGCCGGGCAGGGTCCCGCCGACCCCGATTCGCCCCTGCCGGCGCTCCAGGGCTTCGAAGGCGACCTTCCCGCTGGCGAGGACGACCCGCTTCACCGCCGGGGGGTCGGTGATGATCGGGTCGTCGAGCACCGGGGCGAACTCCCCCTCGGCCAGCGCTTCGATCGGCGAACGCGAGGCCACCGCCCGAAGCATCGACTTGGGCGTGATGACGACGAGCGGTGGACGACCGGGGCCGAGGACTTGGTCGCGCAGCAGATGGAAGTACTGCGCGGAGGTGGATGGGACGGTCACCCGCAGGTTGGTCCGGGCGCACAGGAGGAGGAACCGCTCGACGCGGGCCGAGGAGTGCTCGGGTCCCTGACCCTCGTAGCCGTGTGGGAGCAGGAGGGTGAGGGCCGAGTGCTGGCCCCACTTGTCCTCAGCGGCGACGAGGAAGTTGTCGATGACGATCTCGGCGCCGTTCACGAAGTCGCCGAACTGGGCTTCCCAGGCCACCAAGGCCCCCGGGGACTCGACCGAGTAGCCGTACTCGAACCCGACCGCCGCGTACTCCGAGAGCAGGGAGTCGAGCACGGTGAACCGGCCCGCCCGCCCGTTGGCCAGGCGCTCGACGTGCGCGAGCGGCACGTACTCCTGCCCCGTCACGTAGTCGACCAGCACTGCGTGGCGCTGGGAGAAGGTGCCCCGCCGGGTGTCCTGGCCCGAGAGGCGGACGTCGACCCCTTCGGCGAGCAGGCTGCCCAGGGCCATCGCCTCCGCCAGGGCCCAGTCCACGCTCCCGTTCTGGACCAGTTGGTCGCGCTGCGCGAACTGTCGCTCCAGCTTGGGGTGGAGCGAGAAAGCGTCCGGAACGCTTCGAACCACGCGGGCGAGGTCCAAGAGCATCCCGACCGACACTCCGGTCGACACCGGCACGAGCGGGGGCGGCGCCTCAGGCACCACCAGCTCGGCCGGGCGAGCCGGCTCCGCCCGGACCTCGTCAAGTGCCGATTGGAGCCGGGCGTTGAAGTCGTCCAGCGCCTTCTCGGCCTCCTCCAGGGTGATGTCGCCCCGCCGTACGAGTGCCTCGGTGTAGAGCTTGCGGACCGACCGCTTGGCGTCGATGCGCTTGTACATGAGCGGCTGGGTGTAGCTGGGGTCGTCACCCTCGTTGTGGCCGTGGCGCCGGTAGCAGACGAGGTCGATGACCACGTCCTTGTGGAACTCCTGGCGGAACCCGAAGGCGAGACGGGCGGCTCGCACGCAGGCCTCGGGGTCATCCCCGTTGACGTGCAGGATCGGCGCCTGGACCATCTTGGCCACGTCGGTGGGATAGACCGAGGTCCGGGCGGCCTGCGGGGCGGTCGTGAACCCGAGCTGGTTGTTGATCACCACGTGCACGGTGCCCCCGGTGCGGTAGCCGGCCAGGCCCGACAGGTTCAGGGTCTCGGCCACCACCCCTTGCCCGGCGAACGCGGCGTCCCCGTGCACCAGGAGGGCGAGGATCGGGTAGTCGTCCTCTGGATCAGAGGTTCCCGACGTGCCGTCGGTGGTCTGGGTGGCGACCCGGTCTTGCTTCGCCCGGGCCATGCCCTCGACCACCGGGTCGACCGCCTCGAGGTGCGAAGGGTTCGACGCCATGGTGACCGGCAGCGGGGTCCCCGAGCGCGCCACGAACTTGCCGCTCGCGCCCTTGTGGTACTTCACGTCCCCCGAACCCTGGACCGACTCGGGGTCGAGGTTCCCCTCGAACTCTTCGAAGATCTCCCGGTACGACTTCCCGACCAGGTTGGCCAGGACGTTCAGGCGGCCGCGGTGGGACATCCCGAGGACGACCTCGGCGCATCCGGCGTCGGCCGCCTCGTTGAACACCGTGTCGAGCAGGACCACGGCCGACTCCGCCCCCTCGAGGCCGAAGCGCTTCTGGCCGACATAGCGGGTGTGCAGGAACCGTTCGAATGCCTCGGCCGCATTCAGGCGGTCGAGGATGTGGCGCTGTTCCCCGGTGTCGAGCCTCTGGGGGACCCCTTCGACGTGCTGCTGGATCCAGCGCTTCTGCACCGGGTCGGCGATGTGCATGTACTCGATCCCGAGCGTGCGGCAGTAGGCGTCGCGCAAGATCTGGAGGATCTCGTCGAGGGTGGCGACCTCGCGACCGGCGAGCCCGTCGGCGGCGAAGCGCCTGGGCAGGTCCCAGATCGTCAGCCCGTGGGTGAGGGGATCCAGTTCGGGGTGCGAGCGCGTCGGCTCCACCTCCAACGGATCGAGATTGGCGATCAAGTGGCCTCGGACGCGGTACATGTTGATGAGCGACTGGACGTGGACCTGCTTCACCACCCGCTGACTGGCGGCGTCGACCTCCAGCCCGGCGCTCGCGTCGGAACGCCAACGAGCGGGCTCGTAGGGGATCCCCATGGACTCGAAGACGGCGTCGTAGAAGCCGTCCTCCCCGGCCAGGAGTTCGACGATCTTGGCCAGGAACAGCCCCGACTCGGCACCTTGGATGATCCGGTGGTCGTAGGTCGAGGTGAGGGTCACCACCTTGCCGACGCCCAGCTCGGCGAGCACCGCCGGGTCGGCGGCTTCGAAGCCGGCTGGGTAGCCGATCGAACCCACGCCGATGATCGCCCCTTGCCCCGGCATGAGCCTCGGCACCGACTGCACCGTGCCGAGCGTGCCGGGGTTGGTCAGTGACACGGTCGTGCCGACGAAGTCGTCGGGGGTGATCCGATTGCCGTGCACCTTGCGGATCAGCTCCTCGTAGGCGAGGACGAAGCTCCGGAAGTCGAGGGTGTCCGCGCCCTTCACGCAGGGCACGAGCAACGTCCGCGACCCGTCTGCCCGGGCGACGTCGACCGCCAGTCCGAGACCGACGTGGGAGTGCCGCAGGACCCCCGGTGTCCCCTTCCCATCGACGTCGGGAACAAAGCTGGCGTTGAGGGCGGGGACCTCGACGAGCGCCCGGACCACCGCGTAGCCGATCAGGTGGGTAAAGCTGACCTTGGCGCCGGTAGTCCGGGCCAGCTGGTCGTTGAGGACCTGCCGATTGATCTCGAGCAGACGGGCGGGCACCGTCCGCACGCTGGTGGCCGTCGGCACCCCCAGGCTGGCCTCCATATTGGCGGCGATCCGAGAGGCCGCTCCCCGCAGCACCACTGGCTCGGGGACGGCCGGGGTGGAGGTCGGGACCGGGGTGGAGGGGGCGGGCCGTCCCGCTGCCTCGGAGACGGGTCCCGGCGTGCCGGGCGGCTGCCCCTCGGGCTCGGGTCGGGCCCGGCCGAGAGCCGGGGCAGGTACCGGCGCCGGCCGGTAGTCGTCGAAGAACTCCTTCCAGCTCTCGCTGACCGATGTCGGGTCGGCCAGGAAGCGCTCGAACATGTCGTCGACGAGCCAGGCGTTGGGCCCGAACGACCCGCGCCCTCGATCGGATCCGCCGGGTCCGCTTCCATCGGCGACGCGCTCGGTACCTCTCGCGTCAGCCATGTCCCCACCCTAACCGGGCGCTTGGCCCGACCGGCGCGAACAGGGCGGATAGCGCCAATTGGTCGTTTCCGAGGGGACGTTCGGTATCGTGTGGGCCTCGTGAGCTACCCAGCCGGACTCTTCGTCGTTGACCGCCCCGTCGGGTCGGGTTACCTGGACGACGAGCCGCCGCGGCCCGGACCGGTGGTGATCCTGGTACACGGCACCCTGGATCGGGCCAACAGCTTCCGACGGGCCATGCGCCGCCTCGAGGACGTACGGGTCGTCAGCTATGACCGGCGTGGATACCAAGAGTCGCGCAGCCCGGATCCGCCCCTCGGGATCGAAGGCCACGTCGAGGACCTCCTGGGAATCATCCGCGAGGTCGGTGGCCGGCCGGTCGTGGTCGGTCACAGCCTCGGCGGGGTGGTGGCGATCGGTGCCGCGCTGGCCGAGCCCGACCGGGTGGCCGCGATCGGGGCGTTCGAGCCGCCGATGCGGTGGATCCCGGTGGAGGGCCGGCAGTCGACCCAAGGCTCGTTCCTCACCAGCGAGGATCCCGATGCTGCGGTCGAGTCCTTCTTCCGGGGACGGGTAGGGGACGCTGCGTGGGATCGCCTCGAGCCCGCCGCCAAGGCCGATCGCCTCGCCGACGGCCCAGCGCTGATGGCCGAACTCGCGTCGTTGAACGGACCGGCGCTCTTCGACGTCTCGAAGCTCGAGGTCCCGGTCGTCTTCGGAGGTGGGGGTGCCTCGGACCAGTTCCACAAGGAGAACGTGGCCTGGCTGGCCGGCCACGTCCCCGGCGCCCAGAAGATCGAGATCGCCGAGGCCGGTCACGGAGCACACCTCACCCACCCCGACGCCTTCGCGGGCTTCGTCCGAGCCGCCCTGGCGCTCGCGGACGGGGCCGATCACTGAGCGCCATTTCTGGCCCCCCTCCCTGACCGCTCGCCGGGGATCCCGCTCGGCCTGCTCGGCTGGGTGGTCATGGCCGTCGGTGGCCTGGGGGCGTTGGTAGCCGCCGGTCTCGACCCCTCGGCGACGCAGGCGGCGGCCGGGCAGGACTGGCCGCCGTTCGTCCTCGTCACCGGCCTCCTCTTGATCGGCATGGTGGCACGGGAGGAAGGGCTCTTCGACCGGGCCGGCACCCTCGTCGCCCGAGTCGGACGGAGCGGCATCGCGCTCCTCGCCGCCACCGCCCTGCTGGTCGCGGTCGTGACGGTGACCCTCAACCTCGACACCGCGGTGACGTTCCTCACCCCGGTCGTTCTCGCGGCCGCCCGCCACCTGCGACGGGATCCCGAGCCGTTCCTCTACCTCGTGGTGGCGATGGCCAACGGGGCATCGCTGCTGCTGCCGGGGTCGAACCTGACCAACCTCATCGTGCTGTTGGACACCCGCCACCTCGGTGCCTCCTTCGTGGCCCGGGTGGGCACGGCGTGGGTCGCGTCGAGCGTGACCGTCGTCGTGGTGGTTGCCGTGCTGCATCGCCGGCGAATCACCGAGACTCGACCGGGACCCGAGGATTGGCGGAGGCCGACGGCGTCGCGTCCGTTGCCGGCGCTGCTCGCGATCGTCGTCTCGGTGGTCGCGATGCTCGCCCTGCCCGCAGATGTCGCGGCAGTCGGGGTCGCGGCAGTCGGGGTCGCGCTGGCCTGGCCGCGTGGCGCGCCGGGCAAGGCGGATGCACCGAGGAGGGCCGGGCAGCTCAACGCGCCGTTGCTGATCGGGCTGCTCGGAGCGGCCTGCGCGCTCGGAGCCCTCGGCCGGGCGTGGTCCGGTCCGTCCCACTTGTTGGCCCACGCCGGGACGTGGCAGACGGCCGGCATCGGAGCGGCGGCGGCGGTCGTGGTCAACAACCTGCCAGCGGCCTCGTTGCTGGCGGCACGCCCGATTGCCCACGCCAGCGCCCTCTTGATCGGCCTCAACCTCGGACCGAACCTCGTCGTATCGGGATCCCTCGCCGGGGTGCTCTGGCTCCAGTCGGCCCGGGCCGCCGGCTGGCGGCCCTCACTCCGGCGGTTCAGCCTCCTTGGGTTGGTCATGGTCCCCGCCACCATGGCGGCTGCGCTGGGCGCGCTCTCCGCCCACTGACCCACGCGGTCGCGTCAGGGGTTTGCCGCTCGCGGTCCGGGCATCTCGGCCGGTCCGGGGATCTCGGCCTGGGCGTGCTGGGACCGCCACCGCAACAGCAGGTAGACCTGGTCGTCGGACTCGGTGGTCTTCACCCCTCGTACGAGGGGTGACCGGCAAAGCAACAGCGCGCCGGCGAACATCACGAGCAGCGACAGCGCCTCGAGGGGACCCCAGGCGCCGGAGGTGCGGAGCTGGTCGCCGAAGAGGCTGACACCGATCAGGATGCTGGCCAGGGGGTCCACCATCACCAGGGTCGATTGCGACGCAGCGATCGGCCCAGCGTGGAAGGCGTTCTGGGCGAGGAAGAGGGACACGACCCCACAGACCGCCAGGACGTAGGTCTCCCAGTGCCGCACGAGCGAGGCCCAGTCGTGGGCGGCGTAGGTCGAGACGACCTTGGTCAGCGACGCGGTGAAGGCGAACCCGATCGCGCTGGCCGATCCGAACATCGCGGCCCTGCGCCAACGCGAGCCACGGGTCGCGAGGACGACGGCTACCGCGGCGGCACCGGCGCAGGAAAGCCCGACCTCGAGCCACTCCGACGCCGTGGGCACGATGTTTCCTCCGCTAGGCGACGCGAAGATGAGGAAGCCGGCCAGGCCCCCCGCCGTGGCCAGGGTCCCGACCCACTCGCGCCAACCGATCCGGAACCCGAAGGACGAGCCGAGCAGGAAAACCAGGAACAGCAATTCGGTGGTCAAGATCGGCTGGACCTGGGTGAGACGGCCGAAGTGCAGAGCGACTGCCTGCATGAGGAAGGACATGACCATCACCACGAACCCCGCCAGCCAGATACCGCGCCGCAACGCGTGGGTGAGCAGGCTCACTCGTAAGGTCGTGCGGTCGGGCGCGTCTTCCACACCCATCCGCTGCAGAAGGCTCGTCAGCGCATTGGCGAAGGCGGCCCCGAGGGCCAGGACGTACACCATGGCGTTCTCATGTTAGAGGTGGGGCCGGCGAAAGAGGGGGGGAAGCGGGCCGGAGCGCACCGTCGCTCCAGGGAATCCCGTTCACGAAGGCCCAGCTCCGGCGATGGATCGCCGACAGGCCGTAGCCGCGCAGCGCCCGCTTGTGGGCGCTCGAAGGGTAGCCCTTGTTCTCCTCGAACTGGTAGGCGGGGTAGTGGGGCGCCTCGCTGCGCATGAGCCGGTCCCGCACCACCTTCGCCAGTACCGAGGCCGCCGAGACCGCGGCGCACCGGGCGTCGCCGTCGACGACCGGCACCACCTTGGCCGGTGGGGGCACGTCGGGAAGGACCGGTCGCACGAGGTCCGCGTCCTGCCCACCCAGTTCAAGCTGCACTGGAGGCTCCCTGAGCAGGTCGTAAGGCCCGTCGACGACCAGCGCGTCGGGTATGACCGCCAGCCCGGCGAGCGCCCGGTAGGCAGCCAGCCGGAGCGCGGCGGTCATACCCCACCGGTCGCACTCAGCCGGGCTGGCATGACCGACGGCCCAGCAGGCACACCACGCGGCGACGTCGTCGAAGATCGCCTCCCTCCGGACCTCGTGGAGGAGCTTGGAGTCCCGGAGCCAGAGCGGCATGTTCCGACGGGTGATCCCATGCGGGAGCACGGTGACCCCGACACTGAGCGGCCCGGCCCACGCTCCCCGGCCGACCTCGTCCATGCCCCCGACCCATTGGTGCCCGCTCTTCCACAGCGCCCGCTCCTGGTCGAGCGTCGGGCGAGCGCTCAAGGGGCGGGATCCGCCAGTTGGAGCCCCGTGGTTGGCCCGGACGCCCACGACCCCTCAGCCGGTCGGGCTCTCACGCCGTCCGAGTCGGTCCAGCGACGCGACGAACTCGGCCTCGGAACGATCGAAGGGGGTCGACACGAACGCGTCGACCATCTCCTCGGCGACGGTCTGAGAGGTGAGGCGGAGGCCGAACGCGAGCACGTTGGCGTCGTTCCACCGCCGGGCCCCGCGGGCGGTCTCGGCGTCGGTGCACAACGCCGCCCGAGCGCCCGGGACTTTGTTCGCCGCCATGGCGACCCCGGTCCCGGTCCAACAGCACACCACCCCCATGGCCGCCTCGCCGTCGGTGACGGCCCGGCCCACGGCGGCCCCGGCTTCGGGCCAAGGAGTGCCGTCGGCGACCACGAGCACCTCGTGGCCGGCCGCCTGCAGATGGGATCGCAGCGCCTCGAAGAGGGGGGCCCGCTCGTCGGTCCCCAGCGCGATCCGCATCAGCCAAAGATAACGAAGTCGACCCCCGGGGCCGGGGTTCGCTCCGACCGGACCGGGCTCTTCGGACGACACCCGGCGATCCGCGCCGGCGGCCTGGGCCGACCAGCGTTTCTCCGACCCGACGGCCACCTCGATGACCGTCCCGGTCCGCCGGCCACCGGGCCACCGACCGGTCCCCCACGCCGATCCCGCTCGCCGGGAGGACGGGGCCCCGCCCCCAGGGTCACCGGGTTGCCAGTCCCGGTCCGCTCCGAGGGGGACTCGCCCCGGGCCGGGCCGGTCCATATCCTGGCGTCGTGACAGCCCGGACCGTTGCCGTCGTCCCCCACACCCACTGGGACCGAGAGTGGTACGAACCGTTCGAGATCTTCCGCCTCCGGCTAGTCGACACCCTCGACACCCTGCTCGACCTGCTCGAGTCCGACCCCTCCTATGGGTGGTTCCTCCTCGACGGCGAGATGGCCGCGGTCGACGACTATCTGGAGGTACGCCCGGAGGCGACCTCGCGCCTGCGCGAGCTCGCGGATTCCGGACGGCTCTCGGTCGGCCCGTGGTACGTCCTCATGGACGAGTTCTTGGTCTCCGGCGAGACGATCGTCCGAAACCTGCAGATGGGTATGGCCCGCGCCGCCGGCTTCGGCGGTGCCATGGAGGTCGGCTACCTGCCCGACATGTTCGGGCACATCGCGCAGATGCCCCAGATCCTTACCCTGGCCGGCTTCTCCCACGCCGTGGTGTGGCGGGGGGTGCCCTCCGCCGTCGACCGCAGCGCGTTCTGGTGGGAGGCCCCCGACGGCGCCCGGGTACGCGCCGAGTACCTGACCACCGGGTACTCGAATGCCGCCACCCTCCCGGACGGCGCCGCCGCGCTGGTGCAGCGAACCGCGGCCTACGAGAAGGACGAGGCCGGCTACCTGCTCGACGGCATCTTGTACATGAACGGCTCCGACCACCTTCCACCCCAGCCCTTCTTGGGACGGCTGGTGGCCGAGGCCAACGCCCTCCAGGACGACTACGCCTTCTCCATCACCTCGCTACCCCGCTACCTCGAGGGGGCACCGGTGGAGGGGCTGCCGATTTGGCGGGGCGAGTTGCGCTCCGGCTATCGGGCCAACCTGCTCATGGGGGTGACCTCCAACCGGGTCGACGTGAAGCAGGCGGCCGCGGCGGCCGAGACCGCGCTCGAACGGCGGGCCGAGCCATACGCCGCGCTGTTCGAGGACTCCGGCGAGTACCCGACGCGACTGCTCGACCTGGCCTGGCTCGACACCATCCGCAATGCCGCACACGACTCGATCTGCGCCTGCTCGGTCGATGCCGTCGTCAACGCCGTGCTCGAGCGCTACGCCGAGGCCAAACGGGTCGGCGACGGCCTGGCCGACCGGGCGCTCGGCGCCCTGGCCCGCTCGATGCGCTCAGCCGGACCGGTGGTCGTCAACCCTTCGGCCCGCCGACGCTCCGGAGTGGTCGAGTTGGTGGTGGCCGGTGACCCCTCGGACGAGTGGTGCGAACAGGTGCTCTCGTCCCGGGCCAGCCTGCCCGGGACCCTCACGCTCGACACGGCTACGTTCTCCTCCATCCTCGGCATGCTCCAGGGCACCCGGATCGCCGACGACGCCTGGATCCACGGGGTCGAGGTCCAAGAGCACGACGGCGGCATCGACGTGATCGTCGCGGTGGGGACCGAGGAGTTGCCCGGCATCCCGGTCGAGGCGGTGAAGGAGAACCTGTTCGCCCGGCTGGCGGCGCGCCCGGACGCCGCGGTGCAGGTTCGGCTCGACCAGCCCCCGGTCCGCCAGGTGGTGGCCCGGGTGTCCGACGTCCCCGGGCTCGGCTGGGCCAGCTACGCGCCGGCCCAGCTGGTCCATCCCGTCTCGACCCGGGCGGCAGACGGCGAGGCCGGATCGGTCGTCCTGACGAACGGCCTGGTGACCGTCGTCATCGACGGTCGGGACGGCACCTTCTCGGTCGACGGCCACGCGGGTCTGGGCCGGCTGGTGGATGGTGGCGACCTCGGCGACTCCTACAACTACTCGCCCCCCAACCGGGACACTGTGGTGGACAGCCCCGAGTCGGTACGGGTCGAGATCGTCGAGGAAGGACCGGTGCGCGCCGGCGCCCGAGTCACCGCGCAGTACCTGTGGCCCGGGAGCGCCGACCAGCAGGGCTCGTCCCGACGCGGCGAGCAGCGGGTCGCGGTGGTCACCAAGATCGAGCTCCACGCCGACGAGACCGCGGTCAAGGTCACGACCTCCTTCGACAACCCCTGCCGGGACCACCGACTCCGGGTCTACTTCCCCCTTCCCGAGCCTGCCGCCATCTCGGTCGCCGGGAGCGCCTTCGGGACGGTGTCCCGGGGCCTGAGCGCCGAGGGCCGTCCTGAGGAGTACGGCCTCCCGACGTTCCCGGCCCGCGACTTCGTCCAGGCCGGAGGCCTCACCCTCGCACATGTCGGGGTGTGGGAACACGAGCTCATCGACCTCGACACCTCGGGCGACGAGACCGTGGCCCGAACCCTGGCGACGACGATCCTCCGCTCCACCGGCATGCTGTCGAGGGTCGGGATGACCTATCGCCCGGTGCCCGCCGGACCCCTCACCCCCGTCGAGGGCCTGCAGATGGTCGGCAGCCGCATCGAGGCGAGCTACCTGATCGCCGTCGGCCCGGTCGACCCCTGGTCGCTGGCGGACGACCTCGCCGTCCCGCTCGAGTCGACCCCCTCACTCGGAGGTGGATGGAGGGACGACCGCGGCGGGAGCCTCGAGCTCGAGGGCGCCCGCCTCAGCGCGTTCCGACGCCACGAAGGCCAGCTCGAACTGCGTGTGTTCAATCCGAACGCCGAGGAGACCACCGTGCGGCTGGGAAGCGCTTCGGGATGGTTGGTCGACTTGCGTGGCCGGCCCGTCGAGCCCTTCGAGGGATCCTTCCCACTGCGCGCCTTTGGGATCGCCACCGCCCGGTTGACCGAGAAGGGGAGCTGAGGGAGCTCACCGCATCAGCCCGCGGAACAGCTTCTCGTCCCACTCGGCTCGTGCCGCTCGCCTCATCAGGGCTACCAATGCCTCCGACGGCGTGCTCCGGCCCTCGACGATGGCGGCAACCTGCTCGGTGATGGGCATCTCGACCCCTACCGACCGAGCCAGCGCCACCAGAGGACCGGCCGCCTTCACGCCTTCGGCGATCATGTGCATACCCGAGAGCACGACGCCGAGGGACTCACCTTGTCCGAGCGCGAAACCAACCGAGCGGTTCCTGCTGCGTTCGCTCGTACAGGTGGCCACCAGGTCGCCCACCCCGGCCAGCCTCCCGAAGGTCAGCGGTTCGCCGCCCAGTGCAGTGCCGATCCGCCCAAGCTCGGCCAGGCCCCGCGTGATGAGCGCCGCCCTGGTGTTCTCGCCGAACCCCAGTCCGTCGCTGACCCCGGCAGCCAGGACGATCACGTTCTTCACCGCCCCGGCCACCTCGCAGCCGATCACGTCGCCGCTCGTGTAGACGCGATAGGTCTCGCTGTGCAGGGAACGTTGGGCGAGTTCGGCCAGCTCGGTCCGGGCAAGGGCGACGACGCTCGCCGCCGGCTGGCCTCTCGCGATCTCCCCGGCGAGGTTGGGTCCGGTGAGCACGCCGGCCGGGTTGGACGGGAGGACCTCGGCGATGATCTCGGTCATCCGCCGGTTGGTCCCGCCCTCGATGCCCTTCGTCAGGCTCACCACCGCCACCGCCACCGACCCGGCCAGATGCGACGCCAACGCGCCGAGCACGTCGCGAAAGCCGTGCGAGGGGACAGCGACGAGGATCATGTCGGCGCCCCCGGCGACCTCGACCAGCTCTGTCGTGGCGCGCAAGTCAGCCGGGAGGTCCAGACCGGGCAGATAAGCATCGTTGCGGTGCGACCGGTTGATCGACTCGGCCAGCTCGGCCGAACGGGCCCAGAGGACGGTCGGCCCTCGGCGGACGAGCACCGTGGCGATCGCGGTGCCCCACGACCCGGCCCCGACGACGTTGACCACCCCCGCCATGACCCCGGAGCCTACGGCTGGCTGCACCGGCGCGATCGGCTCGAACGCCAGCGGGCGGGGATCTCGGCCCGCCTCGCCAACTGGCCCGGCGTGCTTCGCCCCGTACACTGGCCCGATGACGGGCACCGCCGGGCCCGACGCCGGCAACCACCACCATGCCGGGACCCTCGGCTCCCGGGCCGTGCTCGTACCGGTCAAGTCCTTCGCCGCCGCCAAGCAGCGCCTCGGTGCCGCCCTGCCCGACGACGAACGGCGGCTGCTCGTGCAGACCATGGCGGCTCGGGTGCTCCTCGCCGCCGCTCCGCTCCCCGTGGCGGTGGTGTGCGACGACGGCGAGGTGGCGAGTTGGGCCCGGCAGCACGGTGCACTGGTCGTGTGGGAGCCGGGCCGGGGACTGAACGGAGCGGTCGAAGCCGGCGTGACGAGGCTGGCCGACCTCGGGGTGGACGAGGTGACGGTGGTCCACGCCGATCTGCCACTGGCCCGGGAGATCGGCTCGCTCGAGCCATTCGAGGGCTTGACGCTCGTCCCGGACCGCCAGGACGACGGGACGAACTTGATCCGCCTGCCGTCGCGCTGTGACTTCCGCTTCTCCTATGGACCCGGGTCCTTCGCCCGTCATCTTCAGGAGGGCGGCCGCCTCCGGCTGCCGGTCACCGTGATTCGGAAGCCCGAACTGGCCTTCGACGTCGACTGGCCCGCCGACCTCACGACCCGGTGACCGGAACCCCCGTTCCTCGCGCCTTTCGGACCGCGGTGGTCCCCTTCGGCGAGCCGCTACGCCTGGGGGCCGTGACGACCAACTTGGAGGTTCCCGAGCGGGCTCTGGCCATCGGCGCCCACCCAGACGACATCGAGATCGGCTGCGGGGGAACCCTGGCCAAGTGGGCTGCCGCCGGCTCGCAGATCCACCACCTGGTGCTCACTGACGGGTCCAAGGGGACCTGGGACCGCAATCGCGACATCGCCTCGCTCGTCGCGACGAGGCAGGAGGAGCAACGGGAGGCTGCCCGTCTGCTCGGCGGCGGCGAGGTCGGGTTCCTGGACCGGCCCGACGGGGAACTCCGCAACACCATCCGCGAGCAATGGGAGGTGAGCCGGTTCATCAGGCAACTCCGGCCGACCGTCGTCCTCGCGCACGATCCCTGGCGTCGCTACCGTCTCCACCCCGACCACCGCAACGCCGGGTTCGTGGTCACCGACGCGCTGGTGGCCGCCCGGGACCCGCTGTTCTTCACCGATCAGGATCTCGAGCCTCACCGACCGGTGGCGCTGTTGTTGTTCGAGGCCGACGTCCCGAACCACGTCGAGGACGTGGCCGGGTTCGAGGAGGTGAAAATCCGGGCCCTCCTCGCGCACCGAAGCCAGTACGAAACGACGCTCGGCATCGAGGCGCCGTCCGACGGCCCGTCCGCCAAGGCGTCGCTATCGGCCTTCACCGACGACATCCGGGCCAAGCTGGCCGAGCACGGCTCGTTCGCCGGCATCGAACTGGGCGAGAGCTTCCACCGCCTCGAGGTGTGATCGAACGCGGAACGGGGACCCGAAGGTCCCCGTTCCGATGTTCTCGATCGGCCGTGTCGGCCGACTGGCGGGTCAGGCCCGCTTGGCGGCCTTCTTGGCCGGCGCGCGCTTGGCAGCCTTCTTCACCGTGCGCTTGGCGGCCTTCTTGGCCGGCGCGCGCTTGGCGGCCTTCTTGGCCGGCGCCCGCTTGGCGGCCTTCTTGGCCGGCGCGCGCTTCACGGCCTTCTTCACCGTGCGCTTGGCGGCCTTCTTGGCCGGTGCGCGCTTAGCGGCCTTCTTGGCCGGAGCTCGCTTCTTTGCGGTTACCACAGAGTTACCTCCCTTGAGGGTTCATCGTTGACTCGAGGTGAAGCCTGCGAGCCACCGACGACCGACGTCATCGGGAGCCGCATCGCTGCACCGGCTGCATAACCCGGAACGGAATGGACCGCCGAGAAAACCGTGCCTCGTTCGACTTGACACTCACGCTCCGAGTTCCCCAGTCACAACGACGTGTTGTGAACTGCTCCGCACGCTGTTCGACAACAGAGACGAAACAGCGCGATAAGAATACCTGCTCCGCGCGCGTAACTGAAGGAATTCTTTTCGACGTGCGCGCGCGCACGACTTGGCAACACCCTTCGCGCGCACGCGCGCGTCGCGATTCACAACGAATTCGATTCGCGCGCGGCGGTCATGATCCGTCCTGGGCTCGACGAGACACGGTCGCCCGCGCCGAACGATCGTGCACGAGACCCTCTCGGAGTGGTCGTCGTGTCGATGCTGCGCGAACGTCCGCCCCACGCCGGTGATCGCGAAGGCGAGCGACGTGTTGGCCGAGCCCGACCATTCGTCACCGATGACACCGCGAGGGCCTTCCTCAGCGGAGAGCGTGCCGAGTGCCCCCGAGGCGTCGCTTCGAACCGCGTCGCGCCGGTCCGAGCCCGGTCGTGGGTTCGGGTTCCCCGAAAACGGCCTCTACCTGGGCAAAGGTGCCGGCGGGTGGGCGTGGAGTGGCGCGGAGCGATCGGGGCTGGTCCTCGGGCCTTCCCGGTCCGGCAAGACGTCGTCGCTGGTGATCCCTAACGTCCTCTCCGCCGCCGGGGCGGTCGTGAGCACATCGACCAAGCCCGACGTCCTCGCGTCCACGGCAGCCGCCAGGCAAAGGGGCGGATGGACGATGCTCTTCGATCCGAGCGCGTCGATCGACCCCCCGAAAGGAGTCGTCACCGTCGGCTGGTCTCCGTTGGGCGCGGCAAAGAACTGGGACGGGGCGCTTTCGATAGCCGACGCCATGGTGTACTCACATCGCCGTAGCAACCGCGGAGCGCGCGCTGTGAGTGAAGACCATTGGAACGAGCGCGCGAGCTCGTTGTTGGCGCCAGTTCTCCATGCCGCGGCACTCGAGGGCAAGAGCATGCGCGAGGTGCTGTCGTGGGTCGACCGGCACGACGGGGCGCCGGCGTTAGCGGTCCTCGAGCACCAAGCCGAGGAACCGATGGCGTGCGACGCACTGAGCGGCATCCTGGCCACCGACGAGAGGGAGCAGTCGGGTATCTGGTCGACCGCCTCGGGCGTCCTCGCCGCCTACCGGTCGACGTCCGCATTGGCCTCCACCGGTCCCCCGTACCTGGATCCGACGAGCTTCTGCGAGGCGCCCAACACGCTGTACGTCTGCGCCCCCGGCCGACACCAGCAGCTGGTGGCGCCGCTCGTGGTCGGCCTGCTGAGCGAGATCAAAGACGCCGCCTACGAGCGGGCCAGGCCGGGCAGGACCGGGCCGCCGGTCGTGTTCGCGCTAGACGAGGTGGCCAACATCGCCCCTCTCCCCGACCTCCCGTCGATCGTGAGCGAGGGGGCCGGGCAGGGCCTGCTCGTGCTGGCCTGCCTCCAGGACCTCTCGCAGGCCCGGAGCCGCTGGGGGGTGGAGGCCGAGGGGTTCCTCTCTTTGTTCGGCACGACGGTGGTGCTCGCAGGGATCGCCGACGTCGCGACGCTCGAGGCACTGTCCACCCTGGCCGGCGACGTCGAGCTCGAGTCCCATGCGCGAGCCCTCTCGCAGACCGAACGGCGCCTCGTCTCCTCGGTCACGACGGCGACGGTCTTCCGGCGACGGCTTCCCCCCGACGTGATCGCCCGCGGCCGTCCCGACGCTGCCCTGGTCATGGACGGACGCCGGCAGATGGGATGGGTCCGGCTCACGCCGGCCCACCGCGACCTTCCCTGGCGGACGCTCGTGGGACCGGCCAGGGCGCGCGACCGGGACCTGTTCGGGCGGTGAAGGTTAGCGCCCGATCGATGGGGCGTCCCGCTCGAGCGTCGTCGGCCGCCGGCCGCCCAGGCGGACGAGCGTCTCGCTCACCATCCTCGAGACCTCGAGGTGATCGACCAGCCGGGCCATCGGGAACGCGGCGAGGGGAGCACCGGGTTCGCGCAGCGGGGACGGGCCACTCACTCCCCAGCGCTCCCGGTAGCGGTCGATCAGCGCGGCCGCCCGCCGCCATTCCCCCTGCCCGGCCACGCCGACCGGGCGCGACCCGAGGGCGCGGAGCAGGTGGGGTGGGGGCACGTAGCGGCCCGGTGCCGCCCGGAGCTCGCCGACGCCGATCCCGCAGTCGGCCGCCGGCGTCCAGTGGTCCACGGCCCCCTGGAGCTCGCACCCCTCGACGCCGGCCCGGCTGGCGGTCGCCCACGCCGCGACGACGTCGCGCCGGCACACGCCCGAGGGTGAAGCGCCGGCGATCACCGCCGCGAATCGGCCCTCCTCGAGCCGGTCGGGCTCGCCGGCTTCGGGTCGGACACCCGGGGCGAGGTCCAACGGGCGCCCTCCGGCGTGGCGGGACCAGGTCGCCCGGAGCTGCGGGCCGGGGACGGCCGTCGGCTTGGGCCCCCGGGTCGACGCCCAGGCGACGCGGCGGGCCCGCCCCGAAGATCGCCCGGCGGCCCACAGCGCCTGCGCGATCTCGGCCGACCGTCCCGAGAGGGCGGCGAGCACCAGCGGGTCGCTCCCCGCGAGCTCCCACCCGCCCGTCGCCCGCCACGACCACGCCACGTTCATCCGCTCGGTGAGCAGCGCCCGAAGGTGCGCGTCGTGGAGGGCGCCAGCCGCCCGGGCGTGGACGAAGAGCCCCCTCCCGTCGAGTGCGCTCCACCGGCCGTCGGACCCGTGAACCAGGTTGGCCACGACCACGTGGGTGTGCAGATGCGGATCCCCGGCTCGGCTAAGACAGTGGGTGAAGCCGGCGGCGAGGACGCCGTCGCAGCCCGAGAGCGCCCGTTCGGAGCCCGAGCCCCGCCGGACAGCGACCGCATGACGCTCCACGTAGTCGACCGCGGCATCGACTGCCTCCCGGTGTGCGCCGGCCACCAGGTCGCTGGCCTCGGGTCCCTTCAGCCCGAAGACGACGCTCAGGGACTTGGGGACGGTGAAAGTCAGGTCATACCCGGCCACCGATCGGCGGCGCGTGGTGAGGACCCGGCCGGTGCCGGGGTGACGGCCCACCAGGAGCCCCTCGAGCGCCGGACCATCGGGTTCACCGGCGAGCCCGACAGCGGCCGACGCCGTCCCCAGCCAGCGCCCTGCATCACCGGCACGGCCCGGGGCCACCCGCCGCACCTCGTCCCCAAGGTCGCCCAGGTAGTAGCGGGCGCGCGAATCGCTGACCGTGACCACGTGCAGCATGGTGACTCCCCGGTGTGCTGCCTCCGGACCGAACGGTCGGTGGTCAACCCCCGTAACGCGCGAGGACCCGTTCTGCCGCCCGTTTCCCCACTTCGACCCACTCGGGCGGGTCGGAGACCCGGGCACCGGGCCCGGCCTGGAGGAGCAGACGCTCGAACCAGGCGGAGCCGCCGACGGCCAGGGTGACGCGCACCCCGCCGTCGGGGTGGCGGACGCACTCGAGAGTGGGGACGTTGTCGACCACCCACGCCGCCGTCGGGTCGAGCTCCAACCGGACCACCTCGGACCCGGGTCCCGGCACGAACGGGTCGTCCGAGGGCCCCCTCGGCGTCGGAAGGACGTCGGGCACCGGTCCGCGCTCGTTGACCCTGCGGATCCGGTCGACCCGGAAACGGCGAAGGCCTCCGGCCCGGTGGCAGAAGGCGTCGAGGTACCAGTGACCGTCGAGCGAGACGACCTGGACCGGGTCGACCAGGCGGTCCGTGACCTGGTCGGTCGATGCGGAGTGGTACTCGATGTCGGCCGACCGCTGGACCTCGACGAGACGCTGGACTTCGGCGAGCAGCGGGGGTGCGGGCAGGTCGACGTTGAGGCTCTCTCGGGCCCCGAGGACGGCCTCGAGCTTGGAGGCCGCCCTTGCCAGCGACCCGTCGGCGTCCGCCCCCGGCACGGCCAGGATCGTCCTCGCCGCCGCGGCCAGCGCGAAGCCCTCTGCCGGGGTGAGCCGCCGCGGTCGGGCCATGGCCTCGGGCAGGAAGGCCTCCACCGTGGTGTCGGTGACCACGATCTCCATCAGGGCGTCGGGCGAGTACGGGGGGACACCGCAACAAGCGGCCAGCTCGAGTTCTCGGACCAGCTCGTCGTGGTCCAGCCCGAACCGCCCGGCCACCTCGTCGAGGGGCGCCGCGCCCACCTTCGCCAACCACCCCACGATGGCCAGGAGACGACGCAGGCGCTGACGGACGTCCCGCCCGGCACGCCGCTCCACCCCGCCAGAGGAGCTCTCTTCGTCGGTAGGCATCCAGTCGGCGGGCGCCGTGCGGCCGTCCTCGGAGGAACCCGGTGCCGTCCCCTCGCCCGCCGCGATCGCCCGGAGCCAGGCGACGATCTCGCTCCGGACCGTCGCCGGGCCGATCACCTCGGCGTGGTCCAACAAGCCGAGGACGAAGGACCGGAACGCCACCCGGTTGGTGACGCTCACCAGTACCTGGACCGACCCGTCGTCGCCGCGGCGCAGGAGTCGCTCGGGACCGAGCTCGTCGAGCACCCGCTCCGCCTCGATGGCGTCGAGGGCGAGGTGCACCTCCTCGGCGTCCTCGCCCCCGGTCAGCCAGGGTTCGTCGGGCACCGCCGCGTCGGGGTCGAACGCCTCGGGGAGCTCCCCGCTGCCCTCCGGGCCGACCCTCGGGGTGTCCTCGATCCGGTCCACCCGGAAGCTCCGCGGTGCCCGACGGTCGACGTCCCAGCCCACCGCGTACCAGTGACCCCGACGGAACCACAGCCCGGCCGGTGTCATGACGCGCTCGACCCCCCGGTGCACGAAATGCACCAACGCCCGGTTCCGCACCGCCTCGAACAAGGGGACGAGCGCCGGGGGCGGATCGAGCGAGGCGAGCGGCCGGACCTCACCCAACCCGGTCGCGCCCAGCTTGGCCAGGGCGTCGCGACCACTAGGATCGCCGAGGTGCACGCCGGCGACGGCGAGCTGCAACGCCGCCTGTTCATCGGGGGTCAGGTGGAGATCAGGCAGGTAGAAGGTGTCGGGATCGATCCGGTACCCGTACTGCTCCGGACCCTCGACCGCCTCGGTCACGAGCGGGATGCCCTCCTCGCGCAGCAGCCGCTTGTCCCGCTCGAACGCCTGGCGCCGGGCGTCGTGGCCCTCCGGGTAGCCGGGAACGTCCCTCGCCAGCTCGCTCAGGGTCATCGGCCGCTTGGCGCTCAACAGCACGAGGACCAGGTCGGTCAGGCGCTCCAGCCGGTCGGGCGGGGACATCGGAATCAGCGTAGGACGCGCTGCCCCCGGTCGCGATGACCGCCTCCGCCTGGGCCTTCCACCCCCACGTGGCGGCCTGGTCCACCCTCGCCGCCATCTCCGTCGCCTATGCGCTGGGAGTCCGGCGGATCGGCGGCGCGCGCCCCCGGGACCTGGTGGCGGCGATCGGCGCGCTGGTGCTGGCCGTCGTCGCCCTCGGCTCGCCGTTGGCCGACCTCGCCGCCCACACGTCGCTCACCGCCCTCGTCGTCCAACGGATGCTGCTCCTGCTGGGGCTGCCGCCTTTGGTAATCGCCGCGATCCCCCCGCCGCTCATGGCCAGGATCACCCGGCCCGCCCCGGTGGACTGGGCGCTGCGACGCTGCTCCCGACCGATCGTCGCCGTGGGCGTCGTCACCCTGATCGCCGTGGTCACGCTCACCACGGTGGCGGTCGAGGCGCAGGGGTCGTCGATCTGGGCGCGCGGCGGCCTCGACCTGGCCCTCGTCGTGGCGGGCTTCGAGCTGTGGACACCGGTCTCCCCGCACCTGCCGGGGACCGACCGCCCCTCGGCGCTCGGCCGAGCCGCTTATCTCATCGTCCAGTCCGTGGTGCCGTCGTTCCTCGCCATCGTGTGGATCTTCGCCAAGCACCCCCTGTACCCCCACTTCTCCGCCGGGCCGAAGCTCTTCGGCGTCTCCCCGCTGCTCGACCAACAGCTCGCCGGCTTCGTGGCCAAGTTCGCCACGATCGCGGTGCTCTGGACGGTGGCGTTCGTGGGGCTCAGCCGGGCTCAGCACGCCGTGTCGACCGGTCGGGACCCCGAACCCCTCCTGTGGTCCGACGTCGAGCGCCACCTCGAGCGGGCCGAGCGCCGCGAGCGGCGGCGGGTGTGGCTGCCGCCGCGCCCCGAGGAACTGGGTTCCTGCCTCCAGCCCGACGACCCCGAGGGCCAGTGGCGCCGCGAGGAGCGGGCCTGAACTCCTCGGCGCGGGCCGTTCAGCCCAGGTGGGAATGGCCGAAGCGGGCCGGTAGCCGATGGAACAGAACGGTCGCGACGAGCGTCCCGGAGGGGTACCGGAGCACCACCACCGCCAGATGGCCCGACGGCCGGCCTTCGGGACGGGCGACCGAGCCCGACGAGAAGGTTCCGCCGTAGGCGACCAGGCAGACCCGGCCGGACCGGACGCCGGCCCGGTCCAACGCCGCGTCGAGCCGTCGGTAGGTGACCGTGGGGACGCTCTGGAGGCGCACCCCGATCAGCCGCCCCTGCGACCCGACCGCTTTCGCGGCGGTCGGCAGGGCGATGTAGCAGGGGGCGTCGCTCGTACCCAAGTTCGCGCGCCCGGCCGAGCAGCCGCCGAGCCCGAGGACCGACAGGGCGAGCGCCACCACGAGCGCCCAACGGCTGAGGCGCCGCCTTTCGAGCACGTCGGTCCGTTCCATCCCTACCTCCCCCCCGACTCTGACGAGAGGTCGGCGACCGTCGCCGCCTCGATGGCCTGGGTGGGCACCGGCGTCTCCCCGCCGACCCGCCGCCGCCAGCGACCCGAGCGCACCCCGAGGGCCAGCCAACCGGCCGCCGCCCAGCCGACGGCCAGCTGGCCCCAGAAGCTGATCAGCCGGTAGACCAGCACGGCCGCCACCGTCGACACCCGGTTCCCACCGAAGGCCACCAGCGCGATGGTGATGCTCCCCTCGACGACCCCGAGCCCTCCGGGGGTGATCGGGAGGTTGGCGGCCAGCTGCCCGGCCCCGTAGGAAAGCAGGAGCCCCTTCCAGGGGATCCCGGCACCGATCGCGAGGAAGCTGAGCGCGAAGCACGCGCAGTCGAAGATCCAGTTCGCGATGCCCCAGACGACGACTATGGCCACGTCGGAGGGCGAGAGCCTGAACTCGGCCACCCGGGCAGTGAAACGGGCCGCCCGGGCCTCGGCCCCGCCGAGGTGTCGCCTGGTCAGCCGCCGCGACGACCGGAGTAGCCAGAGCGCGACGGCCCGCTGCGGCCGGCGGTAGAGGAAGAGGCCGCCCACAACCACCGTCACCAGCAGGATCCCCACGGTCACCGGTACGAGGTCGAGGCTCGCGCCGTCGCTGGCGGCGAGGGCGAGGCCGGCGCTCGCCACTACCGCCAGCGACAAAACCCCGACGACCACCGTGGCCACGAGCGACCACGCCGCCAATGAGTCGTTCGCTCCCAGGCGTCGGAACCATCTGAACCCGTAGACCGCGGCCACCGCGGCGCCAGCGGGCACTGAGTTGACGATGGCCTGCGACGCCAACGTGATCACCGACAAGGTCGGCAGGGGTGCGTCCACCCCCCCGGCGCTGAGGAACTTCCGCTGCAGGACGGCGAGGGACAGGTAGGACCCCGCCTCCGCCCCGATCGCCGGGAGCAGCCATCCCCAGGAGAGGCGGTCGAAGACCGATTGGATCCCCGATAGTTCGTCGGTGTGGCTGCTCAGCACCCAGATCACCAGGGCGGCAGCCGCGAGGCCGAGGACGAAGCGGATGACGGGCCACCATCGACGCGTGGCCGCAAGGGCCCGGATCAGCCGGGACCGTCGTCTCCCACCCGGCGCACCGGAGTGCGGGGCGTCGGGAGCAACCGCCGCACCTAGGCGTTCCGGGATGCCGCTGGCCCGTGACATCGGGGTCACTGCAGCACGTCGGGCCCGAGAAGTCACGTCGAGGAGGCGGGCCCGATGCACCGGGGGCCCGGGGCGCCGTCGGGCATGATGGCCGTCGTGAGGGTTTCGGTCCGCGCAGCCGTCTCGACGGCGTCAGTGGGGTTCCTGGTCATCGTCGCCGGGCTTGCCGCGTGGCTCGGCGTCTCACAGGCTCCCTCTGGCTTGCCCCTCGAGCCCAGCGCCTGGGAGGTCGTGCTGAACACGACCAAGGCAGCGGGCCCGCTCCATTTCTCCATGGTGGTGCGCTCGAGCGGAACCCTGCCCGGCGAGGCGAACTCGGTCATCCGCACCCTCGGGGTGGCCGACTTTTCCGGATTCGATGCCCAGGCGGTGACCGTAAGCCGGAGCCCGGGGCTCCCGGGCCAGTGGATCCAGTCGCTCGTGGTCGATGGGCGCTCCTACGCCCGCTTCGGATCGGATCTCGGTGGGAGGCCGCGCTTCAGCGGCCCGTGGATCCGATCCGCCGGGTTCTCGACCCCTCCGCTGGGGGCGCTGGCCGGGTCCGCCGGCACCTCGGCGATCCCCGCGCCGGTCCACCTGATTCAGCTCGCTCGGGTCACGCTCAACAAGGAGACCCTGACCAAGTACCTGCTGTCCTCGGTCCAGGTCAGCTGCCCGGCCGGTGCGATCGGCCGACCCACCACCGAGGTCGAACGGTCGGTCGCCTGGGTCGACGGCGCGGGCCGGCTGCGTCGCTTCGAGACGATCACCATGCAGACCTTCACCACCCCCAATCCCGGGACGGTACGGACCGTCACCGTCACCAGTTTGGGCCCCTTCGGGGTGACCATCGCGGTGACACCACCAACCCGGGTGACCGGGCCCCCAGTCCCGGCAGCGGCGGCCAGACAGAGCCCGTTCGCCGGGTGTCTGGTGACGCCGGAGTGACCGGCGCCGCGCCACGGCGGCGCGCTCAGTGGATGAGCTTGATGTAGTCGAACATCGGCAGGTACAGGCTGATGATGATGGCGCCGATGACGACCCCCATGATCACGACGAGGAACGGCTCGAGGATCGAGGTCAGGTTGTCGACGGTCTGGTCGACCTCACCCATGTAAAAGTCCGAGATCCGCTTCAGCATGTCGTCGAGCGCACCGGTCTGCTCTCCCACCTCGACCATCTGGACCATGAGCGGGGTGAACACTTCGAGCCTGCTCATCGGCGCTGCGAACGAGTGACCTTCTCGGACCCTGGCCTTCACCTCCATGACCGCGTCGTAGATGATGGAGTTGCCCGAAGCGTTCGCAGTGATGTCGAGGGCCTCCATGGCCGGCACACCCGCCGAGAGCAGGGACGCCAGGGTCGAGGCGAACCTGCTCATTCCGGCCTTGTGCGAGAGGGGCCCGAACACCGGGGGCCGCATCTTGAGCCTGTCCCAGACGCGCCTTCCCTTGTCGGTCTTGATCCACCGGCGCAAGATCAAGACCGCGGCGACGAAGAACAAGATCACCAGGCCGACCCGCCAACTGGCCATGGTGTTGGAAACGGAGATGAGGATGCGGGTCGGGGTCGGGAGCTGTCCGCCGAGGGTGGCGAATAGCTTCTTGAAGATCGGGACGATCACCACCAGCATGACCGTGAGGATGATCCCGATGACGGCGACGACGATCACCGGATAGGTCATAGCCCCTCGGACCTTGCGGTTGAGCTCCACCTGCTTCTCGAGGTTGTTGGCGATGTCCCTCAGGACGAGGTCGATGCTCCCGCCGACCTCGCCGGCGGCGACCATGGCGACGTAGAGGCTGTCGAACACCTTCGGGTGCTTGGCCAGGGCGGCCGAGAGGTTGGTACCCGAGTCGAGGTCGTCGTTGATCTTCCGCAGGACGATCGCGAAGTGCTTGTTCTCGACCTGTGAGGCCAGCACGGCGATCGACCGGCTGATGGACAACCCCGAATCGACCATGGTCGCGAACTGGCGGGTGAACACCGCGACCTCTTTGGCCTTCACCCGATCCGAGAAGCCCGGGATGATGATCTCGGTCTTCAGGCCCTTGCCCTTGGCCGGCACCACCGAGACCGGGAGGTACCCCATGTCCCGCAGTCGGTTGACGACGATCGGGACACTGTCGGCCTCCAACGTGCCCTCGACCAGATTGCCCTTCTGGTCGCGCACCTTGTAGTCGAACGTGGTGGTCAAGTGCCCTCTCTTCGCCCGCTACCAGATGCTCGCAAACCCTACGGTGTCGATCATGCGATCCCGCGGATGTGGTTGCGGAAGTCCTCTTCGTCCCGACACCGGTCCAGGCCCATGTCGACCGAGATGACGCCGCCCTGGACCAGCTTGGCCAGGCTCTGGTCCATGGTCTGCATGCCGAACTGGGACCCCGTCTGCATGAGCGAGTAGATCTGATGGGTTTTGGCGGCCCGGATGAGGTTCTGGACGGCCGGCGTACACACCAGCACCTCAGCACCCACCGCCCGACCGCTCCCGTCGACGACTGGCACAAGCTGCTGGGTGACCACCCCGCGCAAGGAGGAGGCCAACTGGATCCTGATCTGCTCCTGCTGGCTGGGAGGGAAGACGTCGATCACCCGGTCGATGGTGGACGGCGCATCCTGGGTGTGGAGGGTCGCGAAGACGAGGTGACCGGTCTCGGCCGCGGTGAGCGCGGTGGCGATGGTCTCGAGATCGCGGAGCTCACCGACCAGAATCACGTCGGGGTCCTGGCGGAGCACCCGCCGCAGGGCCTCCGAGAACGTCGCGGTGTCCGTCCCGACCTCGCGTTGGCTGATCACCGAACGCTTGTGGTGATGGAGGAACTCGATCGGGTCCTCGACCGTCACGATGTGCAGCGGCTTGGTGCGGTTGATGATGTCGATCAACGAGGCGAGCGACGTCGACTTTCCCGAACCGGTCGGGCCGGTCACCAGGACGAGCCCTCGACGAAGGTCGGCGAACGACTTCACCGACTCGGGCAGTCCCAGGTCGTCGAAGGGCGGGATGTCGTGCGGGATCGGTCGCATCGCGACCGTGACCGTTCCCCGCTGCATGGCAACGTTGACACGGAACCGGCCAACCCCGGCCACCGAGTGCGACGTGTCGAGCTCGTGATCGGCCTCGAACCGTTCCCGCATCGCTTGGGGCAGTACCCCGAAGATCATCTCCTGAAGGGTCTCCGCGTCGATCGGCTCCACATCCTCCATGGGTCGCAGAGCGCCGTTGAGACGGACCGTCGGGGCCAGGTTCGCCGAGAGGTGGAGGTCCGACGCGCCGACGTTCACCACGTAGCGCAACAGGTCATCGATGTGGAGGCGGAACCCCACGTCGCTCGCTCGCCGGCGCCGGAAGGAGGCCGAGCCCCCGAGGGTGTCGGCCAGCGAGGGTGGTCCGGCCTCGTCGGCCTCCGCCTCGACGCGGCTCGACGCCGGGCGCGGCGGGGGGGGTGGAGGTGGCGGTGGCGGTGGCGGTGGCACCGGTTGCAGGCCGCGGTCGAACGCCTCGGTGGTGCCTTCCTCGTCGGTGCTTGGGGGCACCGATCGGAGCACCGGTGGCGGAGGGCTCCCGATCTCCCCGCCCATCGGGGGCACTGGGCTGAGTGGGGGCGGCGGGGGCTCGGTGGCCCGATTGGGAGGAGTCGGGACCGCGGTGAGCGTCGGAGGCGGAGGCGGCGCGGTGCCCTGACCCGCAGGATGGGCCGGGGCGGCGTCGTCGACGCGGGCATGACGAGGCGGGGCCGACTCCTCGGCGCCCACCGGCCCGGCGCTCTGGTGGTCCTCGTAGAGGCCGATGATCTGACCGCCGGCGTTGGCGCTCGCGGCAGGGGGCCGGCCGTTGGTCACGCCGGCCGCGGCCGGTTGGACCATCCGGTCCACGGTCAACGGGTTGGCCAGCACCGGGACGATCTCGTGCCCGAGGGCCGCCGCGAGCGCCGCGATGTCGTCGGCCTCGGGCGGCTCGGCAAACGCCGTCACGACCTGACTGCCCGACAGGCGCAGTGGGATAGCCCGATGCTCGAGCGCCGCCGCCGGCGCCAGGCGCTGGCGGACTTCGCCGACCGGCGGCTCCAGATCCAGGTCGACGACCCTCATCCGGGCCAGCTGGCCGAGCGTGTTCAAGACGATGTCGGTGAGCTGCGGCTCCCGCTGGACGAGGATGACACTCAAGGGGATGTTGTGCTCGGTGGCCTGGACCAGATAGGCGCCGATCGTCGACTCCGAAACGAAGCCACCGGCGACGAGCGCCCTCCCGAGACGCCTCGACCACTCGGTCCGACTGGCGTTGGAGGCGGGGCTCACATGACCACCCGGAGCACTTCTTCGAGCGTCGTAAAGCCTTGAACCGCCCGAAGCAATCCATCGGCGCGCAGTGTTCGCATTCCTTGCTCACATGCCTTTCGCTCTATGTTCGCTATTGAGGCCTGTTCGATGATCATCCGATCGATCTCCTCGGTGACGTTCATGACTTCGGCCAGAACCATCCGGCCGGAGTACCCGGTACTTCCACATGTCCGGCACCCGATGGCTCTGTGCAACGTCGAGATGTTGAGCCCCTCCACGTCCGCCTCGGTGTAACCGGCGGCATAGAAGTCCTTCTCGGTGGCCTCGAACGGCTCTTTGCACACGTTGCACAGGACCCGGGCCAACCGTTGGGTCAATACCGTTCCGACGGCTGACGTCACGAGGAAGGGCTCGATGCCCATCTCCGTCAACCGGAGCGGAGTGGCCGCGGCGGTGTTGGTGTGCAACGTGGTGAGAACCAGGTGACCACTCAGCGCCGCCTCCATCGCGATCGTGGCCGTCTCGCTCGTTCGGATCTCGCCGATGAGCACGATGTCGGGGTCGGCACGAAGGATCGACTTCAGTGCGGTCGGCCAGGTCAGACCGGCCTTCAGGTTGATCTGGACCTGGGTCGCACCGTCGATCTGGTACTCGACCGGGTCCTCGACGGTGACCACGCTCTTCTCAGGGGTGAGAATCTCGATCAATGTCGAGTACAGCGTGGTCGTCTTCCCAGCACCGGTCGGGCCGGTGACGACGATCACGCCGTAGGGCTTGTTGTAGGCGTGGGAGAAGCGCTCGAGCGTGTCGGAAGCAAAGCCGAGGTCGGCGAGCGACCGCAGGCTCTGGGACTTGTCGAGCACCCGCATGACCACCGTCTCGCCCCATACGCTCGGCATCGTCACGATCCGAAGGTCGATCTGGCGGTCGCTCACCGTCAGTGACACCCGGCCTTCCTGTGGGATCCGGTGCTCCGTGATGTCCATGTCACCGATGACTTTGAGGCGGCTGACAACTGCTGCCGCGATGGCCGGCGACGCCGTCGAGGCTTCGTGCATCACGCCATCGATCCGAAAGATGATCTTGAGCTCGTGCGGCTTGGGCTCGATGTGGATGTCCGACGCGCGCTCGTTCAGAGCCTGGAGGATCAGCAGGTTCACGTAGCGAACGATGGGCGCGTCCTCGACGACCGACTGGATGCTCTCGAGCTCGCTCGCCGCGTCGGATGCCGCCGCCGCGTCCTGGGCCAGTGCGGAGACTTCGACTGTCGAGTCTCGCGAGATCCGGTTGAACGTCACCAACTGCGAACGCGTCACGACGACCGGCTTGAAGTTGCTCCCCATGATGGTGCGCAGGTCGTCCATTGCGAACACGTCGGTCGGGTTCGCCATGGCGACGACCGGTACACCGTTCTCGAAGGCGATCGGCAGCACCATGTGGTGCTCGGCCGTCGACTGGGGAATTAGGGCGACCGCCGCACGGTCGATGTTGATCTGGTTCAGGTTGACGAACTCGAGGCCCACCTCCTGGGCCATGGCCCAGACCAGGTCCTCCTCGGTGGCTAGCTTGCGTCCGAACAGGTATCGGGCCAGGGTCTCGTTGCCGTCCCGGACCGCCTGAAGGGCGGCGAACATGTCGGCGACCGAGACCCGCCCCGAGTCCACGAGGACCCTCGCGAGCGGCGGGGCGGCGGGCGGCAGGCTCTCGGCCGGACGATCCTCGGCGGGGGGGTGGGGTAGGGCGGACTCGGCGAAGCTGGCAGGGGCTGGGGGCATCGGCGGCAGCCCCGCACCCTCCTCGGAGCGGGGCATCTGGTCTCCGGGGGCCTGCGAGAGCACGAAGGTGTGCTTACTCAGAACGTCCGGAAGAGGAAGGTCGACGCGCCCGAGTTCGGACGCCGGCGGCGCAACCGGCCCGGGTGCTGTTGACGGCTGGGCGAAGCTCGGGACTGAGGACATGGGTGGAGCGGCCGTCGGCGAGACGGCGAAGCTGTCCTCGGCGGCGGGCCGGTGCTCGGCACCGTTCGTCTGCGGCCCCCTTGGAGCCGGCACGCCGGTGAAAGGTTTGGCCTCGAACCGGGGGGTCTCCGCTCTCGAGGGCAGGCTCGAAGAAGCCGGCTCGGCCGCCTCGGGGCGGTAGAGGCGGTCGATCGCCCGCTCGATCTGGTCGGGTCGGGCCACGACGGCGAAGAACTCCCGTCCCAGGACAACACGCAGGTCGTCCATGGCGAAGATGTCGCCGGGATCGGCCACTGCGATCACCGGCGTGCCCAGACGCCGGCCCATGGGAACGGCGTGGTGCCGACGGGCCACGGCCTCGCTGATGATCGACTCCGCACCGGGGGCGAGCGCCGTGCTGGTGAGGTCGACGAACCGAAGGTTGTGCTCCTCAGCCAACCGGCGGGCACTCGCCGTCGCCGTGTCAGTCACTCACGTCAGTCCTCGTCCTCGCGGCCTGAACGGAACCCAGCGCACTTGCGGGGAACCCGAGCCCACGGCCTCTCGTTCCGGCATGGTCCCCCCTCGAACCGGCCCGTCCCGGCCCCTGGACCCGGGCAGGGCCATGTCGATCCAGCTTAGGTCCGGACCCCCCCAAAACTGGGGGACCGTCGGCGACAAATCCCCGTCGCTACCAGGACGTTCACGCCAACCGCCGGACACTACAGTCGCTTAGCAATGGAGCCCGCCGCCTCCCGAGCCCTGGTCCTCGTCATGAGCGCCGCGACCGGGTTGGCGATCGGGTCGTTCCTCAACGTGGTCGCCTATCGGCTCCCAAGAGGTCAATCCCTCCTGCGGCCGGGCTCGAGATGCCCATCGTGCGGCAGCGGACTTGGTGCCCTCGAGAACATCCCGGTCGTCTCGTGGGTGGCGTTACGTGGACGATGCCGGCACTGCGCCGCGCCCATCTCCATCCGCTACCCGGCCATCGAGCTCACGACCGGCACCCTGTTCGTCGCCCTCGCCGTGGCCTCGCCCAGCCTGGCCCCGTTGATCCCGCTCGACGCCCTGGTCGGGGCATCGGTAGCCATCGGGGCCATCGACCTGGACGGGTCGAACGTCCCGGCCGCGCTCGGGTGGGTCGCCCTCGGGGTCGTCACCCCCCTGGCCGCCGTCGCCATCCTCGCCGGGTCCCCCGGCCGTCTGGCGTGGGCCGGGATCGGCGGCGGCTCGGCACTGGTGGTGTGGAGTCTCTCCCGGTTGAGGTCCGGACCCCTGCGATCGATCTCGCCGGCCGCGTGTGTCGCCTGGGGGTGGGCTGCCGGATGGTCCGGACTCGCCGGTGGCCTCGCGGTAACGGTCGCCCTCGCCCTGCTCCTCCTCGCCTTCCCGAATACCCGGCGGGACTCCGGGGAAGCGGCGTTGGTCGGCGCGGTGGCGGTGGGCACAATCCTGGCCGGCATGATCGCCGTCCCCTGAAGGCGCCGGACCGGCGGACCGTCGCGGCCGGCCGCGCCCGGAAGGTCAGAAGACCTGCGACGTCCCGGTTCGGACCAGGCCGCGCCGCTCGAGAACCACTCTCAGGTCGTGCGGGTTGGTTGCCCCTTCCAGCGCCTCTTGCAGGGTGACCACACCCTCCTCCATCAGGCTGGCCAACGACTGGTCGAAGGTCCGCATCCCGTAGTACTCGCCCTCGGCAACGATCTGTTCGATCTCCGAGGTGATCTCGGGATCCACGATGCACTGACGAATCCTCCCGTTGGCCACCATGATCTCGAGCGCGGCGACGCGTCCGGACCCGTCTGCCTTGCGCACCAGTCTCTGGGCCACGGTCCCACGGAGCGATCCGGCCAAAGAGACCCTGATCTGCTGCTGTTGGTGCGGCGGGAAGAAATCGACGACGCGCGTGATCGTCTCTGTCGCATTGATGGTGTGCAAGGTGGTTAGGACGAGGTGGCCCGTTTCCGCGGCGGTCAGCGCCGCAAAGGCGGTGTCGACGTCACGCATCTCTCCGACCAGGATCACATCAGGATCCTGGCGGAGCACGACCCGCATCGCGCTGGCGAAGGAGTCGGTGTCGAATCCCACCTCACGCTGCTCGATGGCCGCGAGGTGATCCCGATGGAGGTACTCGATGGGATCCTCGATCGTCACGATGTGACAGGCGCGCGTGCGATTGATGTGGTCGACCATCGACGCGAGGGTGGACGTCTTCCCCGACCCGGTCGGGCCGGTGACCAGGACGAGACCCCGCTGCTCGGAGGCCAGCTCGTAGACGACGTCGGGTAGTCCGAGTTCCTCCCGGGTCGCCGGTGCCGAACGGACCCTCCGAAAGACGATCGCCACCGTGCTGCGCTGGTAGAAGGCGTTCACGCGAAACCTCGCCACTCCCGGCACCGAGTAGGCGAAGTCGACCTCGTGGTGCCGATGGAACGCCTCAGCGACCCTTGGGGGCGCGATCGCGGCGACGACGGCCGCCGTGTCTTCCGGTTGGAGCGGGAGCTCGTCGGCGAGGGTCCGGAGCTCACCGTTGATCCGCATCCGGGGCGGGGATCCGGCCTTGATGTGCAGATCGGAGCCGTCCCACTGATCGAGCAGCGTGAGCAGCCGTTCCAGCTCTGCCGGGGTCACGGACGCGTAGCTTAGGTGCCCGTCTCTACTCGACCGAGGGACGGTCGTTGGCTCGCCGGGTCACCGACGGAGCCGGGCGGAAGACCTGGCTCAGCTCGCGGCAGCAGCGCGAAGCTCGTCGAGCGAGAGCTCGGCGGTCACCTCACCCCCGCACTGCGGGCAGTGCTCGACGTGACGCCAGGAACGCAGGAGCCGGCTCCCCTCGGCATTCAGCATGACGACGAAGGACTCCGAATACTGGTCCAGCTCGAGGCCGAAGTAGGGCCGCCAAGCGGTGGACGCATTGCGGGCGTCGAGATTCAGTCCCTTCAGGATGCGGCGGAACCGCATGTGCCTGGTGTCAAAAAGCCAGGTGCTGTGGCAGGACTCGAGAACGAGCGGCACGTCAGGGGTCTGTTCCACGCTCCGATCTTGCCGCAGGGGAACGACAAATCCGCCTCAGCGCGATTGCGATTGGATGACGGTATGGGGGCGACCGAAATTGAACCCTCCCGAGGACCTGGTGGGGTGATGTTTTCCCTGGTCGTGAACGGTCTGACGGTTCACATCGGCCCCGAATCGTGCTTTCGACCAACGAGGCGTTCCCGGCGGCTCGACACGTTAAGCAGGGCCTGGGCCAGTTCCCGTCTGGTGTCCGCCGGGTCGATGACCATGTCGAAGTAGCCCCGCTCAGCCGCCTCCCAGGGGGTGAGAAACCGCTTCGAATAGGCGGCATCGAGGTTCCGGCGCTCCTCGGGCATGGCCGAACGGTGGAGGATCTGGCCGGCCTCCTTCGCCCCCATCACCGCCGGCTGGGCGCCGGGCCAGGCCAGGCACAGCGTGCTGCCGATCCCCTTCGAATCCATGGCGATGTACGAACCCCCCATTGCCTTGCGAAGCGTCACGCCGAGGCGAGGGACCGTCGCCTCGGCATAGGCGAAGACCAGCTGGGCGCCGTGCCTGATCATCCCCCGCCACTCGAGGTCCTTGCCCGGCAGGAAACCCGGCGTGTCCACGAACGTGACGATCGGCAAGTTGAAGGCGTCGCAGAACCGGACGAACTTCGCGCCCTTCTGGGAGGCTGCGATGTCGAGCGTCCCGGCCAGCGAACGCGGTTGGTTGGCCACAAACCCCACGGGACGGCCAGCGATGCGGCCGAATCCGGTGACCAGCTGGGGTGCCCATCTCGCCCACAGTTCGACCAGGTCGCCGTGATCGGCCACGACCGTGACGACGTCCCGAATGTCATAGGACGCCGACTCACGCGCGGGAACTACCTCGCGCAGCTCGGGCACCAGCCGGTCCCAGGGATCATCGGTCTCGATCATGGGGACCGAGCCGTCGGTGTGGGAAGGCAGGAACGAGAGCACGTCTGCAAGCGCCTCGAGAGGAAGCTCGGTTTCGATGGCGCACAGGCCGCTCGAACGGGCATGCATCCCGGCACCCCCCAGCTCGGCCGGGGTCAGGGTGACCCCGGTGAACTGGGCAACCATCGAGGGTCCCGACACGTACGCAAACGCTTCCGGCGCCATCGTCACGATGTCACAGAGGCCGAGCAGGAGTGCCGGCCCAGACAGCACCGGTCCGGTGAGCGCAGCCAGCAATGGCACGATCCCCGAGCAGGCAGCGACGGCCGAGGCCGCGGTGCCCCATCCGTGAAGCGCGTGGACGCCCTCGGAGACGTCGGCTCCGCTCGTCGAGAGGACCATGACGAGTGGGCTCCGGTGGCGCAGCGCCAGTCGGGCGGCCTCGGCCAGACTCTCCCCGTCACGTTGGCCGAGTGCCCCTCGACGCCGCTCCGACGACGAGCGGGCCAGCACCACCGGGCGCCCGCCCAGGTCGGTCATCGAGACGTCGAGCGAGCCCTCGACGCCGGAGCGCAGGTGGAAGGACAACTCAGCCAATGCACCCACCTTCCGTTCCCCACCACGCTAGGCGTCTTCGAGGACCCCGACCCACCGCGACCATTCGCGGTGTTCCCAGCCTCCGCCGATAAAGTGCTGCGGTCGCCTGGCGGGCAGCCAATCGCAGCGACCGAGGGGCTCGCCGAGCGGGAACGGGGCAATTTCATCCACCCGTTCGTGCGGCACCCAGGGGACCCTGGGAGGGTTGGAAGGGCCGAATGGCACACCAAAGCATCGGTCTGGACATCGGCACCAGCGCCATCCGTGCGGTCGAGCTGACCATCGACGAGGGGCAGCGCCCGGTTCTCGAGAACTTCGGGCAGGTCGGGCTCCAACCAGGGTGCGTGGTCGAGGGCGAGGTTCGTGACGAGGCACGACTCGCCGAGGCCCTCCAACGTCTATGGCGTGAGGGTCGCTTCGGACATCGGCAGGTCCGGGTCGGCGTCGCCGGCCTCCGGGCGATCATCCGAGAGATCGACATGCCGTTCTTGACGCCGACCGAGCTCGATTCGGCGGTCCGGTTCAAGGCCGACGAGGTCCTCCCCTTCTCCTTGAACGAAACGGTCCTCTCCTCCAAGGTTCTCGCCCAGGTGGAGTCCCCTGAGGGACCTCCGAAGCTGCGGGTGTCGGTGGGGGCGGCCCATGCCGAGGTCGTCGAGGCCCTGGTCAGGGCCCTGGAACGGGCGGGTCTCGAGCCGGTTTCGATCGACCTCCAGGCTTCGGCGTTGGCCCGGGCGGTCGCCGATCCCCGCTACCAGGAGCCCGAGGCCGTCGTCTCGATCGGTGCGGCGCTCACGATGATCGTCGTCCACGAGAGCGGGAAGCTCGAGTTCGTTCGGACGCTGGACAAGGCGGGGGAAACCATCACGGCGGCGATCGCCGGAACCCTCGACCTTCCGCATCGCGACGCCGAAGCGGCCAAACGGCGCCTCGGATTCCCCGGCGCTCACGACTCGATGGCCGCCGGGACGTGCGAGCGGGCCGTCACCGATTTGGTCAACGAGATCCACAACTCGATCCGGTTCTTCAACTCGTTGCCCGGCCGCCAACCGGTGGGGCGGATCCAGTTGACCGGCGGGGGCTCTCGTTCGGCCGGCTTGGTCAAGATGATGCGGGAGACGGCAGGGGTCCCTGTGGCCGTCGCCTCACCCCTCTCTAGCCTCGCGATGTCCGACCTGCCGCTCACGCCCGAACAGGCGGCCGAGGTCGACACGGTGGTGGCGGCGCCGGTGGGCATGGCCTTGGCCGATCCGGCCGGACGGTCCTTCAACTTGCTCCCGGAGTCGGCGAGGGTTCGATCGCTCGAAAAGCGCGTGCACAAGTACCTGCTCCGAGGGGCCGCCGCGGTGGTGGCGCTCATCATCGGCCTGACGGCCATACGGTTCCTGCAGGTCCACAATGCCGAGGGCCACCTGAACGCGATCAACCTGATCAACAGCACCATCAAGAACGTCGAGATCCCCAAGTACGACAAGGCGCTCGTCCTGCGCAATCAGGTCGAACACCAATCGGCCCAGATCGTGCCGACGCTGCAGAAGGAAGTCGACTGGCTGGTGGTGCTGAACCAGATCGCCCAGTACATCCCGGCGAGCGCGACCCTCCAGAACGTCAACCTTGCCGCGGCGTCGGTGCCGGGACAGGGTTCGCCGCCGACCAACGGTCAGTCACTCGGCACGGTCACCGCCCTGGTGCTCACCAAGACCCTGAACGACGTCACGCTATGGGGACAGGCCCTCAGCCAATCTCCGATCTTCGACCTCCCCGACCTGAGTTCCAGCGTCTCGGGGTCCTCCCAGGTGGGCGGGATCAGCTTCTCGACCTCGCTCGACATCTTGAACGGCGCGAAGTCCCAGCGCATAGGGTCCTTCGAGGTGCCCAAGCCATGAGCACCGAACTGCTGGCGGTCTTCCGCAGCCGCAAGATCCTCATCTACGCCGCGGTCGGTCTGGTCATCGTGCTCATCTGGGTGGAGGCGGTATTCAACCCTGAAGGGCACAAGCTCGCGTCGGTGGACGCCAACGTCCTGGCCGCACAGACCCAGCAGAGCGCCCTGCAGGCCCGCCTCGACCGCCTGAAGGTGTACTCGAGCGAATCGGGCCAGTTCCAGGCGCTGGCGCAGAGGCTCAGTGCCGCCGTCCCGTCCTCAACGGGCGTCTACGGCTACATCACCGCCATCTCGACTGCCGCGTCGACCGCCGGGATGAAGGTCGCGAGCATCTCCCCGTCCCAGGTCACCCCTCAGGGCAGCCTGGAGGTCATTCCGATCGTGGTCACCACGAGCGGCACGTACAGCCAGACACTCGCGTTCATCCAGGCGCTCTACGCCCTTCCCCGCCTGACCGTCATCAACCAGGTCAGTATCAGCGGAGGTGGGACTGGGTCCAACCGCAACACCGTGCTCAGCGATCAGCTGGACCTCGACATCTTCTCCACTCAGTCGTCGACCAAAGCCGCTTCGGGATGAGGATGATGACCGTGCCGCAGCGGGCCAGACGGCTGACAATGCGCATCGCCGGGATCGTGGCGGCCGGGTTGCTGGCTGCCGCCTGCTCGGCTGGCACACCGGCGGCCACACCGCCCAAAGCAGTCCCGAGCTCGGGCAATGCTTCGACCACGACCACCACCGTCCCGAGCACCTCGACGACCTTGCCCCAGTGCGGGGCGACCAGAGATCCTCTCGACCCCACCGACTCCTCGGCGCCCAACTGCTGATCGGGCCGGGGCGGAGGTCACCTCGACCCCGGACCGGTGACCCTTCGGCGACGACGGTGCTGTCTCGGTCCTCACGTTCTAGGCGTGCACCCTGTCGGGCAGCGGATCGAAGGGAGGTCCCTCGAGCCGGTGTTCGGTCGTAACCCGCGCTTCGGACCTCGCCGGTGCGGCCGATGCCAAGATCACGGCCAGAAGGATCACGACCGGCGTCCACCACTCCCAAGGACCGAGGAATCGGTAGCTCCACCAGGTGATCAGGGTGCCCGCAGCGATCGCCACGCCGAGGCGCGGGTACGAGCGGGCAGCGAGGACGAAGGCGATCGCCAGGGGGGGCCAGAGGTAGAAGGGATCCATCACCGACTCGAACACGCACCGCAAACCGAGAGCGACCGCGCACAGCCAGACCACATGCGACGGCCCCGGGTGACGGCGGAAGACATAGACGCCGATCAGGAGGGCGAACGCGATGGCGATGAGCCGCCCGGGGCCGGCGGCCACAACCGGGCCGGCGATGGTGTGGGCGGTGAATCCGGTGACCGTCGGCGCCCCGTTCGGGAGCGTCGTGAAGAAGAACCGCTTCGTCGTCGCCGGGTGCGCGGGTGAAAGAACCGGAGCCAGGGCCAACCATGGGGTTGCATGATCGACGGTCGGGAAGTTCGGCTGCTTGAACAAGGCCTCGGTCGTGGCCCGCCACGACTGCTCGAGCGGGATCACGAGGAGAGCGACGGCTGGGAGCGTGCAACGCAGGGCCAGTTTCGGCCACTCCCGCACCGGCACGAGCGCCACCAGCACCGGAACCATCAGGACGACAAGGGGTTGGATGGCCAACGCCAGGCCGACCAACCAACCGGCCGAGCGCCATCTGCCTTTCATAACCGCGAGGAGGCCCCACAGTGCGAACGCCAGGGCGAGCGGATCTTCGGGATGGCCCCAGATGCCCACGACCGGCCAGACGAGAACCGCCTCGATGATCGACAGCAGGACCCGCCTCCGATGCTCCAGCCCGAGTTGCTCGGCCAGCGCATCGAGCGGGATGAGCACGACGGCCCCGATCGCGGCTTCGTAGGGACCGAGCACCAACCATCCGGTCGGATGGGGAAGCCCATAGGGGAAGGACATCGACAGGTGCAGGTTGCTCACGAGCAGGGCCACCGGCGTGAGGACGACGCTGATCCCGGGCAAGGTAACCAGGCCGGTCCCGTGCCCGAACACGTCGCCGATGTCGCCCCAGCCGACGAACTGCGCGCTCCGCAAGGTGCCCCAGATGTCGCCTGGCGCGATCCAGGCCGAGACATGGCGGACGAGCGGGCCCCAAGAGAGGCTGTAGGCCATCGTCATCGCCACCACCACAGCCATCAGCACGAGCGGGGCCCGTCGACGATTGGCGAGATCGGCGAGGGCATGAGAGCGCGCGACGGCCCGTTCCACCGACTCGGGGGCCGACGAGTGCTCGAGAATCTCGATCATGGGTTTCGTCCTGTGAACCTCGCGTACGGGCGAACTCGCTGGCGCGAGGAGGGTCTCGCCGTGAGGCGAGACCCTCCTTCGCAATCAGCTCTCACGGTTCGGTGGGCTCACCCACCGAGTACACCGTTTAGTACTGGGACGTCCAGGTCAGACTGGCGGGAAGGGTGGTGCTGCAAGCACTGGTGCTCTCCGCCCAACTCGCGTACCTGATACCCAGGTTCGTCGGGGTGCCCGTCAGGCTCCCGGTCGTACCCTCGTTGTCAACAACAGCCCAGCACGTACCGCTCTGGGAGTAGGCCACCAGCAGCAGCTGCTGGCCGTCGGCCGCGACGTTGACCGCGATGTTGTTGGACCCCGTGGTGGCCGAACCGGTCTCGAACGTGATGTTCGGCTCGGCCGAACTCAGCGACGACAGCTCAAGCGAAGCAGCCGTCGCGTACGTCCCGCCGTTGGCATAGCTCGCCTTGGCCGACGTGAGGGCGTTGGTCAGGTTCGACTGAGCCGCACGGTCCTCAGCGCCGTTCTTCACCCCGAGGAAGGTCGGGATGGCGATGGCGAGCAGGATGGCCATGATGAGGAGCACGACCATGAGCTCGATGAGGGTGAAGCCGGCTTCGGCTCCCTCCAACTCGGTACGACCCCTCTTTTGGTCGTAGGCTCGCCGCAACGCGCGCGCGAGCCGGGGGATGTTGCCTGATTCCATGACGGAAATCCTCCCTGATGGATTACTGCTCCGTATATGTCAATGATCACGAGCCAAATCGACTCGCCGGAAGAAGGTAACCCCTCGCGTGGTGGAATTCGCGGATGCTCGCGATCTCCGAATCGGTCGTGGACCAGGCAATCCCGTTCGCGGATAACCACGAATTTGTGGGGCCCTTCCGATACGCTGCGCGACAGGTCGACATCAGAGGTTTCCGGCGTGCCCGAGCCGAATGCCTCCGCCAGGGATGGCGACCCGAACGGCGGACGCCGGGGGCAGGCGTCGGGAGGATTTCATTCGATGTCATTGCATGACCTTCCGGTTGGTCGTCGGCGTGACGATCAACCGGACTATCTCCAAGCTTCGGGTGTCTCCTCGGCTCCGCCCTGGGATTCAGTGCTGGATCGGCTCGCCAAGCTCGAGCGTTCCCATGCTGAGCTCGCTCGCCTGGTCACGAGCATCCACGAGGCCCTGCCTCCGGAGATCGCCGCCGCGACCGGTCGAACGCTGGCGCTAGGTTCGCCGATCGATCCGATCACCGCCCCGCCGACCATCGGCGCGAACCGCCAACCAATCGTTGGGACGGCTCCGCCCCTGCCGCCGCCGCGACCGCCGGACTCACCGACGCAGTCGATCGATCCTCTGGCCCCGTACTACGAAGCCCCAGACCCGTGGGCAGCTCCAACTCCAGACGGTGAGACGTTCTTCCGACCGCTCGAGGAAGTTCCCGGGCTCGCGGAACCCCCACAGCGTTCGAAGCGTCGTCTCTTCCGCGGGCGAAAGGCCTCCAAGGAGGCGAAGGCTCGGATCGCGGCGGAGTTCGCCGCGCCACCACCTCCACCCGGATTCTTCTCGCCCTCTGCTGCCTCGATAGAAGTGAGCTCTTCGGCCATGTTCAAGACGGCTGAGATCCACTTGGGTCAACAAGGGGCCCCAGCACCGCAGCCCGTTGTCGGCGGAACCGACCCGAGCGCGCCGCAAACCGCCGTCGGGTTCGCGACCGACTTCCCCAGCCCCGGCCTCGCGGCTCCGCCGGGATGGTTCGCTTCGTCCGCCGAGGAAGGGGCTTCCCCGGCGCCTCTGCCCCCAACGGGCTTTGCCACCGATCTGGTCCGGTCCGAAGACATGCTGTCGCGCTCGCGAGCCGATCTGACGTCTCCGACAGACCTGCAATTCGACGCACCAACCTCTCCCACGCCGCCGGCAGCTCCCGGATTCGGAACGTTCGGGACAACCATGGAGACCCCGACCACGCCGTCTGCCCCGAGCGCCGCCCCCCCGCCGCCTCCGGGGTTCGCACCCGACGCCGCAATGCCGCCGCCGCCTCCGGGGTTCGCACCCGACGCCGCAATGCCGCCGCCGCCTCCGGGGGTCGTACCCGACGCCGCAATGCCGCCGCCGCCTCCGGGGGTCGTACCCGAC
>DAHUZS010000110.1 GCA_027315045.1 Acidimicrobiaceae bacterium
CGAGCAGAACAGCCAATGGCTGGACCGTTGCCACTGAGTGAACTCTAGCGAGCCCACCGCTGATGGCACCCCTTCTCGGGGTTCCTCCCCCGTTGCCGGGTTCGGTTCTGGCCTCACCGCGGAACGCGCACTGCCGAGGCAGTGGTCTTCCATCCGCTCTCCAGGTGCCGAGTGTCTCGGCATCTGAACCGCCGCCTGTACCAGGGTCGTGCCACCCGGGCCCGGGAACGACCGGGGCCGCGGCGCCAACTGCACCGCTCTTGCTGGCAATGTCCGGCCAGTCACGGAGGTTGTGGGCAGCGTTGCGGTCCCGGTCGACCACTTGGCCCGTCACCGCGCAGACGAGCTGCTGGGCGAGCTTCTTGGGGGCGATCAGCCGGCAGCCGCAGCCATGATGGATCTGGGAGGAGGCGAACCACCGGTCGGCGACCGTCGGCTCGGTTCCTGTCCACCCCATCTTGTAGGTGAGCTGGGGCCTGACCCGGCCGAGGGAGGCGTCGGAGACCGAGCGCCGGAACGCCCGGCGTCCCATGCTCTTCTTCACGGCGGCGAGATCCAGGTCTTCGATCACAACCTCGCGGTAGGTGGCCGCCAGCATGGTGGTGAGCTGGTGGGATGCCTGCTGTCGTAGGTGGACGCAGCGCCGGTCGAGGCGAGCGAGCGTGGCTTTCGCGGCGCGGTGCCCTCGGGAGCCGGGGATGCGTCGGGACAGCTGCCGCCCGACCCGGCGACGCTCGGTGAGTGTCGCCCGCAGGGGGGCGGGGTTGGGAACGTCGATGACGGCGCCGTCGGTGTCGGCGATGGTGGCCAGGGACCGCATCCCGAGATCGACGCCGGCCCGCTCCTTGGTCGGCGTCGAACGGGGATGGTGCGCGACGATGCACCCGAAGGAGACGAACAGCCGCCCCCACTGCTGGCGGAGGGTGGCGTTGAGGATGCGGGCCGAGCCTTGGCCGAGCCGGCGCTCCAGGCGGCGCGTGTTCTCCTTCGAGCGCAGGCGGCCGACGATCGGCAGGGTGACCGTGCGCCGGTCGGGCTCGACTCTGATGGCGCCCGTGGTGAACCGCACCCTGGCCTGATCCGTGTGCCGACACCGGAACTTGGGGAACCCGACCTGGCGGCCCTTGCGCTTTCCCCGCTGGGAGGCGGACCAGTTCTTGAGAGCCACGCAGAGGTCGGCGATCCCGGTGGAATACGCCTCCTTGGAGTTCTCCGCCCACCAGGGCGCGACCGTGCCCTTCGCGGCATTCCATCTCTTGCGCAGGGCGTAGAGGTTCCAGGCCACCGACTCGTGGGCGGGATCGCTCGTGCGGGCCTCCATATCGGTCTTCACTTGGCCGAGAGCCCAGTTGAAGGCGTAGCGCCGGCCCCCGAACTGGGAGCGGACCACGGAGGCGCCTTCGTCGTCGTCGGGCCACTGGACCTCGAAGCGGAAGCCGCGCGCGACCCAGCCGTCGGGGATGGCGAACGTCCCCTTCGGAGCGCGCGGCTGGGTCTTCCGCTCGACCGCCCTGGTGGTCATGAGGCGCAGCCGATCTCGGTCACCGCGGCGGTCAATCGCGCCGCCCGATTCTTCGCGACCCGACGGCCGTAGAGGCGGGCGCACAGCGCGGTGAGGATCTCGGTCACATCGCGCACCAGGTCGTCGTCGACCTCGGCGGGATCCACCACGACGAGCCGGCGCCCCTGCGCGGCCAGCGCAGCCTCCACATACTCGGCGCCGAACCGGGCGAACCGATCCCGGTGCTCCACCACGATCGTGGTCACCGACTCGTCCCGCAGAAGGGCGAGGAACTTGCGCCGTTTGCCGTTGAGCGCGGAGCCCACCTCGGTGACCACCCGGCCGACCGAGAAGCCCGCGCCCGTCGCCCACGCGGTGACCCGGGCCACCTGTCGGTCGAGGTCGGTGCGCTGGTCCGCTGACGAGACGCGGGCGTAGACGGCCACGCGGCCGGCGGTGGCGGATGACCCGGGAGCGTCCACCAGGATCAGGCCGCCGACACGGCGCGCCGGCACCGGCAACTTGCCGTCTCGGAACCACCGATAGGCGGTCACCGGATGGATGCCTTGTAGCCTCGCCCACTCCTTCAAGTTCATCACCGCTGACTATAGCACAGCCTACGAGCAACTGTTCGTAACCCCGACGTCCCCGCCGACAAGCGCATCCTCGCCGCCCCCCGGAGGACGACCCGGTCGGGGGCCGGTCGGACTGCGAGGACCAGATCACGGTCTCCTCGCTGGAGGGGTACGGAGCTCCGATCATCGACCTGGCGATGCTGATGACCGGGCAGGAGATGACCGAGGTGGCGGGGGTGCTGCAGAACTTCGTCCCCTTCCGCCGCCGCACCAACCTCGATCGCGGTCGTGAGCGGATCAACATCGACGATGGCGACGTCTTCATCGGGCGGATGACCGAGGGCGCGCTGGCCAC
>DAHUZS010000112.1 GCA_027315045.1 Acidimicrobiaceae bacterium
CGTCGATGCCCTGGTCGCCCAAGCCCTCGCGGCCCCGCCGACGAGCGGGTTCGCCCGGGCCCTCGCGGCCCACCGGGGCGCGGGGCTGTCGGTGATCGCCGAGATCAAGCGGCGCTCGCCGTCGCGCGGCGCCCTCGACCCCGACCTCGACCCGGCCGAGCTGGCCCGGGAGTACGCGGCTGGGGGGGCCAGCTGCCTGTCGGTCCTGACCGACGGGCCGGGCTTCGGCGGGTCGCCCGCCGACCTGATCGCGGCCAAGGCGGCCTGCCGGCTTCCCGCCCTGCGCAAGGACTTCACCGTCTCGCGCGCCGACATCTGCGACGCCCGGCTCATGGGGGCCGACGCGGTGCTCCTGATCGTGGCGGCCCTCGGGGAGGACGAGCTGGTCGAGATGCTGGGGCTGGCCGCCGTCCTGTCGCTCGACGCCCTGGTCGAGGTGCACGACGCCGCCGAGCTGGACCGGGCGCTGTGCGCCGGGGCCCGGCTGGTCGGGGTGAACCAGCGCGACCTCAGCACCTTCACCGTCGACCGGCGCCGGGCCGAGGACCTGGCCGCCCGGATCCCGCCGTACGCGGTGGCGGTCGCCGAGTCGGGGGTGCGCGACGAGCAGGACGCGGCCCGGCTGGCCGCTGCCGGCTACCAGGCGGTCCTGGTGGGGGAGAGCCTGGTCCGGGCCCCCGACCGGGCCCAGGCGGTCAAGGTGTTGGTCGGCCACTCGGTCGGCGAACGGGACAGCCGGATCGGGACCGCCCGATGAGCCCCGGGGTGGTCGTGAAGATCTGCGGGATCACCTCGGAGGCCGACGCGCTGGTGGCGGTTGGGCTCGGGGCCGACGCCCTCGGCTTCGTCTTTGCCCCCTCGCCCCGCCAGATGAGTCCCGGCGCGGTCGCCGACATCGTGAAGCGCCTGCCCGAGGACGTCCTCACGGTCGGGGTGTTCCGGGACGAGTCACCCCAACGGGTCGTCGAGATCGCCAACACCGCTGGGCTGGGGGCGGTGCAGCTACACGGGCACGAGTCGATCGACGACTCCCGGTGGGTGGCCGAGCGGGTCGCCCTCACCATCAAGGCCTTCAGCGCCGGCGAGCCGGCCATCGGCCGGTTCGAGAACTTCGGCTGCGGGTTCCTGCTCATCGACAGCCCGAGCCCCGGTTCGGGCCAGGTGTTCGACTGGCGCCTGGCCGAGGGGGTGGTCGACCACCGCCGGCTGTTCGTCTCCGGTGGGCTCAGCGCCGACAACGTCGGCGAGGCCATCGTGCACCTGCACCCCCACGGGGTGGACGTGTCGACCGGGGTCGAGCGGGCCCCGGGGGAGAAGGACCCGACGAAGATCGCCGCGTTCATCCGGGCGGCACGGGAGGCCGGGGCCCTGGTGGCGGCCGAGCACCCGGCCCCCGACGAACCGGGCCCCGGCCCCTACGACTGGCTGATCGATCGGTGAGCTCCGACGCCGCCACCGGCGGGCCAAGCGGCTCGGCGATGGGCAAGCCGGGCCGGGACGGGCGCTTCGGGGAGTTCGGGGGACGGTTCGTGCCCGAGTCCCTCGTCCCCGCCTGCCTCGAGGTCGAAGTGGCCTTCGACGACGCGTGGGCCGACCCGGCCTTCCGGCACCGCCTGGGTGAGCTCCTCGCCCGCTACGGCGGGCGGCCCACGCCGCTCACCGAGTGCGCCCGGCTCTCCGAGCGCCTCGGGATCCGCCTGGTCCTGAAGCGTGAGGACCTGGCTCACACCGGGTCGCACAAGTTGAACAACGTCATCGGACAGGCGCTGCTCACCGAGCGTATGGGCAAGCACCGGATGATCGCCGAGACCGGGGCCGGCCAGCACGGGGTGGCGGCGGCGACCGCGGCCGCGCTCTTGGGCCTCGACTGCACGGTGTTCATGGGCGAGTTCGACACCCAGCGCCAGGCGCTCAACGTCTTCCGGATGGAGCTGCTCGGTGCCGAGGTCCGCACGGTCACCTCGGGCAGCCGCACGCTCAAGGACGCGGTGAACGAGGCTCTTCGGGAATGGGTGGCGACGGTGGCGGACACGCACTACTGCCTGGGCTCGGTGATGGGTCCCCACCCGTTCCCCTACATGGTGCGGGAGTTCCAGCGGGTGGTGGGGGAGGAGGCCCGCCGCCAGTGCGACGAGCTGCTTGGCGGCCCCCCCGAGGTCGTGGTCGCCTGCGTGGGCGGGGGCTCGAACGCCGCCGGCACCTTCAGCGGGTTCGTCGACACGAAGGCTCGCCTGGTCGGGGTGGAGGCGGCGGGCGGGGCGGCGGTCACCAACGGCATCCCGGGCGTCCTCCACGGCATGCGGTCGCGCCTGCTCCAGGACGAGGACGGCCAGATCCGGGAGGCCGAGTCGATCTCGGCCGGGCTCGACTACCCGGGCATCGGCCCCGAGCACGCCTACCTGGCGGCGATCGGCCGGGCCGAGTACGCCACCGCCGATGACCAGGCGGTGCTGGAGGCCTTCGCGCTCTTGGCCCGGACCGAGGGGATCATCCCGGCCCTGGAGCCGGCCCACGCCCTGGCCTGGGTGGTGGCCGAGGCCGGCCGGTCCATTCCGACCGGCTCGCGCGTGCTGGTCACGCTGTCTGGACGCGGGGACAAGGACGTGGCCCAGGTGCGGGAGCTCCTGGCCGGGGACCACCGGTGAGCGGTGCCCCGGTCCGGCCCGGGCCGGGCTCGCTCGAGTCGACCCTGAGGGCCCGCCGGGACCAGGGGGCCAAGCTCCTCATCCCCTACGTCATGGCCGGGATGACCGAGGACTGGGTGCCCGTCCTCCAGGCGGTGGCGGCCGCGGGCGCCGACGCCATCGAGGTGGGCCTGCCGTTCTCGGACCCGATGATCGACGGACCGGTCATCCAGGCCGCCGGGCTGGCTGCGCTCGGCCGGGGCACGACCGTCCGCAGCGTCCTCGACGAGCTGGGCCGGGCCGACGCCGGGGTCCCCTTGGTGGTCATGACCTACTACAACCTGGTATTCCGGGCCGGGCACCGCCGCTTCGCCGCCGACCTGGTGACGGCGGGCGTGTCAGGTGCCCTGATCCCCGATCTAGCCCTGGAGGAACTCCATCCCTGGGCTCAGGCCGCGGACGCCGCCGGGGTGGAGACCGTCCTTATGGTCGCGCCCCCCACCCCGCCCGAGCGGGTGCGGGCATTAGCCGCCCGGGCCAGGGGTTTCCTCTACGCCGTGGCCCGGATGGGGGTCACCGGTGAGCGGGCCGAGCTCGGCGCAGAGGTGAAAAGCACGGTTGATCGGGCCCGCCGGGCGACCGACCTGCCGATCTGCGCCGGCATCGGGATCTCGACCCCTGACCAGGCGCGCCAGGCGTGCGAGACCGCCGACGGGGTCGCGGTGGGCTCGGCGTTGGTGCGCCGGCTCCTCGACGGCGTCGGGCCCGAGGGGGCCGGACGATTCGTGGCCGAGCTCCGGGCGGCGCTCGGCCCCTGAGGCGGGGCGTGCGAGCCCCGGTCAGCTGGCCGGGACGAGCACCAGGCAACCGTTGTGGCCACCGAAGCCGAAAGAGTTCGAGATCACCGGGGCCGGGGTGAAGGGGCGGGGCTCGCCGGCCACCACGTCGAGGCCGATCTCGGGATCGAGCTCTTCGAGGCCGGCGGTCGCCGGGATGGTGGCGTGGAAGATGGTCAGGGCCGAGGCGACGGCCTCGATGGCGCCAGCCGCGCCCAGGGCATGGCCGGTGAGGCCTTTGGTCGAGGTCACCGGGGGCCCGGGCTCGCCGAAGACCTTGCGGATGGCCCGCGCCTCGGCCAGGTCGTTGAGCGGGGTCGAGGTGCCGTGGGCGTTGATGTGGCCCACCTCGCCCGGTCCGATGTTCGCGTCTTCGAGCGCCAGCTCCATGCAGGCCACCGCACCGGACCCCTCGGGGTCCGGTGCGGTGATGTGGTGGGCGTCGGCGGTCGACGCCCCCCCGGCGATCTCGGCGTAGATGCGCGCGCCACGGGCCAGCGCCCGGTCCTTGGCCTCGAGCACCAGCGCGGCGGCGCCCTCGGCCATGACGAAGCCGTCGCGGCGGGCGTCAAAGGGCCGGGACTCCCCCGACGTGCTGAGGGCGGTCATGTTGGTGAAGGCGCCGATCGCGACCTTTTGGATGGCGGCCTCGGATCCCCCGCCGATGGCGATGTCGCAGCGGCCCGAGGCGACCAGGCGGGCAGCTGCCGTCACCGCGTGGGTGCCGGCTGCGCAGGCGGTGCAGATCGCCTCGGACGGGCCGTGCCAGCCGAAGCGCATGGAGATGTTGGCCGCCCCGGCGTTGGCCATCATCATCGGTACGAGGAAGGGGGAGACCCGGCCCTGCCCCTTGCGGTCGCACACCAGGACCTGCTCGGCCAGGGTCTCGAAGCCGCCGACGCCGGTGGCGAAGATCACCCCGGTGCGGTCCGGGTCCTCGTCGAGGGCCCCGGCGTCGAGGCGGGCGAGTTCGGCGGCGGCCACGCTCATCTGGGCAAACCGGTCGAGCCGGCGCGCCTCTTTGGGGCCGAACCACTGTGAGGGGTCGAAGTCGGGCACGCGCCGCTCCCCGGACAAGGTGGGGTGGAGGAGCTCGGACCACAGGGCGTCGACCCCGACCCCGCAGCAGGTGACCGCGCCGAGGCCGGTGATCGCGACCGACCGGCCGACGATCGGCCCGTCCGGCGTCCGGCCGAGCAGCATCAGAGTTTGGAACTGATGAGGTCGAAGGCCTGCCCCACGGTCTCGATGTCTTCGAGCTCGGTCTCCTCGACGGTGATGTCGAAGGCCTCCTCCAGGGCCATCACCAGTTCCACCAGGTCGTGGCGGTCGGCGTCGAGGTCATCGGCGAAGCGGGCCTCCTTGGTGACCTTCTCCGCCGGGACCTGCAGCACCTCGACCGCGCACTGTTGGAACTTCTCGAACGCTGCGTCGGTGTCCACTGTCTCAGTCGCTCCTTGCCCGCTGTTGTGCCGGGCGCTCGTCGATCAAAGCCCCATGCCCATGCCGCCGTCCACGGGGAGGACGGCGCCGGTGATGTAGCCGGCGCCGTCGGAGGCGAGGAAGCCCACCGCCGCGGCGATCTCCTCGGCGGTGGCGGTCCTGCCCAGCGGGACCAGGCCTTTCATCTGCTCGACCCGCTCGGCGGCGAGCGCCTCGATCATATCGGTGGCCACCAGGCCCGGCGCCACCACGTTGACCGTGATGGACCGGCTGGCCACCTCCCTGGCCAGGGCCCGGGCCATGCCGACGAGGCCGGCCTTGGAGGCGGCGTAGTTGGCCTGGCCCGGGAGGCCGACAAAGGCCCCCACCGAGGAGATGAAGATGATCCGTCCCCGGTGTAGTCGGAGCATCTTGGCCACCGCCCGCCGGGCCACGCGGTAGGCGCCGGTGAGGTTGGTGTCGATCACCTCCCCCCAGACCTCCTCGCCCATCCGGGCGAGGAGGGTGTCGCGGGTGATCCCGGCGTTGGACACGAGGACCTCGACCGGCCCGAAGCGCTCCTCCACCTCGGCGAAGGCCGCCCCGATCTGATCGGGCTTGGTCACGTCGCACACCAGACCGAGGGAGCCGTCCCCCCGGTCCGCGGGGCCGCGGGCGGTATAGGCGACCCGGTCCCCGTTGGCGAGGAACCACGACACGCAGGCCGCCCCGATGCCCCGCGACCCGCCGGTCACGAGCACGCACCGGTCCGGGGCCGGTTCGCGGTCCTCCTCGTTCACGGTTGGCCGTCGCCGGCGACCCGCAGCCAGAGCAGCGCCTGGCCCTCCTGGACGCGCTCGCCCGCGGTGGCCTGCCACCTCACGACGTGGCCGGAGAACGGCGTGCGCACCTCGACCGTCCCCACCCGACCGATGAGATCACCGACCGCGATCACCGATGGGGGCGCGTCGGCCGGCGCGGTCCCCGGGAGCAGCCCGGTGCCGGGCGCCGACAGGGTTGTCTCGGGAAAGAAGATGCCCCCCGAGGGGCTGACGACGATGCGCTCGGACATGTAGAGGTGCTCGCCCACGTGATGGGCGGCCTCGATCCCGGCCTCGGGACGGGCCATCAGGTCGATCAGCCGGTCGAGGTCGTCGGGCTCGGCGATCGAGACCATCTCCACGTCGGGCACCGACCGCCTGGCCAGCCCGGAGAGAACGCCACCGGGCCCGAGCTCGACGAACACCGAGCCGCCGAGGCCGGCCAAGGTCTCGAGCGACTGGCGCCAGCGGACCGGACTGCAGAGCTGGGCCGAGAGGAGGCCGGGCCACTCGGCCGGGTCGACGTGGATGCGGGCGTCGACGTTGGCGACGACGGGGATTTCGGGGGAGCGGAACAGCGCGTCCCCGAGGGCCTTGCGAAGTGTCGCCCGGGCGGCCGACATCAAGGTGGTGTGGAAGGCGCCCGACACCGGGATGGGCAGCACGCGACGGGCCCCGAGCTCCTTGGCCAGGTCACTCGCGGTCTTGACCGCCTCCACCGTCCCGGCGATCACCACCTGGCCCGGCGCGTTGTAGTTGGCCACCCACACGTCGCCCTCGGCGCGCTGGCACGCGACCTCCGCGTCGTCGTCGGTGATCCCGAGCAGCGCCGCCATGGGGCCCGGCGCGTCCTCGCCGGCCCGCCCCATGGCGTCGCCGCGCGCCATCACCAGGGCGACGCCGTCCTCGAAGGACATGGCGCCGCTCGCCACCAGCGCGGTGTACTCCCCGAGGCTGTGGCCGGCACACGCGCCGGGGGAAACGCCGAGGCGCTCGACGGCGTCCAGCACGACCAGGCTCATGACGAATGTGGCCAGTTGGGCGTTGGCGGTCTGGGTGAGCTCCGCCATCGGTGCGTCCAGCACGAGCCGGCCGAGGTCGCGGCCGGCTGCCCTCGATGCCTCGGCGACCAGCTCGAAAGAGGGGTGGTCGACCCATGGCGCGCCCATCCCTGATCGCTGGGATCCCTGCCCGGGGAACGTGAAGACGAGCACCGCACTCCCTTGGTCGGCCCGATCTCGGGCCCCCCGCCCGAGCCGGTCGGACCGGGGGATCGCCGGCCCAATTCTGTCACGGAGCCTCGGCCTTCTGCAGGTCCGGGTCCGGCCCGAAGCGGCATTGCTAGCGTCGAGGCAGTGAAAGCGGCGGTGGTCCAGCTGGCCAGCGGGCTCGACAAGGCGGCCAATCGGCGGGTCGCCACCGAGGCGGTGCGCACGGCCGGCTCCGCCGGGGCCGCCCTCGTGGTCCTCCCCGAGGCGACCATGTGCGGGTTCGGGAACTCCCGGACCGACCTGGCCGAACTGGCTGAGCCCCTCGACGGCCCGTTCGTCGCCGCACTGGGTGCGGTGGCCGAGGAGACCGGGACCACCGTGGTGGCCGGCACCTTCGAGCCGGTCGCCGGGGAGCGCCGGGTCTACAACACGGTGGTCGTCGTGTCGGCATCCGGGTTGGTCGGCTGTTACCGCAAGGTCCACCTCTACGACGCCCTCGGGTGGTGCGAGTCGGACCGGGTCCACCCGGGCGAGCCCGGGACCGCCAACGCCCCGGTGGTGACGGTGGGGGACCTGGCGCTCGGGGTGATCACCTGCTACGACCTGCGCTTCCCCGAGTCCGCCCGCGCCGCCGTCGACGCCGGTGCGACCGTGCTCGCGGTCCCGGCCGCCTGGGTCGCCGGTGAGCACAAGCTCGGGCACTGGACCACGCTCATCGGCGCCAGGGCGATCGAGAACACCGCCTACGTGCTGGCTGCGGCCCAGCCCGGGCCCACCTATACCGGGCACTCGAGGATCGTCGACCCGTTCGGCGTCGTGGTGGCGGCGCTCGGCGACGACGAGGGCGGGGCGCGCCCCGAGGCGGTCTCCGCCGAGCTGGACCCCGGACGCCTCGAGGCGTCCCGGGCCGCGCTGCCGGTGCTGCGCCACCGCCGGTTCTCGGTCGCCTCGGCCGATCGCACGGCCGACACCTGAGGGCCCCCGCCGTCAGCGGGGGCCGAATCCGTAGCATTGCCCGGTGCCCACCCCGCGCCTGGCCGTCTAATCCACTGCGCGGCGGTACGTGGCGGTGCCCTTCGTCGGGCTCGGCGTCGTGGGGGCGATCTTCGAGTCCCGACGTGGCGGCCGCGGGCCGCTCGGCGGGCGCCGCGGTCGAAACCCGGTGCCCTGAGCCACTGGTCTCGGGCTGTCGGCTCCGGGTCGCTCGGCGGTCGGGGGCTAGCGTCGTGCCAATGTCGACGCTAGGTCGCCCGATCGGAGCCGGGAGGGAGTGCGAGGTCTTCGAGGGCGAGCCCGGTCGGGTGGTGCGGGTCGCCCGGCGTCAAGGCGTGGGCGACGGCTTTGGTGCCGAGCGGGTCGCGATGCAAGCCGCCCGCGACGCCGGCTTCCCGGTCCCGAGGGTGTACGACCTGATCGAAGTGGACGGACGGGCCGCCATGGTCCTCGATCGGGTGGACGGAAGCGATGCGTTCACCCGGTTCGCCGCCAGGCCGTGGGAGCTACCCCAACTCGCCCGGATCACCGGCGCCCTGCAGGCCGACCTCCACCGGGTCCGGGCTCCCGACGGGTTGCCCCGCCTCGTCGAGGTGGCGGCCGAGCTCTTGACCGAGCCCGCGATCCCCGGGGCAGTCCAAGAACGGGCCGCCGCCCGCCTGGTGGACCTCGTTGACGGGGATCGGCTCTTGCACGGGGACTTCCATCCCGGCAACGTGCTCCTCGGCACTGACGGCCCGGTGGTCATCGACTGGCCGAACGCGGTGGTCGGACCGCCGGCAGCGGACCTCGCCATGACCATGATCATTCTTTCGGTGGGGTCGCCCGGTGAGGTCAGCTTGGTGGAACGAGCCCTGGTCGCTGGGGCGCGTCGTCTTTACACCCGCCTCCACCTGAAGAGCGCCCTAGCCAAGGAACCGTCCACGACGCCAGCCGACGTCACCGCTTGGGTCCCGGTCATGGCCGCCTTGCGTTTGCGTGCCGGCATTGGGGGTGGAGCGCGACGCACTATTGCGTCTGGCTGCCTAGTGTCCTGATTCAGAGATCCGCCGACAATACTGAGCCAGGCTGTCGAAGATCTCATCCGCGGTCTTGTGCCAGACGTATGGCCGGGGATCTCGGTTCCACGCATTGATCCATTCGGTGATCGATGAGGCGAGGTCG
>DAHUZS010000119.1 GCA_027315045.1 Acidimicrobiaceae bacterium
GGCCGGCAACCAGGCCGGCAACCAGGCCGGCAACCAGGCCGGCAACCAGGCCGAGCCGGGCAACCGCCGGAGCAACCGCCGACGCCGTGGGCGTGACCGCCAGGTCGGCGGCGAGCGTGACCTCCAGGGTGGCGGCCAGGAACAGCAGTACCAGGGCGAGCTCATCCCGGTCCAGGGTTTGCTCGACCTGCGTGACGAGGGATTCGGGTTCCTGCGCTGCGACGGCTACCTGCCGAGCGGAAAGGACGTGTACGTCTCGATCAGCCAGGCCCGCCGCTTCGCCCTCAGGCGCGGTGACTTCGTCGAGGGCGCCTACCGCCCGGCTACCAACACCGAGAAGTACCCGGCGTTGCTCCGGATCGACCGGATCTCCGCGCTCGACCCTGAGGCCGCCAGGAACCGGCCCCGCTTCGAGGACCTGACCCCGTTGTTCCCCGACGAGAAGCTCAAGTTGGAGATGCCGGGGGAGAAGGAGAACATGACGGCCCGGATCGTCGACCTCCTGTCGCCGATCGGAAAGGGGCAGCGCGGCCTGATCGTCTCGCCCCCGAAGGCGGGCAAGACAACGGTGATGAAGCAGATCGCCCACTCGATCGAAGCCAACAATCCCGACGTCCACCTGATGGTCCTTCTGGTCGACGAGCGCCCTGAGGAAGTCACCGACATGCGGCGCTCGGTCCGTGGCGAGGTGGTGGCCTCGACCTTCGACAGGCCGTCCGACGAGCACACCACTGTGGCCGAGCTCGCCATCGAACGGGCCAAGCGCCTCGTGGAGTTGGGCCGGGACGTCGTCATCATCCTCGACGGGATCACCCGCCTGGCCCGGGCCTACAACCTGGCCCAGCCGGCCACCGGCCGGATCATGTCGGGAGGTGTCGACTCGGGCGCCCGCTACCCGCCGAAGAAGTTCTTCGGCGCGGCGCGCAACATCGAGGAGGGCGGCTCCCTGACGATCCTCGCCACCGCGCTGGTCGAGACCGGCTCGAAGATGGACGAAGTCATCTTCGAGGAGTTCAAGGGCACCGGCAACATGGAACTGCGCCTCGACCGCCGGCTGGCCGAGCGCCGCCTGTACCCGTCGATCGACGTGAACGCCAGCTCGACCCGCCACGAGGAGCTCCTCTTCGACCGCTCCCAGCTCCAGCAGGTCTGGAAGCTGCGCCGGGTGCTCAATGCGCTGGCCAACGAGGGCAGTGCGGCAGCAGGCCTGGAGCTCCTGATGGACAAGATCCGCACCACGGTCGGCAACGACGAGTTCCTCGCCGAGATCGCCAAGGGGCCGGCTGCGCCCAACTGAGGCACCTGCCACTACACTCGTCCCGCCACCCAACCCGGAGAGAACGATGCAGACCGACATCCATCCTGACTACGTCGAGGCGACCGTGCACTGCTCATGCGGGAACACGTTCACTACCCGCTCGACGAAGACCGACATCCACCTCGAGCTCTGCACCGAGTGCCATCCCTTCTTCACCGGGAAGCAGAAGCTGGTGGACTCCGGCGGCCGGGTCGAGCGGTTCCAGCGCCGCTACGCCCGCACGGCTGCCCGCAAGAAGAAGGCCTGATCAGGGCTCGCTGAGGCCACCGGCAGCCCAACGAGGGTCAAGGCGCACGGGAACCGTGCCGAGGTGGACTCCATGAGGATGCGGACGGCGCTGGCAGGAACGTTGGTCGCCGTCGCTGGTGCGACGGGGGCCGTCGGCGCCGCCGTCTTCGCTCCACCGGCTTTCGGGGTCGCCGCCGCCACCCCGGCCGCCCCGGCCGGGTCCCAGCTCGACCCCCAGGGGGCGATCGGACCGGAACCGGGAACGACCGGGCACACCATCAGCCCCCGCGACTCGGTGGCGGTGTCGTCCATCGCCTCGAGCACGATCATCGCCCGCGCTGAGTCGTGGACCAACGCCAACGTCCCCTACAGCCAGACGACGTACCTCGACGGGTACCGGACGGACTGCTCCGGGTTCGTGTCCATGGCATGGGGTCTGACCGGGACCTACGGCGAACCCATCTCCCTCACCACGCAGACGCTGCCGGAGGTGGCCACGCAGATCTCACCGGGCCAGCTGATGCCAGGTGACGCCCTCGACTACAACAGCACCGCCGACCCGGTCAACGGCTCCCACGTCGTGATCTTCGGGGGCTGGGTCGACAGCTCCGAGCAGTACTACTACGGCCTCGAACAGGCAGGGGACTCAGGTGCGGTCGTCCACATCATCCCGTTCCCCTACTTCGCCGGGGCGATGGACGGCACCTCGACCTGGATCCCCTACCGCTACAACGGAACGGTCGTGGACCTGCCCGCCATCCCCACGTTCCCACTCTCGCCCCCGGAACCAACCGGCTCACCGTGGAGCACGGGCTGGAACGGCGGCGCCGTGACCCTCGGCTGGTCACCGTCCGTGAGCTCGACCCACTACGTGGTGCTCGAGAACGGCGCCGCAGTCGCGAGCGTGACGGGGACGTCGGCGACCATCGGCGGGCTGGCACCGGACGCGACCTTCGAGTTCCAGGTAGAGCCAGTCAACGCCGACGGGCCGTCCCAGCCGTCTGCACCGACCATCCTCACCTCCCCGACCGGGGCTGTCGCCGTCGGGGCCGACCCGGCCGGTGGGTACTGGGTGGTGGCTGACGATGGTGGGGTGTTCGCCTACGCGGGTGCTGCGTTCTACGGCTCGACGGGTGCGCTCCACCTGAACCAACCGGTGGTCGGCATGGCCGC
>DAHUZS010000129.1 GCA_027315045.1 Acidimicrobiaceae bacterium
CGCCGCGGTCAGCGACATGAGCGGATTGCTGCCCGAGGAGATCCTGGCCAAGGACATCGCCGAGATCCTCCACTCCTCCGAGCCCGACGCCGACAGCGCGGCCTCGCTGCTCGACGTCCCGTTCCCCGGCCAGAGGCTCGACCTCGAGCACGTCGACGGCGAGTCCCTAGCCGTCCAGGTGAGCGGCGCGCGTTTCCAGAGCCGGGCCATCGGCGACTGCCACGTCGCCATCCTGCGGGAGGCCCTGGCCGTCTCCGGCGTCTCGTCCAGCACCACCTTGTCGGTGCTCCTGGACGCGCTGGACGAGGGCATCGTGGTCTGCGACGCCGAGGGCATCGTGCGGATCGCCAACCGGGAGGCCCTCGCTCTCCAGGGCCTCCCGACCGACGAGAACCTGCTCGGCCGGTCCTTCCCCTACTCCGCCGCCCTGTGCAGCTCGGACGGCTCACCGCTCACCGAGTCCCACCACCCGATGAGCCGGGCCCTGAACGGCACGGTGGTCCGCTCCGAGCAGCTCCAGCTGGCTGGCGAGGACCGTCGGCACCTGGTCGCCTCGGCCAAGCCCTTCGAGCTCGAGGACGGATCGGTCGGTGCCCTGCTCGTCCTGCGGGACGTCACCACCCAGCTCGAGGAGGAGGCCTGGCTCATGCACCTGGCCCTCCACGACCCCTTGACCGGGCTGGCCAACCGGTACCTGCTGCTCGACTACCTGCGCCGGGTCCTCCTGCAGTTCCGGACCCGTGGCGGGTCCATCGCACTCGTGTTCTTGGACCTCGACGACTTCAAGATGATCAACGACCGTTTCGGCCACGACGTCGGCGACGAGGTCCTCGTCGCGGTGGGTCGCCGGATCCAGGGCGCGGTGCGTTCCAGCGACATCGTCGCCCGACTGGGAGGGGACGAGTTCGTGGTGGCCCACGCCGCCTCGGACGACCCCGGTGAGATCGAGATGGTGATCTCGCGGATCCGCAAGACTCTGACCGCCCCCTACCAGGTGCGAGGCCAGACCCTGGCGGTGAGCGCGTCGATCGGATGGGTGGCGGCCGACCCCCGCCACGAGGACCCGACCACGCTCTTGGTCCGGGCCGACCGTGAGATGTACCGGCGCAAGAGCGCGCGGCGCCGGGCGGCGGAGGCACAGCAATGATGTTCCCGACCGTTCCCCCCAACGGCGAGTTCTCGGTCGAGCAGGCTCGACTGGTCGGCCGTCAGCTGGCGGAGCACCCACTCCTAGCGACTCGACCCGGCGACGCCCGGCCGACCGTAGCCGAGGTGCTTGGTGACGCCCGACCGCTGCTCGGCACCTACGGCATCAACTTCGAGATCGTCCGGATCCGCCCAGGCTGCGTCGTGGCGCGATCGCACGCCGAGGGCTCGGTCAACTCCCGCTCGGCCTGCGAACTGGTGAAGGCGCTCCTCGGTGAGCTGGCCGACCAGGTCTGCGACGTGCGTGCCGCCATCGTCGAGAACGGCTGCGCACAACGGGGCGCACCGGCCTGCGTGTACTCGATCGTCTGGGAGGACGCCGAGGCGGGCGACCCGGCGGGGAACCGTTCCCCTCCGGGCCCCGAGACCCTTATCGACCCCGAGCCGGCCTTCGGCGAGTTCGACCCGCCCATCCCGCCCCTTCCGGACTGGAACCGGCCGGTCGGCGACCTCATGGCCTACTCCGCACCCGAGTCCGTTGGGCCTCCCGTGGATCCCGGGATCCGTCCGGCGCCAAGCGACGGCCCCCGGACCCTCGAAGGGACGCCGGTCGTGACCGCGGCCACCTCCACCACCCACCACTACCAGCCGACGACGGCGAGCGCCGTCGTCACCCCCAACCCGGTCCGAATCCAACGGGCCTCGGCCGCCGGCACGTCCCCGCACGCCCCGGCGCCCGAGGCGATCGGGGCGACGATGAGGCGCCGCTTTCCCCGCGGCCTGCTGCGCCGGGGCTGGCTCCTCGCCATCGCCCTGCTCGCCGGGTCGGCCGGAGGCTGGTTCGCCGCCAAGCACGCCGGCATCTCCTACGCCGCCCAGGCGACGGTCGTCGTGCGGTCCGGCTCCGGGCTCAACGGGCCGGGGGGCGCGAACGACGCCATGGCCCTGGCCACCACCTACGCCGCCCTGATCCCCAAGGACCAGGCGATCCTGTCGGTCGCGGCCAGGTCGCTCAAGGCCACACCCAGCTGGGTGAGCCGGAGCCTCGGGGTCTCGGTCGAGAACGGGACGTCGATCGTGGTCATCGGCTTCTCGGCCCCGTCGCCCGCCCGAGCCATCGCCGGGGCCGACGCCGTGGCCGGGGCGGTCGCCTCGACCAGGCCCGTGAGCCTGGCCATCGGCCCCGGATCGGTCGCGGTGGTGAGCGAGCCGACCTCGGCCCACCGTCAGGGGACCCTGCACAAGTACGGCATCGTCATCGGCGGCTTCCTCGGCCTGGCGCTCGGGCTGGTGCTGGTGTTCGCGGCCGAGCGCGCCGACCCGAGGGTGGACGACGCGGCCACCATGGCCACCGCGAGCGGCTGTCGGGCCGCCTCAGTCCCGAACGGCCTCTCCTACGCCGAGCTCGCCCGGGTCCTCGCCGACTCGGGTCGTGACTCGGGCGGCCTCACGGTGGTCCCGTTGGCCATCGGCGACACCAACCCCACGATGGAGTTGGCTCGGCAGCTGCGGCCCTGGTGGCCGGCGGACGGCCCGGCCGTCCAGATCAGTCCGGCGTTCTCCTCGGGGGTGGTCGAGCTGGCCCGCGGATCGGGACCGACCGTGCTCGTCTCGCACCCCGGGAGCCCTCAGCGCGACGTCGTGATGGCGGCCCAGCGGCTTCGCACGATCGGTCGGACCCCGACCTGGGCCGTGCTCGCGAACCGCCGCAAGATCGGAGCATCGCGCCGTGTGGGCTGAGCCCGGGGGGACGGCGCTCCTGCGCCCTCCGAGCAGACTTCGGCTCGACGGGCACGACGGTGGGTGGTTCGCGACGCGCCAGCGGCCGCTCCTGCTCGGCCTAGCGGCCCCGATCGTCGCCTTCGCGCTCGGCGTGATGGCCATGCACAAGCTCGACCTGGCGGTGGCCGGGCTGGTCGGCATGGGCCTGGTGGTCGCGGTCCTCGTGCGCCCGGTGATCGGCGGGATCGTCCTGGTCGGCGCGGTGCCGGTCCTCTCGGGGATGGCCGCCGGCATCCCGGTTCCCCACCTCCGGGTCTCCGAGCTGATCGTGGGCCTGGTCGGGGTGACCGTGATCGCCACCACCCGCCGGGCCGATGCCGTCGGGTGGTCGATGCTCGACTGGCTCCTCCTCGCCTACGGCCTGGCCTGGGCGTTCTTCGGGGTGGTCGACGCGCTGACCCTCCACGAGCACCTGAGCCTCGACGCGTGGGGCACGACCATCGGTCAACTCCAATTCTTTCTCATCTATCGCGGCGTGCGCCTCTCGCTTCGCAGTGTCGCCGACCGACGCCTGGCGACCAAGGTGCTCCTCGCCGCGGCCGTCCCGGTGTCGCTCTTGGCGCTGCTCCAGGAGCTGCACGTCGGGGTGGTCTCCCGGTTCCTCAACACCATCACCGGCGGCCTGGCGGCCGAGATCACGGCCTCGATGGAGACCGGCCACAGCCTGCGGGCCACCGGGCCCTTCAACAACTGGGCCGCCCTCGCCGGATACCTGCTGCCGGTCCTGCTTGTGCTGTGCACTCTCAGCTTCGCCGGACAGATCCGGCGCCACCGCCGGGCGGTGGTCGCCGTGGGCCTGTGCGCGCTGATCGGGTTGCTGGTCACCATCGAGATCTCGGCCATGGCCCTCCTGGTCCTCGGCGCGGTGCTGCTCGCCCGCCAGTACGGGCTGGGCCGTCGCGTCATCCGCTATGCCGGCGCCGTCCTGCTGGTCGGGGTGCTGGTGGCCGCCCCCTTCATCGCCCCCCGCTTCGCCGCCGAGTTCTCGGCATCACCCGGTTCCTCACGGCCCGCCGGCGTCCCCCAGACCCTCGCGTTCCGCTGGAACGTGTGGACCGGCCAGTACCTGCCGGCCATCGGCAACCGGCCCCTGAGCGGCTACGGCTCCGAGCTGCCGCCCTCGATCACCTGGGTGTACCCGGAGTCCCAGTACATCTCGTATCTGATCGAGGGCGGCCTGCCCATGCTGTTGCTCTTCGGCGCCCTGGCGTGGGCCATGGTGGAGGAGAGCCGGAAGGCCAGCCGTTCCGAGGACCCCTTCGAGCAGGCCCTGGGCCGGGCCGTCGCGGTCTCGGTCGGCGCCATGCTCGTGATGAACCTGATCTGGCCGTTCTTGAGCAACGGCGGCATGCCCCAGGTGCTCTGGTGTCTCTTGGCCATCACCGTGCCCAGGCGTCCCTCACACGCCACGCCAGCGCTGGCAGCGCAGACGGCCCTCGTCCCGGTGGGAGGTTCGTCATGAGCCTGCGTGCTCGAGCCCGCTCCACGAGGAGCCGGATGGCCCGGTCCATGCGGCCAGGGCGACTCTTCGCCACCTTGTTCCTGCTCGCCGCGACCGCAACCGCGGTGTGGGTGCTGGTGCGGGTGGTCTGGGAAAGCACCCTCAACACGGCGACACCGGCCACCAGCTCGACGGCCCCCAGCCCGACGACCACCGCGGCGCCGCACCCCACGAACCCCGCCCACAAGACGCCCAAGCCGACCGTCAGCGGCACCACCGTCCCCCTCGGCGTCTACGCCGGCCCGGGCGCGGTCGCCGCGGCCAGCACCTTCAGCGTCGCCGCCGGTGCCCCGGTCCCCTATGCCTTCGACTATCTCGACGGGACCTCGTGGTCGACGATCGAGAGCCCGGCGTGGTTCCTGCAACGATGGAACGGCACCGGCTTCCAGATGATGTGGGGCGTCCCCATGCTCCCCTACACCGGGGGCGCCACGCTGGCCGCCGGGGCGGCCGGCGCGTACAACTCGTACTTCACCGAGCTCGCCCAGGTGCTCGTCGACGGCGGTCAGGGCAGCTCGCTGATCGTGCTCGGTTGGGACCCTGGCGACCCGGCGGTGCCGTGGGCGGCGACCACGCCGGCCACGGCACAGCAGTACGTGGCGTACTGGCGAGCCGTGGTGACGGCGATGCGCTCGGTGCCCGATCAGCAATTCCTCTTCGTCTGGGACGCCGCCGCCGGCTACGGGGTCCTGCCCAGCGCGCTCTATCCGGGCAACGCCTACGTCGACGTCGTCGCCACCGACGCCTTCGACGTCGGCCTCGGGCTGGTCGGCCCCAGCTGGAGTGAACTGGCCTCCGCCGCCTACGGGCCCGACTGGTTCGGGGCCTTCGCCGACCAGCACAAGAAGCTCTTCATGATCGCCAAGTGGGGCGTCGTCCCGGCCGCAGCTTCAGGGGGTGGCGACGACCCCGGCTTCGTCAGTCAGTTCCTTCGCTGGGCGGACACGCAGAACCTGCTGGCCGCAGTGGTCTGGGACGACGGCTCGTGGGCGCTCACCAATGGCTCCTTCCCCCGCTCGGCGGCGATGCTCCACACGGTCGCCGCCGCCGGGGCCGTGACGCCCATGGCCAAGGCGGTCGGGGCCTAGCATCGTTCCTTGAGAGGTGGCGCGAGCGTCTCGTCGTTCGGGGCCCAACTCGGCCGCCGACGATCCCTTCGGGAGTTTGTCTTCCGTTCCGTGCGGCGTCGTGGCTGGGTCGGTGTTGTCGAGGTGGACACAGCTCTCACGCTCTCCACAATGCCCGGCCGGCTTTGGGGCCGGGGCCAAGCCTTCGCGCACTTGTCCCAAATGGTCAGACGCACCCGCTCCATCCCCGTGCGTGACCGAGGGCACCCACCGGTGGGCGGCTCCGTGCTCCATGCGCACGGTGGCGACGAAGGTCGGGCTCTCCAGACGCGTCACTGGTCACTGGTCGTGCTCTGCCAGCCGCACCCGGCACTTGACGGGGTGGTCGCGCTTCAAGATGCCCGCGCCGTTGTGGCGAGCTGCACCGATGCCCTGTGTGTCGGGCCTCCTCGGGGCGGGGCAGGCTAGCGATCTTGGAGTTCGGCCCGCACCGGGACGAGTTCGAGGTTGCCGTCGCGACGCCACCGGGCCTGGCGCCCAGTCGCGACGGCCCGACCGCCGCCACCCGGTTCGAATGGTGCGGGACCCGCTGGCCCGGCACCGAGAGGATGAACCGTGGCCACACACTCGCCACCGATGAGCAGCCGACCGACGGCACCGGGAGGAAGCGCATTGCCGAACTCGTCCAGCACATACGCACGGGTGTTGGCGCCCGGTCTGCCGATCGTGAGCGGGGCGGTTCGGTCCACCGTTCCCCAGGTGGCGTACATGGTGGTCTCCGGTCCACCGAACCCCACAACCAACACCCGGGATCGATCGCAGATCGCGTCGGCCAGATCCTCGCTCAGGCCCACAGCTCCGCTCAGCGCGCAGAGTCCCCGAGCTGGGCGCATGCCCGAGTCGACGAGCTCGCGCCAACGCGCGGGAAACGCGTGGAGGAACGAGACGTGCTCGGCGGCAACCAGGCGGCTCAGGGTCCTCCCGTCCTCGGCTGCCGAAGGTGGCGCCAGGACGATCCTCGCGCCCGCCGAGAGCGGCATCCATAGCTCGATCGCCGAGGCGCGGTAGAGGGTTTCGGAAAGAACGAGCGCAGTGTCCGCAGGCCCGAGCCCGACGTCGGCGGCGAGCCCGCTACAGAGCGCCACGATGGCTCGGTTCGACAAGGCGTATCCCGGCTGCGCTCCGGACGGATCCAGAAACTGGATGCAACAGGGAGCGGCTCCGTCCTCACCGGCCCCTGGGGCGTCGGTGCCGACCCCTTTGGCCCTGATAGGCGAAGCGGTCCCGGTAAGAAGGCTGGCCAGAGCCGGGGCGGCGTAGACGATGGCCGCGCCGGCCTCATCGATGAGGTTCTCCAGGCAGTCGACCGGGAGCCCGGGATCCAACAGGAGATAGGCCGCGCCGGTTTGGAGGACCCCGAGGGCACTCGCGACCAGCTCTACGCTCGGGTTGGCGCAGAGCGCGACGACATCACCACGCCCCAGCCCCGCCGTCCGGAGGCGCTGTGCGGTCGTAGCGGCCCGGGCTTCGAGTTCCCCGTAGGTGAGACCATGCTCGCCGTCGAAGACGGCGGGAGCGTTCGGGCGCAGACGGGCCTGGGCGGCGATCATCTCGGTGACGGTGACGAACGGAAACGACGTCGTCGTGGCGTTCCAGTCGGCGAGCGCCGCCACGCCCTCCTCATCCGCGCCGAAGAGGCTCCCTATCGTGACCGTCGGATCTTGGGCGACACGTCGAAGGACGGCCGACCATCGGTTCGCTATTCGCTCGACCGTCTCGTGGTCGAAGAGATCGGAGTCATAAACCAGGCGACCATCGATGACGCCGTCCGGGCGCTCATCGAGCCCGAGCTCGAGGTCGAGCTTCGTCGCGCCGACCCGGTCGCCGATCTCCGGCTCCATCTGGTGGATGGACCACGACGGATCAGGGACCACCATGGGTGGCTCGAGGACCACCATGGTCTGGTAGACGGGGTTGGCGCCGGCTGGGGTCGGCGGGTTGCATTCCCGGACGATCCGTTCGAACGGCACGAGGTGCTCGAGGCCGTCGAGCACCTCGTTCCTCGTCCGGACCACAAGCTCGGCGAACGTCTGCTCGTCTCCTAAGCCCACCCGCAAGACGAGAGGGGTGAGCGAGCAGCCCACCACCGATTCGAACTCGGGGCGTTGACGAAGGTCGGCGGCCGTCGAGAAGACGACGTCGTCAACACCGGAGTGGAAGCGCAGAACGACCGCCCAGGCAGCCGCCAGAACTTGGAAGAGCGTGGCGCCGACACCCTGGGCGAGCAGGTGGAGCTTCGTTGCGACGTCGGCTTCGACCTCGAGCGAGACGATGGCTCCGCGGAGACGCGCCGGATCGCGTCGCCTGCGATCCAACGGCAAGGAGACCAACGGGGCCGATTCGAGGTGGCTGTGCCAGAACTCGAGGCGTTTGCAGGCCCGCTGACCGAGCACCCACTCCTGCTCCCAGCGCGCGTATTCGACGTAGGAGGTTGACGGTTCGGCCAGAGGAGAGGGCCGTCCGGCACGGAAGGCCTCGTAGATCGCCGCAAGCTCGGGGAGCACGACCCGGTAGACGCTGACCCCATCGAAGATGAGATGGTGCATCGCCAAGTAGAGACGGTGATGGTCGCAGGCAAACTTGATGAGCCTCGGTCGTAGGAGTGGCCCTCGGCGCAAGTCGTAAGGGACCCTCGAGACATCCGAGACGACTCGCACCGCGTGGGCTTCGGCCTCTTGGCCGAGGGAAGTCAGATCGAGCACGGGGAGGTCGAACTCGACAGCGTCATTGACAACCTGGACCGGCCGACCACTCACCACCTCAAAGGTTGTCCTCCAGGCTGCATGCCGACGCACGATCTCGTTGAATGCCGCACGGAAGGCGTCAAGATCGAAGTCCCCCTCCTTGCGGATCGAGATCGTCTCGTTGTAACTCGCGAGCGTCGGCGCGAGGAGAGACTGGTAGAACATGGCCTCCTGCGCCACCGAGATCGGTGCCGCCTCCGGGAGGGGGCCCGTCTCCTCGGTCACGAGGCCAGGACGTTCAGCTCGCTCAGGCCTCGGAGCCCGAGGTTCGGCCGCCAGGTCACCTCCTCGTCGGCCAGGGCGAGGGAACCGAATCGCTGGAGCAGTTTGGAGAACGCGATCTGGCCCTCCATCCGGGCCAAGGGCGCTCCGAAGCAGAAGTGCGCCGCCCAGCCGAAGGCCAGGTGCCGGTTGTCCTGTCGGCCGAGGTCGAGGCGGTCCGGGTCCTCGAAGCGGTAGGGGTCCCGGTTGGCCGAGCCCATCACCGCCATCACCGCGTCGCCCTCGGGGATGGGTACCCTGCTCAGCTCGGCCCCCGCCGGGGCGATCCTGGCGGTGTGCTGGCTGGGGCTCTCGTAGCGCAGCAGTTCCTCGACTGCCGTCTGGATGAGGCCGGGGTTCGCCCGCAGCCGGTCGAGCTGGGCCGGCTGGCGCAGCAGGGTCAACAGGCCGTTGCCGATCAGGTTGGTGGTGGTCTCCTGGCCCCCTACCATGGTCACGATGACGTTGGCCACGACCTCGGACTCGCTCAGCCGGTCGCCGTCGACCTCGGCCGTGCTCAGGGCGTGGATGAGACCGTCAGTGGGATGGACGGCGTCACGCTTGACCGCGGTGTGGAAGTAGTGGGTCATCTCCTCGACCGCCTTGAGGGTCCTGCGAGCCCGTCCCGGGTTGTGCTGGAAGTTGCCGAGCATCTCGGCGAAGTCCTGCGACCACCCCTTGAGCAGCAGGTGGTCCGACGTCGGCACCCCCAGCGTCTCCGCGGTCACGATGGCCGGGAGGGGGTTGGCGATCGTGGTCATCACGTCAAATCCTCCGCTCCCGGCCAGCTCGTCGAAGAGCCGGTCGCAGATGCCGCCGATGTGCTCTCGGAGGACGGCGATCCGGCCGGGCGTGAAGGCGACCGAGGCCAGCCGCCGAACCCGCCCGTGCTTGGGGGGGTCGAGGAACAGCATCTGCTCCACCATCACCTGGGCGATCGGGGTGATCTCCCCCATGCCGAGCTGGTCGAGGCGTTCGGGGGTCGGGGTGCGGTCGGCGTGGAAGTGATGGAGGACCTCGACGACATCGGGGTACCGGGTCACCACCCAGGCGTGCAGGTAGGGGTCCCAGTACACCGGGGTCTCCTCGCGCAGCCGCCGGTAGAGCGGGTAGGGATTGGCGAGCACCTCGGGGTCGAGGAGCTGGTACAGGCTCAGCGTCGGCGCCCCCTGGCGCGTCGCCGGGCCGCTCACCGGACCGGGTCCCCGGGCGCCTGCTCGGCGACCTGGCGGTCGACGGCGCCGGCGATCTCGCCGAGGGTTGGGTGGTCGAACAGATACCGGAGGCCGAGCTCGACGTCGAACAACGTCTCGAGCCGCACGATCAACTGGGCCCCGAGCATGGAGTGGCCCCCGAGCAAGAAGAAGTTCTCCTCCGGCCCGACCTCGGGCACGTCGAGCAGTTCCTTCAACACGGCCTCGATTTTCGCCTCCGTAGGGGTCCGAAGTGGTCGATCCCCCTCGGCGCCCGGGAGTGGCTCGTAGGCCAACGCCGGCAGGGCGGCCCGATCCACCTTGCCGTGGGCGGTCAGGGGCAGGGCCTCGAGCCACACGTAGCGCCCAGGAACCAGGTACTCGGGGAGCGAGCCCCGCAGATACTCGATGATCTCGAAGCGGTCGGGCTGGGCCTCACCATTCCCGACGACATAGGCGACGAGCTGGCGCTCCGCGCTGGTCGCGCCGACGCCGACCACGACGCTGGCGGTAATGGCCGGGTGAGCGTTCAAGACCGCGGTGACCTCGCCGGGCTCCACCCGGTACCCGCGGATGCTCAGCTGGTCGTCGAGACGGCCGAGGAAGTCGAAGGCCCCGTCGGGACGCTGGCGCACCAGGTCGCCGGTGCGGTAGCGGCGGTCGGAGCCCTCACCGAGGAATCGCTCGGCCGTGAGCTCGGGGCGTCCCAAATAGCCGCTGGCCACGGCCACCCCGCCGATGATGAGCTCGCCGGCCATCCCGGGCGCGACCGGTTGGAGTCGTTCGTCGACGACCTCGGCGACCACTCCGTCGATTGCCCGACCGATCGAGGGGGGTCCGTCGCCCTGGGGGTCGACGACGCCCGAGGTGGCCACCACCGTGGCCTCGCTCAGGCCGTAGTTGTTCACCAACGCGAACGGCAGTTCGATCGGTGGTCGACGGCCGAGTGCGTCGCCCCCGGTCAGCAGGTAGCGGAGCGGCGTGCTCTGCGGCCAGCTCAGGCCGATCAGGCCCTCGGCCACCGCGGTCGGGATGAACGACACGGTGATCCCTTTGGCGACCAGCCAGTCGCGCAGGCCGATCGGATCGGTGCGCAGCTCTTCGGGGACCACGTGCAGCGAGGCGCCGGCGGCCAGGGCCGGCCAGATCTCCCAGATGACTGCGTCGAAGCCGGGGCTGGCGATCTGGGTGCAGCGGTCGGCGAAGTCGAGGTCGAACGCGCCGAGGTGCCAGGCGACCAGGTTGCCGAGGCTGGCGTGGTCGACGAGGACCCCCTTGGGTTGCCCGGTCGAGCCCGACGTGTAGACCACGTAGGCGGGGTCGCTCGGTGCCGAGTGGACCGGGAGTCGATGCGGGCCCCCTCGACCCCCACACCGGCCGCCGCGTCCGAGCACGATGGTGGAGCGCCGGTCACCGAGCCGGTCCTTGGTGCCCTCGTCGCAGACGACGGCCTTGGCCCCGGAGTCCTCCACCATCCAGGCGATCCGATCGTCGGGATAGCGGGGGTCGATGGCCACGTAGGCGGCGCCGGCCCGCAGCACCCCGAGTGCGCCCACGACGAGGGCGGACGAACGGGCCACGCAGAGGCCGACGAGGTCGCCGGGTTGGACTCCTTGCTCGTCGAGCACGGCGACGACGGCGTCGGCCCGCTCCAGGAGCTCGGCGTAGGTCAGTGTGCCATCCGAGCTGTGCACGGCCAGCCGTCTGGGTCGGGATGCGGCGACAGCGTCGACCAGGTCGACCACCGTGGTGCCGAGGGCCACTGCTGCTGCCATTCGCTCTTCCTCCCTCACGGAGCCCTACGAACGCGGAGAGTGGTGACGGATGGATCCCGTCAGCGGGCCGGTTCTGTGGCGGGCCGGTTCAGTGCTCCTGGAAGGGTAGGAAGCCGGCGTCCCACCGCCGTCCGTGTCGTGTCCCAGCTTCAGGCACGGATGAGCGGCCGCCGCGGGGGTCAGAGTCGATACGGGGGGCTCGGTCGCCAGCGGGCCAGGGAGCGCCCGGCGACTGCGGCGGGGTACTCGCCCTCCAGGTCGACCGGGTGGATGCGCCAATCACCCAGGGTGGTGGAGTCCCGCTCGGGGTTCCAGACCACCAGGTCGCCGAGCGCGCCGGTCAGCCCCTCGCCAGTGCCCTTCCCGTAGGCCTCCTTGCAGCTCCAGCACTGGTAAGCGGCCCGTAAGCGGGGACCGGGATCCATGGCGGCGAGGGCCCGGTTCTCCTCAGGGGTAAAGAAGCGGGCCGCGATGGCGTCCATGTCGGCGTCCGCACGGACCGCCTCGACGTCCACCCCCACCTCCATCGTCCAGCTGGTGGCGTAGAGGGCCACCTCGGCACTGCGAGAAGTGCTGAAGCGGAGCGACGAGCCGGGCAGCACCGGCTTGCCCCCCGGGGCGACCTCCAATCGCACCTGCTCGGGGGGTTGTCCGGTCATCCGGCCGAGCAGGCGACGCAACGTCGCGCGGACCACGACGAAGCGTGCTCGATCTCCTTGCCCCCGGTACTGGGTCGCCCGAACCGCCTCCTCAAAGGACAGCGTCCGGGCGCTGGCCTCCACCGAGCGCGCCGACAGGTCGAGGGGTGTCCACCACAGCTCCACCTCGTAGGTCACCCGGCGGCTCCCATCGTTCCTCGCTCGGCAATGTAGGGACTCCCGGATCGCATTGGCGGGAGGGGTCCAATCGTGCCTGGGACAAGGGGTAAACGGTTCCGGGACGCGGACTTCCTACGCTATTTGCGACGAGCGGCCCCGGAGGCGAGCGAACTCCCCCCGGGGACCAACCGTCCAAACGGCTCTTTTCAACGCTGACCAGGAGGACAAGGCGTGTCGACGATGATGACCGACGACCAGGGAAGCGCCAACGGAGCTCACGGAGGTGTCGGTCACCTGCTCCGGATGGCCAAGACCCAATGCGGGGGCTCGCTGGCCTTTGCCGCGCTGCGCAAGGCCGATGGCGGGTTCGCCATCGCCACGTTCCCCACGCTGACGGCCGATCCGACCTGGACGGTCGAGTCGATCGACGAGCTCGTCCGGCAGACCTGGGAGGACCCGCACCTGACCGGTGGAACGGTGCTCGTCCGCAGCGGCAGGGTCCTGAGGAGCATGTGGACCGGACAGGGCCACCACATCAAGCTGGCGGTCGCACCGCTAAGCGACAACGACGCCCCCGAACATCCCTGGGGCCTGCTCTGCGTGGCCGAGCCTCCGGCCGGCCACTTCGAGCAGGACCAGCTGAACCTCCTCGCGAGCCTGGCCGCCCGCCTGACCTCCTACCTCCGGGCGCGTCAGCGGGTGCTCGAGGGCTCGCTCTCCTTCCAGCTCGAGCCGAGCACCGAGCCCGAGCCGACACCGGCCGAGCCGACCGAGTCGGCCTGGACCCTGGGCCCGCCGGAGCCGACGGCCGAAGGATGGGCCTCGACGGACGTTGCTCCGTCAGAGCCCGACGAGGACCTCGAAGCCTTCTTCGAGCAGATCGATGACGAGCACCCCCTCGACCAGGCCGCCGACGCCCTCGACCAGCCCATCGCCTGGGGCCAGCCGGTGCAGGGCGAGAGCCGAGTCGATGACTGGGAGTTTCTCGGCCTCGACCAGATCGAATGGGTCGAAGCGGTCACCCCGGCAGCGGTCCCCCGGCCCGAGGTCGTCACGCCCGACGCCGCGGTGGCGGTCACGGACATCCCGCCGACCGACACCGAGCCCGAGACCGGAGCTCCGGCCGAGGAGGTGTGGTCGTCGGGGGCCCGGGCCGAGCCTTCGGTGGCCGAGCCTCGGCCGAGCACCGCCACCTCGGGCGCGAGCGGCCTCGACGCCCTGCTGGCGCCGGACCCCGACACCGGGCTGGCCAACCTGACCACGCTGGTCGGTCGGCTCAGCAGCTCGCTGACTCACGTGGCGAACAACGAGGGCACGGTGGGGCTGATCCTGATCGAGGTCTCACCGACCGACCGGGGGCACGAGCTTGGTCCCTCGGCGCTCATGACGGTCTCAGGGCGGCTCACCAACCATCTGCGGGACCGGGACCTCGTGGCCCGCATCGGGCCCAACCTGTTTGCGATCATGGCCGACCTGCGGCCCGGCGCCATCGAACTCGAGGTGATCCGGGCACGCGCCATCGATGCCCTGACCGCCGGCGTCGAGTCGTCGACCGGAGGCCTGCGAGCACGCTCGGCCATGGCGACGGTCGAGGCCGGGGGCACCGAGACCGCGGAGTCGCTTCTGCGCCGAGCAGCGGACGAGCTGCCCGGACAATGACCTCGGGCTCGCGCCAGGGAAGCGAGCGATGAGATGGACACTCCCTCCGAGCCGCTAGCGGTCGACGAAGCCCCAGACAAGCGGGCTACGGGTCTTTCACTCAGTCAGCTGGCTATTCGCGGCGGCGGGTATCTGATCGGCCGCGAGGCCATCGGCATGCTGCTGCGCCTGGCGGGCGTGGTCGTGGTGATCAGGCTGATCGGTCCGAGTGCGTTCGGGATCTACACGGCGGCCTCGGCTTTCGCGCTCTTCATGGCGTCCTTCGCGCAGATGGGCCTGGAGGTCTATCTCATCCGGCTCGGCCCGGCCGTCGAGGCGCGGCGCTACAACCAGGCCTTCAGCCTGCTGTTGGTGACGTCGGTGGCGGTCACCGCCGTCGGCGAGGCGCTCACCTTGGCCGTCGGCGGGTTGCTGCGTCCGATCGGTGTGCTGGAGCCCCTGCGCGTGCTGCTCCTCTGCATCCCGCTCAACGTGCTCTGGGCCCCGGCCCAGGCGGCGATCGAGCGACGCTTCGACTACCGAACCATGGGGATGATCGAGCTCGTTGGCGACGTCATCCTGTACGCGACCGCCATCCCGCTCGCCCTGACCCACCATCGGGAGTGGTCCCTCGTCGCCGGGTTCTTTGCCTGGCAAGGCTGGCTGTTCGTGGCGACCTGGGTCGCCTCGAGGCTGCGCTACCGATGGGACTGGTCCTGGGAGGCGGTTCGGGAGTTCATCCGGCACGGACTCGGGTTCTCGAGCTCTGACTGGCTCCGGCGGGCCAGTGACCTGGTCAACCCCCTCGTCGTGGGCACGTTCCTCGGTGCCGCCGGGGTCGGCTATGTGGCCTTTGCCCAGAGGCTGGTCGACACGCTCGGCTTCGCCAAGCGCAGCGCCTTCCGCCTCGGGCTCGTGGCCATGTCGAGGGTCCCGGACCGAGACGAGAAGCGGTTGCGCTACTCGATCGAGGAGGGGTCGCTGCTCCAGCTGCTCTCGCTCGGGATCCCCTTCGCCTGCTTCAGCGTGTGCGCGCGCTGGATCGTGCCGGTCGTCTTCGGTCCGCAGTGGGTCCGGGGGCTCCCGGTCTACGGCCTGCTGGCGTTGGCCGCCACGGTCGGCGCCTCCGGCCTTGTCCAGTCCACGTTCCTCTACAGCCGGGGTCGCAACCTCGTCGTCGCCACCACCGTCGCCCTACGCGTCCTCGTGCTCGGCGTGAGCGCGGTGGTCCTCGTTCGGGTGACCGGCCTCGACGGATTCGGCTGGGCCTCACTCGGCGCGCTCGGCGCGCTCGGGTATCTGCACGTCGTAATGCGCCAGATGTTCGCCTTCAGCTACCGCAAGGTGATCCCGTGGTTGGTGGTCCTCGGGCCGGTGATCGCGTTCCCGGTCACCCCGATGCCGGGGGCCCTGTTCCTCTTGGCGGGGCTGCCGCTCGTGGCGCTGCCGCCCATGCGCCGAGAGATCGTCCGGCTCGTCAACCTGTTCCGTTGGGCGGCGACGCGCCAGGACCGCCAGGCGAGCTCGCCGGCGGCCGAGCAGCCGGTCGGCGCACCGGGCAACGGTGAGGGGGTCTTCGGGGTACGTGTTGCGCCGCCGGTCCCCGAGCCCATACTCGGGCCGGTGCGCCTCAGCGAGCTGTTCGCACCCGACCCGCTCACCGGGCTCGCCAACCTGGGAGGGTTCACCGCCGGTCTCGGGTGCTCTCTCGCCACCCTTCGCTCCAGGGCGGGGACCGTCGGTGTCGTCCTCGTCGAGGTTCCTGAGGGGGAAGCTCCCGGGGAGCGTGGGTTCCCTCGAGTCCAGGAGAGCGCGGCCTGGCTGTCCGAGTACGTCCGGGACAGCGACATCGTCGCCCGCCTCGGCCCCACGATCCTCGGAGTCCTCGTCCACCTCCCCTACGAGGTTGAGCTGGAGACGTTCCGGTCTCGGGTGGCCGAAATGCTCGGGGCGCTCCCGTTGGGCGAGGGAGCTGCGGTTCGCACCTCGGTGACCAGCGTGGCAACCGGCGTCGCCGTCGACCCCGAGGTGTTCTTGCTGCACGCATTCGACGCCCTGACCGGTCGGGCCGAGCCCCCGACTGGCGCACCGCGCCGGCACTGGCTGGCCGGCTTCGATGCCGTGCTGGCCCGGGGCGCGACGCCGTTCGTCGGCAAGGAAGCGTTCTCCGGCATGGGTGGTTCGGCCTTCCGTCGACTCCCGAGCCTGGAGGCCCACCCGTGACCAACACCCCGATCGCCGTCGGTGTGGACTTCGTGGACATCGCCGGGGTGGTCCGTTCCGTCCAGCGCTTCGGCGACCGCTACCTGCATCGGGTGTTCACCGAGCACGAGATCGCGAGCTGCCAGGGGCCGCTCCCGGTGGCGGCCGCCTCTCTGGCGGCCCGGTTCGCGGCCAAGGAGGCGACCCTCAAGCTGCTCGGTCGGACCAGAGGACGTCCCGACTGGCGGTCCATCGAGGTGGTCCGGCTCCCCACCGGCGTCTGCCGGCTCCGGCTCCGCGGCGCCGCCGCCCGGCTCGCGCTGGAGCAAGGCCTCGGTCCGTTTGCCCTGAGTATGACTTATGAAGCCGGCATGGCGGCCGCCGTTGTGGTCAGCGGGTCCGCGTACGGATGGCACCGACCAATGACAATGGAGTCCCAGGACTCGTGAACCAGGAGCTTGATCGTGAAGGAACGAATTCGAACGGTGGTGTCCGAACACGCCCGCCTCTCGGTGCCGATCGAGGAGCTCGGCGACGAGAGCGATCTGTTCCAGGCCGGCATGACATCGCACGCCAGCGTCAGCCTCATGCTCGCCATCGAGGAGGCCTTCGAGGTCGAGTTTCCCGAGGCCCTCATCCGAAGGTCGACGTTCCAGTCGGTGACCTCTATCGAACACGCCTTGCTCGAGCTCGGCGGGGTCGCGGCATGAGCCGGGCCTGCCCCCCCTGCCGGGCCCTCGGCCGGCAAGGTCCCGGTTCGCCATGAGCGCGGTCGACCTCCGCCAAGACCTGCGTCAGCGGCTGTTCGACGAGGGCCTGTTGTTCCCGACCGGGGTCGATGGCGTTTACGGCCGGTCCGACACCTACGAGCGGATCGTCCGCGCGTTTGACGCCAGGGTGCGCCGGTGGGGAGAGAGTCTCGGCGCCACCATGCTCTACCTCCCTCCGGTCATGGCCCGACGCACCTTCGACTCGACCGGCTACCTGCGTGCCTTCCCCGATCTCATGGGGTCGATCCACGTCTTCGAGGGATCCGACCGGGAGCACGCCGAGCTGATCAGGCGGGTCGAGCACGACGGCGACTACTCGACGCTGCTCCAGCCGGCAGAAGTGATGCTGGTGCCGGCGCTCTGCCACCCGATCTACCCCATGTGCACTGGTCGTCTGCCAGCCGGCGGCGCGTTCTTCGAGGCCATCGGGTCCTGCTACCGGCACGAGCCGAGCGTGGACCCGGTCCGCCAGCAGACGTTCCGACAGCACGAGGTCGTCTACATCGGGGACCCCGAGAGCGCCCAGCGCCATCGCGACCAGGCACTAGAGATCGGGCTGCAACTCCTGGCCGAGCTTGGGCTCGAGGTCAGCGCGGCGCCAGCCAACGACCCGTTCTTCGGGAGGCTCGGTGCCGCGATGGCGGCGGAGCAGAAGGATGAGGGGCTGAAATACGAGGGGGTGGTGCCGATCTTTCCCGGTGCCGAACCGACAGCCTTGCTGTCGGTCAACTACCACCGCGATCACTTTGGCCTGCCGTTCCGGATCGAGACCGCCGACGGCGACGTCGCCCACAGCGCTTGCATCGGGTTCGGTACCGACCGGGTCGCGATCGCGCTGTTGGCCGCACACGGGTTCGACCCCGACCAATGGCCCGAGCTCGTCGGCAGGGAGCTGTTCGGATGAGCCTCGTGCGGGTGACCGAACGGGCCGCGCCGGACCAGAGCGCCACCGAGACGCGCCCGGACACGGAAACCGCGCTGTGGTTCGGCCCTACCGACCGGCCCCTCTTCGGCTGGGTTCATCGTCCGGCCGATGACACGGCCGTCGGGGCGGTCGTCCTCTGTCCGCCACTCGCCCGGGAATGGACCAACGCTCACTACGCCTACCGCATGCTGGCCCAACTCCTCGCGGCGGCCGGCATGCTGGCCGTGCGGTTCGACTATGACGGCACCGGGGACTCGGCCGGTGTGGACGGCGACCCGGCTCGGGTGGCGGCGTGGCTCGCCAGCATCTCTGCCGCCATTGAGCTGGCCCGCGAGTCGGGCAGCGCTTCGGTGTCGCTCGTCGGGATGCGGATGGGAGCCCTCCTGGCGGCGGTGGCAGCCGCCAAGACCGAACCGATCGACGGCGTGGTGCTATGGGATCCCTGCCCCTCGCCCCGGGCCTTCCTCCGTGAGCAGTCGGCGCTCCACAGGCTGGCGCTCGAGGACCACCCGGTCCAGGAGGGCGTCGTTGAGCTCCCCGGCATGGTGCTCGATGCCGAGACGGCGACAGATCTCGGTTCGCTCGAGGTCCCAGACAGCCGACATCCCCGGGCCCGGGTCCTGCTCTTGACCAGGCCGGGCCGGCGACCCCAGGTCGACCTGGCCGGTGCCCTCGGGACCGAGGTCGCCGAGGGACCGGCCCTTGGCCAGGAACGGCTCTTGGACGTGGACCTGGCGGAACGGGAGATCCCGGTGGAGACCATGGGGCACATCGTCTCGTGGTTGACGACGCAGAACCGCCGGCCGGCGAGCACGATCACGGTGCCCCGGCGCGAGTCGGCCCGGATCGGCGTGGCCGGGACGAGCGTCACCGAGCAGGCGGTGCGGATCGGCCCCGCGGGCCTGTTCGGGATCGTCACGGACCCCGACGAGGCCAAGGTCTCGACCACCGTCCTCATGCTCAACAGTGGGAACAACAGCCACACCGGTCCGAGCCGGCTGTGGGTCGACCTGTCCCGGCACTGGGCGTCGATGGGGATCCGTTGTGCCCGCTTCGACCAGAGCGGCCTGGGCGACAGCCCCACCCGCCCGGGCCAGGCTCCCCAGGTGATCCGGGCGCCGGAGAACTTCGACGACGTCGAGGACGCACGCCGTGTTCTGGCCACGGATCCGACCGACGTCGCCCTGGTCGGCCTGTGCTCGGGGGGCTATCAGGCCCTCGAGGCGGCGCTGTCTCAGCCCATGCGGGCGGTCTGCGCGATCAACCCGGTCTTGCACTTCACGCCCCCCGAGCTCGCGGACGGACCAATGGACCCGAGGAGGCGGATCTGCTGGCCGGTGGGCTCCTTCGTCGGTGCGTACCGCCTGCTTGCCGTCGAACCGGTCCGTCGGCAGCTGAGCAAGCTCCTCTGGCGGGTGGCCCACCTGCTCCACCGTCGGCGCAATCCCACCGGGTGGCTCGACCGCCTCCGTGATCAGTCAGTCGATGTCCTCATCCTCTGCGGGGTCAACGAGGGCCGGTCCTTCGGGATGGAGGCCTACGACACCCTGGCCACTGCGGACGGGGACCGCATCCAGATCGAGGTGATCGAGGGGCTCGACCACGCGCTGGTCCCGGCCTGGCAGCGTGCCGACGTCGCCACGAGGATGACCGATCACCTGGTGCGGGTGCTCTTCCCGCCCGAGCGACCGACGGCGAGCGACGCGACGGCACCGGGTCACGGCCCGACCGAGACGGTGGCCCGGTGACCTCGCTCGATCCTCGCTCCGACGTCGTCGTCGGTCCCGGCTCGTGCCTTGAGGCGAGAGGCGACGTTCCGACGAGGATCGACGGCCCCACCTCCTCGTCGAAGAAGTCGAGTGCGTCCGCATGGCGGATCTACCGTTCACTGCCGGGCGTGCTGCGCCGGGCCTTCGAACGGGTGCGGTTCGTCCGGCGCCTCAAGCGGCGGGTGGTGGGAGTTCGATCCGAACAGGTGCTCAGGCTCGTCGAGCACTTCGAGGCATCCGGGCTGCCGCTCTGGTTGGCCGGGGGTTGGGGGGTCGACGCGCTGGCCGGTCGTCAGACCCGGTGGCATCACGATCTCGACCTGGTCGTCCGAATCGAGGACGAGGAGTCCGTGGCGGCTTGCCTAGCGTCACTCGGCTTCGAGCCGTACGCGCAGTTCGAGGTCCCCGAGGCCGGCCTGTCCCGCAGCTCGGTGTACCGCGACACGATCGGCCGCCACGTCGACGTCCACCCGGTGACGATCGTGGGCCCAGGGACCGAGTCCGACCTCACGCCGGCGCTGGGCTGGGACTGCTTTTGCTGGGGGTCCGTCGCCGGACGGATCGTCCCGTGCCTCAGCATTGATGTCCAACTCGCCTTGCATCGGGGCTACGAGCCCCGCGGACGCGACCTCCAGGACCTAGCCACCCTGCGGAGCATCGCCCCCTCGGACCCCCGATAGCGCGAACCGACGCAGCACGCTCCAGGTCCCCGAGGAGCGCTCCACCATGAGCAGCACCTCGGTCGCCCGGGCCCGGATCGGGACGGCGGCGGCAACGGTGGCCCGCCACGAACGGCGGATCCGACCGCGCGCCACGGTGAGATGAGCCACCTCGGTGGGGTAGGCCCCGCCGTAGCGGCTCAGGTCGGGCCACTCTGCGATAACCGAGTCGCCCAGGTCCAAGAAAGGTCGCTCGGGTTCGGGGGCCAGCCAGACCACCCCGGGAAACGTGCCGAGCCCGGTCAGGGCGAAGTCGAAGGCGCGATGGTTGCCGACCACTCTGGCCAGCGCCTCGTCCACCGAGGGGCCGAGGGTCGGCGGCGCGAGGAAGGGATAGAGGACGCTGACGTGCGGCGGCAGGCCGTTGCCGTCCGGCAGCACGCCGAGCGAGCGGATGAGCGGATCGACCTCGGGCACCGCGATCAAGAGCGCGCTCTGCAGCTCACCTTGGCCACGACCGACCCGCTCCCGCAAGCGCCCCACGCGTTGAGCGAGCACGCTTCAGGTTACGCCGGTGTCGTCGGCGAACGACGCCTCTTCAAGCGAGCCGGTGGACCGTCCCGCCCGAGCCCGAGGCTCGGGGCATGTGTCGAAGCATCCAACGCCTGTATCACCTCGACCCACCGGTGACCGGGGACGAGGTGCGCGCGGCGGCGCTCCAGTACGTGCGCAAGATCAGCGGATCGGTGAGACCCTCCCGGGCCAACACCGAGGCATTCGAGCTCGCCGTGCGCGACGTCGCGACGGCCTCCGAGCGCCTGTTGGCCGAGCTGGTGTCGAGTGCTCCCCCACAGGATCGGGAGCTCGCCGCGGCTCGGCGCCGCCGAGCGAGAGAACGAGAGGCTGACCTCGTCGGACAACGCAGTTAGCTCAGCGGTCCAAGGGCGACGTCGGTGGCGTGCCCGACCGGCTCGGGTTGCTGCTCGGCGATCGCCAGTCCCGCCACCACGGGAAGCGGGATCGGATCGTGGCTCCTGCCGGCGTGGACGTCGAGGATCCGCCGGTGGTACTCCTCGGCCATCTGCCGGAACTCTTCGGTGTGGTAACGACTCCCGTCGATGAACGGCCCGCGGCGGCCCTCGATGATGGCCAGCACGTCCTCGCCGGTGATGGTCTTGAACTTCTCGAGCGCGTGGGCGACGGCGAGCACTTGGAGCCGGTTGGCCTCGAGCAGCTTCCGGGTCTCCTCCACCAGCCGGGTGAGGTTGGCTTCGATACGGTTGCCAAGGCCGCCCTTGAGGATCTCGTTCTCCTTGCTGCTCCGGCGCCCCTTCTCGGGATCCCCGCCGGACACCCCCGCTTCCTTGGTGACGCCGTGGCTGGCCACGGTCGATCCCATCCCCCAGTAGCCCTCCATGTACGTCGCGATGCGGGTGGCGTGTTCGAGATCCCCGCTCACGCCCGATGAGGTGTCGCCCTCGAAGAACATCCGCTCGCCCGCCAAACTGGCCAGGAACACCATGACCTCGGACTCGAAGTCGCTCTTCCAGCGGGTGAAGGTGTCCTCGACCTTGACCGGCTTCACCATGCCGAGATAGGTCCCGCCCTTCTCGATGGTGGCGACGTCGATGGCCCAGTCACGGTGGATCCGGGCCGCGGTGACCGCGTGGCACGCCTCGTGGACGGCGACCGCGTGGCGCTCCCGCTCGATGTACTCGACGTCCTCAGGGGGCCCCAACTCCTTCAGCTGCTTGGCCTTGACGACGTCGCCCCAGGTGATCACCTCGCGCCCGTCCCTGATGGCGTTGATGAGCGACTCGTTGACCAGGTCCTTGATCGTGGCCCCAGTCGCGTACGGCGTGATGGTAGCGAGGCGGTCGATGTGCTCGGCGTCGAGGGCGTGTTTCACCTTGGAGAAGTAGCCCTGGTAGGTGCGCACCCGACCCGCCTTGGTCGGATAGCCGACCTTGTAGACCCGGTCGATGCGCCCCGGCCGCAACAGCGCCTCGTCGAGGGCCTCCGGCAAGTTCGTCGCCATCATGACCAGGATCCGGTACTTGGGGGGCGGGGAGGGCTTGAGGCCCAGTGCTCGACGAACCACCCGGTTCACCAACCCACGTGGCTTGCTCAGGCCGGAGCTCGGAGAGCAGCGACTCCAGCGTGCCCATGCCACCACCGCCTCCGACCCCCATACCCATCATCTTGATGGGACCGATCCGGGGGGCTCGGTCGCTTCGGATTCCACGCGCCAGGCCCCGAGGACGTGGGTCAGCGCGGCCTGGTCGGAGTAGGCCAAGCCGTGACAGCCAGCATGGCTCCAGGGCACCAAGGAGGCGTTCGGTCCGAACACCCGTCCCGGGGTGAGCCCCGCGGCTACCCAGCGAATCGGCCTCGTCGAAGAAGACGACCACCCCGCCGTATCGCAGGGCGAGCCGGCGCAGCTTGCGGAAGAGGCCCTTCACCTTCAAGACCCCGACCCCGAAGAACATGTTGTTGAACGCACCGGGGTCCACGAACACGAAGGGGTTGTGCGTCTCACCCGCGACGGCCTCGCCAATCAGGGTCTTCCCGGTGCCCGGAGGGCCCCAGAGCAGGATCCCTCCGGGAACGTAGCCGCCGCGGGATTCAATCGAGTCGGGGTCCTTCAAGAAGATGATGTTCTCCTTCACCCGGTCGAGGACCGAGTCCTGGCCCCACACGTCGGTGAACCGGGTCTTCATGTCCCCGGGGTAATAGATGTCGATCCCGCCCTTCGAAAGGAACCAGAAGAGGCCGACGAACTGAAGGATCACGAAGAAGAAGCCGAAGACGATCTGCACCAGCAGCGGGAGCTCGGAGTAGATCGCCGCGGGAACTTGAAAGAGGGAGACGAACGGGGAGGTGTGGTAAAAGCCGGCCAGGATGATCGCCAGAATCGCCAGTGCCACGACGACCTTCATGGCGCGAGCCAAGCGGAACCGGTTCCAGTCGCTGATCCGATGGGACAACCGGCGCAACCCTCCGAAGACGCTCTCCGCCCACAGGTGGTTCCAGACGGCCGAGCGCTCGCACACGAAGTAGTGGAGCTGGCGGAGGATCTCCAGGGCGATGGCAGTCCGTCGTCGTTCACGCCCGGAACCCAATTGTTCATGGCGCCTGCTCCTTCAGTGTCCACGACTTCAACAGGGTGGTGATGGCCCCGGCGTTGACGTTCCAACAGCTCGCCGCGCACCCGACGCCGATGGCGAAGATGTAGTTCGTGTTCGCGTCCACTGCAGTGATCTGGCCAAAGGTCAAGACCGGCGTCGTGCTTGTGATGTTCACCACCATCTTGATGCCGCGGATCCCGCCGGGGCTCGTGAACTCGTTGTAGTTCAGGATCTGGAACCCCGAAGAGGCCGTGAGCGGATCGGTGCCCAGAAGCTCCGAGCGCATGGCGGCGAAGTTCAGCGCGTCACGTTCGGACGCCGCGAGCTGACGCACTTCGGCCAGCGCGGTCGGGTAGCGCCGTCCGATGCCGATCGAGCCCTTTGCCGTGACCCGTGGACGGTTGGTCATGGTCTCGATCCACTCTCCGCTCGAGATCTGCTTGAGCTGGGTCGGACCGAGCTTCCCGTTCTCGGCCTCGAGAACCTGATCGGTGCTGAAGATGCTCCAGTCGTTGGGGACTTGTAACTGTTCAGGTGGGCGCGCCGGGGGCACCACGCCCGGTGCTCCGGTACTCGGTGCCAGGGTGGGCCTGGGCCCGATGCTTCAGGGACCGGCTCCGGGTGCCGCGGGCATCCATGGCCCACCGTTGAACAGTTGGCGTAGCGCTTCGAGGCGGTTCATACCCTGCTTGGCGGCGGTCGACAGGTAGCTCCGGAACGCGAGGAACGCCCGGGCACCTTCGTT
>DAHUZS010000130.1 GCA_027315045.1 Acidimicrobiaceae bacterium
AGCCGCGGCGACCAGCTCGGCCAGCCGGCCGACCAGCTGGGGGAGCCCCGAGCCAGTGGCGGCGGAGACCTCGAGCTCGCACACCGGCTCGCCGCCGCTGCGTTCCGCCACCAGGTCGGCCTTGGACCCGACCACGATCCGGGGCCGTTCGAGCAGCTCGGGCTGGTACCGACGGAGCTCGTCGAGCAGGACCGCGAGCTGGCTCTTCGGCTCGATCCCACCGGTGGCCGCCAGGTCGACCAGCACCAAGAGGGCCCGGGCCCGCTCGATGTGGCGCAGGAACTCGTGCCCGAGCCCCCTCCCCTCAGCCGCTCCCTCCACCAGGCCGGGGATATCGGTCACCACGAGATCCGACCCCCCGGAGGGGTCGCCCACCCGGACCACTCCGAGGTGCGGCTCGAGGGTGGTGAAGGGGTAGTCGGCGATCTTGGGCCGCGCCGCTGAGATGGTGGAGATCAGGGTGGACTTGCCGACGTTAGGGAACCCCACGATGGCGACGTCGGCGGCCAGCTTGAGCTCGAGCGTCAGCCACCGTTCCTCGCCCCGTTCCCCCTGCTCGGCAAACCCCGGGGCCCGGCGACGGTTGGAGAGGAACGTGGCGTTGCCCCGGCCCCCCCGACCCCCCCGCGCGGCCCGCCACCGGTCGCCCAGCCCGGCGAGGTCGCAGAGGACCTCCCCGCTGCGATGGTCGCGGATGACCGACCCCACCGGCAGCGGCACCTCGAGGTCAGCGCCCGATGCCCCGGACTTGCGCTTCGAGGACCCGTGCCCGCCGTCCTCCGCCCGGCGGTGCGGGTGGTCCCGGAACCCGAGCAACGAGGACTGGTTGTTCGACGCCACCACCCAGACGTCCCCGCCGCGGCCACCGCTCCCCCCGTCGGGCCCGCCCCGGTCGACGTGGGCCTCCCGGCGGAACGAGACCGCCCCGGCGCCGCCATCCCCACCTTTCGCATGGAGCTGAGCCCGGTCGACGAAGGTCGACATGCTCGGACCTAGAGCGCGGCGACGAAGAGCCGACGCGAGAGGTCGGTCCCGAAGGCCACGGTGGACTCGCCGACCTCGAGCACCAGGGTCCCGTCGGGTCCCCGGGACGACACTACGGCGACGGCCCCGGGGACGAAGCCGTGCTCCTCGAGGTAGACGAGCGAGCCCATGTCCATCTCGACGTCCTCTGAGATCCGCTCCAGGCGCACCTTGTCCCCGGCCTCCGTCTCGGCCAGTGGGCGCTGCCGCTCGGCCGAGGCCGGGCGCTCGGACCCGGGGATGGGGTTCCCGTGCGGACAGGTCGTCGGGTTGCCGAGCACGGCGACCAGCCGCTCTTCGACCTCGTCGGAGATCACGTGCTCCCAGACCCCTGCCTCGAGGTGGGCCTTGTGCCAGGGCAACCCGAGGACGTCGACGAGGAACCGCTCGGCCAGGCGGTGACGCCGCACCACCTTGGCCGCGAGCACAGCACCGGTCTCGGTGAGTTCGACCACCCGACCCTGCCGACGCACGTACCCCTCGTCGGCCAGCCGGTCGAGCATCTCAGAGACCGAGGGCGCGGAGCGGCCCATCCGCTCGGCGATCCGCGCCCCGATCACCGGCGTCCCCTCCTCCTGCAAGGAGTGGATCGTCTCGAGGTACTCCTCGAGGGGCGGGTGGTAGCGCTCCTCCACGATCACGATCCTACGGCCAGCCCACCCACCTGCCGGTGGTGCGGGGTCAGTCGACCAGGACGTCGACCAGTTTGCGGCCCCGCCGCTGGCCGAACTTCACCACGCCGGCGCGGCGGGCGAAGAGGGTGTCGTCGCCGCCCCGGCCGACCCCGCTGCCGGGATGGAACTTGGTGCCCCGCTGGCGCACGAGGATCGAGCCAGCCGTGACCGTGGTGCCGTCGTAGACCTTCACCCCGAGCCGCTGGGCGTTCGAGTCCCGGCCGTTGCGGGTCGAGCCCCCGCCCTTGGTCTTGGACATCGCTCCTCCTGGCTACTCGGCGGTGCCCGCCGCCACCTGCCGGCGGCCCGGGACCGTGATGGTCTCGATCTGGATCGTGCTCAGGCGCTGACGGTGGCCCCACCGGCGGCGCTGGTTGCTCTTGGACTTGTAGGTGCCGGCCCGGATCTTCACGCCCCGCTCCTCGCCGAGCACCCGGGCCCGCACGACCGCTCCGACCAGCTCTTCGGGCGTCGCCAGCACCGTGGCGCCGTCGACCACCAGCACCGGGTCCAGTTCGACCTCGTCCCCGACCGGCGCACCCAGGAGCTCGACCGCGAGCCTCTGGCCCTCGCTCACACGCTCCTGTTTTCCGCCCGTTCGGATCACCGCGTACATGAGCTGGTCATCCTATCGGCCTCGTGGAGGGTCAGGATCTCGCGGGTGCGAGACTCGCCCCGGCGCCAGCGCGACAACCGGGCGGCTCGAGGCGGTGAGGGAGACCGGGCTCGAGGTCGCCGTCGGCCGGCTCGTGGCGGTGGCCGACCACCCCAAGATGGTCGTCCTGTACTCCGTGAGTGCCGCCGAGGGCACGGGGAGCTCCGACCCTGGGCCACGGAGATCGCCGAGCTCGGCTGGTTCGCGCTTGACGAGCTCCGCTGACGAGACGACGTGTTCGAGCTGGCCCGGGTCCTCGGACCAGCGGCCCCCCAAGGCGCACCCGGTCCCTCGGGGCGCTAGTGTGCCGCCTCAGAGATTCGTGAGCAATACCGTGCGAGGGAAGCCAGGATCTCATCTGCGGTCTTGACCCAGACGTAGGGGCGAGGGTTCTCGTTCCAGGTCTTGATCCAACCTTTGATGTCGCTCTTGAGGTGT